>QIAP01000148.1 GCA_003225075.1 Acidobacteriota bacterium | reverse complement strand
AGCGGCAACCTGCTGGACGGGAGCATTACCGTCTACTAACGCGAAATCCGGACAACGCTGCGGGGCCGACTTAAGGCCTCGCAGCTGCTGTTTTAGGAAGAACAGCACCGTTGCGCTGGGAGGATCGAAGAACAGCCTCTGAGGCTTGAGATTAGAACCGTTCTGGAGCCGGCCATTCTCTTACCCATTCGTCTGCCCTGCTCGGGCAAGAACAGAAGGGTTCCCATAGCGATGCGGCGAAGCTCAGTACTTTCCCAATGTGCTCGCATGATTCCGCTAATGGCATGGGCGTTGGATCCGAGCAGCAGATGCCCCATCTCATGAGCCATGACGCTGCCGAGAATTAGAGCCAGATCAACCTTCGAGTTGGCGTGAAGTTCCTGTGCTCGTTTCCAGAACACATCACCGTATCGGCCGGTTCCGTCGGATGCCAGAAAAGCGACGCCGAATGCTGTATCGCTGGTGGAGCGTGCGACCTGAGACGTGATCCTCAGACTTAGATGGGCGGGCTCGTCCATTTCATTGCACGCCGCAGTACCGCCGTTCATCTGAGCGCAGTTGAGCCAGGTTACATCGAAACCAGCGCGCAAGAAGATATTCGCTGCTCGCTGCTCGGCCTGGGTCAGAGTATCGGGGGAGACCTCGACATCGTTGTAGACAGAAACAGTGACCTGTGGGTTTTCTGCGAAGCTCGATCCCAAGAGACCGAAGCCCGTAAGAGCAAACAGAAGAACAGCCTTGAACCGTCGATGCATGGCACTTCACCTCCGCAATGAGGCCGAGCATCGGTTCTGCGGTTGCGTACCTCAACGCTCTGCGGGTAACTGGCGGGTCATATCTCGATAACGGAATAAATCTCCTTGCGTCAGATACTTGGGCGCACGCATCACATGATCAAAGCGCTTGCATTCTGCTAAACTGCGGACGTTGTGAAGTGGGGAGTATGGCGGTGATCAGCGAAAACGGGACGGGTTCCGTTCAGTTTGGGATTTTCGAGGTTGATCTCAGGGCAGGCGAGTTGCGGCGCAATGGTTCGAGGGTAAAGCTTCAGGAACAGCCCTTTCAAATCTTAACTTTGCTCCTCGAGCACCCTGGCCAAGTAGTGACCCGCGAAGAATTGCAAAAGAAGCTCTGGCCGGCGGATACCTTCGTCGATTTCGATCACGGCCTGAATGCAGCAATCCGCAGGCTGCGGGACGCGCTCGGTGACTCGGCAGAGAACCCCCGATTTGTAGAAACTGTGGCCCGACGCGGCTACCGCTTCCTCGCGCCGATAAACGGGGCGGCCGCGACTGTTATCGCACCGTCGGCTCCCCGGTTCGCTGCGCATTCGAGGCGGTGGCGCATCTTTGCCTCCGCTGCGGTGCTGCTAGTCGGCGTGGCTGTGGGATGGGTTATAGCGCATTGGTCACGCCAACCCATCCAGATCAAACAGCAGCGTCTTACTGCAAATCCTGAGGACGATCCTGTCCTGGGTGCTGCAATTTCTCCGGATGGCAAGTACCTGGCGTTTTCTGACAAAACGGGTTTTTACTTGCGGCAGATTGATAGCGGCGAAACTCATCCTCTGAACCTCCCCACTGGGTTCGCTGCCGTCCCCGAGGCGTGGTATCCCGATGGAACCCATTTGGTTGCGAGCTGGGTGGAAGGACCAAAGGCCTCTTCCAGCCTATGGCAAATCTCGATCATGGGTGGATCACCTCGCAAACTGATCGACGACGGCCGACTTGCTTCTGTTTCGCGAGACGGGTCGAAGATCGCCTTCGTGAGAGGTACCCACCTTAATGAGGAAATGTGGGTAATGGAAGGCAATGGAGAGAAGCCAAGGCGGCTGGTCGCAAGGGAGAGATGCATGTTCGGAGCGCCTGCCTGGTCGTCAGACGGGCGACGAATTGCCTCTGTAATCGGAACCTATGCATTGGAGCAGTGGCAAGTCAACACGAGTATAGCTTTGTTCAATCTGGATAGCGGACGACAAGAAACGACCTTTTCCCCCGCCAGTCGCCAACCTGCGATTAATGCAGAGATGGAACTTGGTCCGGGACTAGTGTGGACGCCTGACAACCACCTGGTTTACACGGTTTCTGAACCGCCACCGAATCAAAGTGACGCCAACATCTGGTCGGTACCACTCGATTCGCGCGGACGCGTTGCCGGAACTGCTTCGCGTCTGACCGCCACGCCGGATGATATATCGAGTCTTAATGCCAGCGCAGACGGTAAACGCATAGCGTATACAAAGAAATCCTTGAACCCAGGTGTATACGTTTCGGAGCTAAGCGCAGGCGGTATGCGACTAAGGACGCCGCAGCGCCTGACGCTTGATAACTGGAGGGATTATCCATTTTCGTGGACACCAGACAGCAAGGCGGTTCTTTTCGGTTCGGATCGCGATGGCATTTACCACATTTTCAAACAACAAATTGACCAGACCGTCCCGGAACTGCTGGTCGGGGGCAACGAAGAGGCCATGTTGCCTCGTCTCGCCCCGGATAATTCGACCGTTCTCTACGTAACCTGGCCGAAGTTGGGTGCGCCTGCCGGTCCGCGTCATTTAATGCGTGTACCGCTTTCGGGTGGCCCGCCGCGAATGTTGTTGCAACATGATGGCTTGGGCAACATGCAGTGCGCCCGCCCGCCGTCGACTTTATGCCTATACGATTTGCGGAACGCCACTCAGCTGTCGTTTTTCCGGTTCGATCCTGCTAGCGGCAAAAGCGAGGAACTGCCGCAAATCAGAATTCAGGACGAAGTTCCCTACGCGTACAACTGGAGCTTGTCACCCGACGGTAAACTCCTGGCAACTGCGAAAGGCAAGGCCGTGCAAAAGGACCCGACCATCAACTTGCTATCTGTGGAAGACGGTTCCAGGCGCACGGTGACCGTACAAGCCTGGGCTGGAATCAGCAGCATCGACTTCGCGGCCGACGGCCATAGCTTGTGGGCATCGGCTTACACCAACACTGGAAAGTGGGCGCTGCTGAACATCGATCTTCAAGGGCGGACCAGGACAATGCTCGAAGATACCGAGGTGACGATCGGTTGGGCAATACCCGCCCCGGACGGCAAGCACCTTGCGCTTTGGAAAGCCCGCCCAACTTCGAACGTGTGGATGCTCGAAGGCTTCTAATTGCGCTCCCGGGATTTTGATGCTGCGCCCCCAATTTCAGGAAGCGGGGCACACTCTTGCCATCAACGATTTCTCCACCGAGGCCGGTCCATCTTCATTATCTTGGGTCAACAATCACGAGCGCTGGTTCTCCATACGAGGCCACATACAGTTGCCCACTAGTCGGGTCCACCGCAATGGCGTAAGGATTCTTTCCGGCATTGAGTGTCTTGAGAACACTGTTTCGAGCGCCGTCGATCACTGTAAGGTCGTCGCTATGCGTGTTGGCGACATAGACCCGATTTCTTTTCGGGTCGACCGCGACCGCCTGGGGACGCAGTCCCACCTTCACCGTCGCGATCACCGCGCGTCTTGTGCCGTCAATTACAGTTAGGGTGTCATCGCCGTGATTCGCGACGTATGCCATGTTGGTCACAGGATTGACGGCAACTGCACAAGGGATCGCACCGGACGGTACCGTCGTAACAAGGCCAGAAACCTCATCCACCATCACCAGTTCCGAGCTTCCGGATCGCGTCACGTAAAGTGTGCCGGTCGTCTCACTCAATGTAATACCCCAAGCATGTATTCCCACTGGAATTCTGCCGACAATGGAAGGCATCCGGTTCAGCACAATCAGATTCGTGTCCTCGTAGCCTAGCAGGTATACCTTGTCCAACTTTGAATCGACAGCGATTGCATCCGCAGAGCCGGCCTTCACTGTGGTTGTAGAATTCGTCGCGCCGTCAATCACCGTGATTAGGTCGCTGAATGTATTCGATACATAGATCCTGTTCGTAGCCGGATTGACGGCTACAACATAAGGGCGCGATCCTACATTCACAGTCGCAAGCACGGAATCGTCCTTCCCGTCGATCACACTTACTGAGCCAGCTTCGGAATTGGCAACATAAATTTTGTCCGTTGCCGCATTCACGGCGATTGCGATCGGCTTCGCCCCCACACGTACGCTCGACCTTGATCCTGTTTGTGGATCAAAGACCGACACAACGTTGCGGCTGGTTTCGACGGCATAGACTTTTCCCGTTTCCGGGTTCATTGCAACGGCTCTGCTGCTGATCAGCGCGGTCGAGGGCTCTTGGGTCTGCGCGTGCGCCAGGGTTGTAACAGCAACGCAGGCGAAAAGCGCCAGGATCACGCCCATGGATCCGGCAGGCACGCGACATCGCGAGAACCATGGAGAAAAAAGAGAGGTACGGAAGCGGTTTCGTTTTGTCCTGCCCACGGTGTGGGAACCACTATACGACGATCATTTGTCTAACACCCCTCCGCGATGGCATTATCTTCCGCGAAGAAGGCATGGAGACACGAGGCAGACGTTGTTGATGGAGCATTGCGCCGAACATTTTCAAGATCAGGTTTTCACAACACTCTTTAATTTCATCTTTTGGGCCGCCAATCAATGATTCGTTCTCTTCTCATTCTTCTCTTCGGTGCGGCGGCCGTTCTCTCGCCTGCTGTGACTCTTGCACAACAGGCTTCCTTCCGCGTCCTGGCGTTCTACACCTCAAAGGGCGAGCCGGACCACATCGCATTTGCGGAGCAAGCCCTGCCATTCTTCGCCCAACTCGCCAGGAAAAACAATTTTTACTTCGAATCGACAACGCGATGGGAAGCCCTGAACGCCGAAAAGTTAAAGAGCTTCCAGTTGGTGCTGTGGATCAATGATTTTCCGACAAACGCAGTACAACGCGCGGCGTTCCAGGATTATATGAAACACGGCGGCGCCTGGCTTGGCTTTCATGTGTCTGCTTACAATGATGATAGTACGCGCTGGCCGTGGTTCGTTGATTTTCTTGGTGGTGGCGTCTTCTACGGCAACAATTGGCCTCCACTTCCCGCGAAGCTCATCGTAGACGAACGCTCCCACCCGGTGACACATCACCTACCCGACACATTCACCTCGCCGGCAAACGAGTGGTACATCTGGAAGCCCAGCCCTCGCCTAAATAAGCACGTAAAAGTACTGCTCACGCTCGATCCCAAGAACTATCCGATAGGACTCAAAGACACCATCGTCGGTGGGGATCTTCCCGTAGTCTGGACGAATACGCGCTACCGGATGATCTACATGAACATGGGGCATGGCGACAAAATTTTCGTCAGCAACGAGCAGAACAAACTATTCGAAGACGCAATTCTCTGGCTCGGAACTCACAAATAACCGTCGCGGCGTTGGCTTCGATCGAGCGGCACATGGGCCCAGAGATTCCTCTCACTGGATTTGATACCAGTCCAGGTACCACCGGTGTGGAACTGCCAGATTACAAAGCCAATGGCGGAGAGGGAGGGATTCGAACCCCCGATACCCTTCCGGGTATGCCGGTTTTCAAGACCGGTGCCATCAACCACTCGGCCACCTCTCCAATTACTACAGTTCTACGACACCAAATAATAAATAACAACAATGACCAATAGCGCATGCCTGTCGCAGCAGCCCTAAAGAACTTGACAGCAATTTTACATTTTGTGACATTTCCATGACATTTGAGGGGCATGCCTGAGTACACTGACCAACCGATTGTCCTGCGTGGAACCAGGCGATGCTACGCGGGAGCGTTCTGAAGAAAGAGGATGACAAAGTAACGAATTTCTAATGCAACTCTGGAACTTGCTTTTACAAAGTGCGACGGGTTCATGACTGAGATCGGCACACATGATGAACAGATCCAAGCCTGCCAAGGGCAGAACACGGAATCGCGCTGCGCGTGAAGCCGCATTGATTACGGCAGCGGGCAAGCTTTTCGCGTCCCGCGGCTACGAAGCAACCACGACCCGTGAAATTGCTGCGTGTGCCGATTGCGCCGAAGGCCTGATCCATCGCTACTTCAAGGGAAAGTCGGGTCTGCTGCTCGCAGAGAACGTAGGCATCTTCAGAAGCAAATAGAAGAAGATCTACAACGTGAAAGCTCACTACGTGTCCGATCTTCTAAGGCTGATTTGAAGGCCCAACCCTACGGTCAATCGAAGACGGTCTACTCGCTTTCCCAAGGGGATACTGTTCTAGTTCTCCTACAGACTCCCAACTGGTATCGCGTACAAACTGCAGACGGTCAACAAGGATGGATTTACCGTTTGTTGCTGGAGCATGTGCAGTGAGGTTCTGTTCACGATGGAGCGCCCCATTGGTGGTATTCCTGTTGACACTGTCAGCGCTTAAAGCCCAGTCGCCCGATGGACCTAAGGAGCGCGAGTATCCCGCTTCCCTTGCCAGTTTGACCGCCGCACTGAAAAAGCTGGGGGCTTACCAGGGCTCCCGTTTGCCCATGCTGGAGGGCTTCGTACAAACCCAGGGAATGCAGCTCGATCGCTATCAGCATCCCTACTATGAATTTAAGATTGACCTGGTGCCTGGGGGAAGCGGCGAAACGCTGGTCCGGGTGAAAGCAGGTATTTCCGCCTGGTATTCCGAAGGAGATGAGAAGACTCAAGGCTATCGCGTTCTCCAGTCCAACGGTCGATTGGAAACCGACCTCCTCGATCGCTTGAGTGAATACCTGGCGCAGACAAAGCCCCCTACGGTACCGCCTCCACATTCAGCAGCGCCCAGTTCAGCAGGGCCAGCCTCACCGGAGGTGGCTTCACTGGAAGAGCAAATTGCCGCCGCCCGCGCCCAACGCCTCGAAGCGGAGCGCAGCCTCTCCGAGCTCGAATCCCTGCTACAAACACTAACCGGAACAACCCGAGCCGTATCCGCTAAATTCGTAGCGGTCGCCAAGCCTGGTACTCCGGTTTTGAATAAGCCCGCTGTAGATGCTGCGGTACTTTTCAAGGCTCAACCCGAGGACGAATTCGAGGTTACCGAGAGCCGGGGCGGATGGTTACGCGTAAAACTGGATGAAGCGCGCGACGGTTGGGTTAAGGGCTCCCAGGTTCAGTCGAGCGTGCCGATATTGTCCAGTGTTTCAGCCGGGAAGTCCAAAGCGGATGTCTTGCGCGGATTTCACCATTATCCGGGAGAGCACTTCGAGCTTCTCCGGAGACTGGAGTCGCCTGAAGGGGGAAACATCCCTATTTGTATGGGCTCAACCTGCGGTGCGCATAGCTACTAACATTGCCGCGACGAAGTTGCGGTTCGCGGAGGCTATCTTTGCCGAGCGATATCGTGAAGCAACCCACACTCCTGATAACTCGGTGCTGGGTATAGTGGTGATCTTCTTAGATCCAAGAGGAGGGGTGGCTGCCGCCCGCCTCGATGACATAGGATCATGGCTCAGTGGAGCGCTAACCAGCGATGCCTTTCTTGGCCGGTGCTCTAAGTCCGACCGATCTTACTCAGCGGCACGCACAGCTGGTCATTCGTGTTCTCGTTCGAATGTTCTTGCTAGTGCTAATGGTCGGTTATCCAGGCTCTATTTCACGTCTGCATGCGCAGGGCTCACCGTCGGGTTCGATCCAGTTCACGAATGTGACATCGGCGTCTGGCATCAAGTTTGTCCACTTTAAAGGGAATAAAGGCATCTCGATCAATCGCGAGGAATTTGGTCCGGGAGTCTGTGTGGCTGATTTCGATGGCGACGGCTGGCAGGACATCTATTTCGTCAATGGACGTGATTTGTACAACCGTGGCATTTCCGTGCGCAATGCGCTTTACCGCAACAACGGCGACGGCACATTCACCGACGTCACGGAGAAGGCCGGAGTTTCCGGAACCGGCTACGGTCTGGGTTGCGTCTGGGGCGATTATGACAATGACGGTTTTCCCGATCTTTACGTGACTCAGTATGGGCGCAACGTTCTGTATCACAACAACGGCAACGGGACGTTCACTGACGTTACCGACAAGGCGGGTGTCGGCGGCGCAGAATCCGGTGCTTTTCATTCGGGGGCAACATTCTTCGACTACGACCGTGATGGCCGGCTCGATCTTTATGTCGGCAGCTACGTTGACTTAGGTGATAAACGTTATTGCAACCTGGGAGGGGTGCTTAGCAGTTGCCCGCCGAGCGAATACCGGGGTAGTCCTGACGCCCTCTACCACAACAATGACAACGGTACTTTCACCAATGTGACGGCGAAATCCAAGATCTTGCAGCCGGAGGGCAAGAATCTTTCGGTCGGCGCTGCTGATTACGACAACGACGGCTGGCCTGATCTGTTCGTCGCCAACGATGGTCTGCCTGCCTATCTCTACCACAACGAGCACAACGGCACTTTTAAAGAGATCGGAGTCCCCAGCGGGATGGCGCTTACTGCCCAGGGACGAGTGATGGCGGCGATGTGCATTTCGCTGGGTGACTATGACAATGATGGCTGGCTTGATCTCTATATCTCCGATTTCCAGCGATCTTCCGACCACCTCTGGCACAACGATGGCAAAGGATTTTTCGACGAAGTCAGTGATCAGGCCGGTATTACCCGGCCCACGCATGATGTGCTCAGCTTCGGCGGAGGCTTTTTCGATTATGACAACGACGGCTGGCTGGACTTGTTCATTGCCAACGGCCACGTTTATCCGGAGGTCGAGCAGGCCACGCCGGAAATCCATTACAAGCAAACTAATTCTCTATTTCACAATGAAGGCAATGGCAAATTCGTTGAAACGACCAGGCTGGCTGGCAGCGGTTTTCAAATACCCTATGTGGGTCGTGGCGTCGCCTTCGCTGATTTCGATAACGACGGCTTTATGGACATGGTTGTCGCAAACAACGGAGACCCGCCCCTGCTGCTGCACAATAGCGGCAGCAATGGAAATCATTTCCTTAGTTTCAAACTCGCGGGCACGAAGAGTAACCGCGATGCGATGGGTGCGCGAGTGCGAGTTGTGGCGGTCGGCATTTCGCAAATCCGCGAGATCGCCGGCGGCGGTAGCTATCTTTCGCAAAGCGATCTCCGAGCTAACTTCGGCGTGGGCAAAGCCAGCCGGGCAGAGAGCGTCGAGGTCACTTGGCCCAGTGGACAGCGGCAGGTTTTTCGGAATGTTGAGGCGGATAAGTTTTATTTGATTGAAGAGGGGAAGGAGCAGTTACAGGGGCAGAAGTTTGCGCGCTCCATTGGGCGCTAGGTCGCGGCGATGGTTGGGGGCATCGTCGAGTTTCTAGTCTCTTCCTAACCTATCGCAGCTTGTAAAACCTCCCGCAATCGCTTCGCGACAATCAAGTCCTCGCCGGGTTGCAGCATCCAGACGCCCACCACGATCGTGTTAGGGCCTCCGGGCAATCCCGCGCTGGCGGGATCGCCACCGGTTGAGGGATTCAATTCGATCCGCGGATTTCCATGACGCATCTTCTCCATTACTTCAGCTCCCGTGATTTTGATCCGATTCTGATCGTAGGTGATGAGCAAGTGGGGCACGTGATTCGCGGCCACAGGGGGAACAAAGATTTGCGTCTGCACGGTTGCGATAGTCTTCAATTGCCCGGCAATGCGCTCCGCCCGCTTGCGATACTCGGCTTCCATGACGGCGTCATCCTGACTGAGGAACCAATCCACCGCGGCCACGAGGCCGACGATTTCTTCCTTGGCTACTTTCAGTCCGCGCCCAATAGTGTTCGAGTTAGGCGAGTTATTCTTTCTGGCGGCGGCGATCAGATCTTTTCTGCCTAGCAACAAACCGGTGCACTGCGGTCCTCGAAGGCCTTTGCCTCCAGAGAATGTCACCAGATCGAATCCCATCTGAGTGTAGTTCCACAGATTGGAGATCGGCGGAACGTCGGCGGCGGCGTCGTTGAAGCATGGGACGCCGTGCTTGTGGGCGACACGTACCCAGTCCTCGCGGCTGATATGGTCCTCACCGGCGTTAAAGAAGTGAGTCATCACGGTCCGATCGTTGAAAGCCTGCTCGTACTGATCGAGAGTTCCCACTTCAACAAAGTGGACTCCGCAATTGCGGATCGCGTGATCGTATCCATAGCGATGACTCTTTTGGACAATTACTTCATTCTTTAGACCGTTCATATCGGTGGGTATGTTGAGGATGGCCGACTCGTTTCCTAACGTAACGCAAGCTGCCGTTCCAACCACCAGCGCCGCAGCCGCGCCGGCGGTGACGAGAGCAGCCTCACAGCGCAGTCGCTTCGCCAGGTAGGCGCCGGCAGCGTCGTGCAACTCATTCAGATTTACAGGGTTCTTGGCAGCCAATGCCACTGCTGCCTGCACTTCGTCGGGCATGATGGAAGCGGTGAGCACTGTGTACGTCCCGGCGGCGTTGATGAGCGGAGTGACTCCCAGTTTTTGGTAGTAGTCCACGCCCTCCGCGGGGAGCTTCGATTTCGACGATGAGCGAGCTGCCAGGAATGGAGTACCGCCGACCGCGACGCTGCCCGCGATAATCGCCTGCCCTCCAGTGCGCAAGAGCTTTCGACGGCTGATGGTTCCTGCCATTTGAGCCTCCATGAAATCTGCAATCCTACTTACTCTCTCGGGAAATCGTCCGCTCTCGCCGGCTTCGAATTACCCAGGCCCGGGGTGTTGAAATACTGCGGACGCGCTTTCTCCCACTCGACCATGCTGAGACCGGAGGGATCATAGAGAATCCGTCCGGCTCGTACCGTGATGCGCGCCACCAGTTTGACTTTGCCGTCCATTCTGGCGAAGCCGCAATCGATGTAACTGAAATTGCCTTGCTGCAGTTCGAGAACTGCAATATCAGCCTCTTTACCAACAGTCAGTGTTCCCAGTTCCGGCCGGTGAATTTCCCGCGCTGGATTTACAGTGGACCGCCGGATGATATCGGCCAGCGGCACGCCCATCGAGAGAAACTTCGACATCACATTGTTCATGCTGAGGATGGTGTAATTGCCGGTGTGTAAATCGGTGGACATGGAATCGGGAACGAAGCCTTGCTTGGCAGCCGGCACCGCGTTGCGAAACCAGAAACTGCCGCCGCCGTGACCGACGTCGAAAATCAC
The DNA here is from genome assembly GCA_003225075.1 of Acidobacteriota bacterium. Classification (GTDB taxonomy): domain Bacteria; phylum Acidobacteriota; class Terriglobia; order Terriglobales; family Acidobacteriaceae; genus Gp1-AA124. The sequence goes on along the minus strand of QIAP01000148.1, from coordinate 4,934 downwards.
GCCTCGCTGCCGAGCCTGCGTCATGATCGGATTGAGCTTGCCATCGGGCAGGATGATGGAAAATTGCTGGGCGAAGACGTGCGTGTGAATGTCTCCGGGCCGCATCTTCTTCAGGATCAGGTCGGCATACGTCCTCTCCGGACGCGGCCAGAAATCAAACATCACCGGCACATTGGCCATGTTTCCGCACTCGATTGCCCGATCCACCGCGGCCCAGGGAACATGTTCACCATCCCACGGATCCTCTGTCCAATAGTGCGCAGTCTTTACCCCGACGATGATGTCGGGATATTTCTTGATCGTTTCGGCGCAAAGCTTTGGATCCATCTGGTCCACGCTTTGCTCGAGGCCTCCGTTCATGCCATTGGCCACGATATTCAGAAAAGCCAGCACACGTACCTTGGCCCGATCAATGACTTCTTCTTTTTCCTGAAGAAAAGTTTCGGCCCCGGACGTCCCAGCGTCGACGATTGTGGTTACACCTGACTGCAACGCCAAATCTGCCGGTACTCCCAACGGCCCGATATGGGCACGGGCTTCGGGTGTGAACCAGTTGAGCGGGGCTCCCCCGTGCCCGATGTGGAAGTGAATATCGATAAGGCCAGGCGTGACGTAGAGGCCGGAAACGTCCACCACTTTCCCAGCCGCCCCAGCGGGAATATCTTTTTCGACCGCCGCGATTTTGCCTTTGGAGACTGCCACGTCCATGGTTCCGTCGAGGTTGTTCGCGGGATCGATAACGTGGCCGCCCTTAAGCAGCAAGTCATAACCTGGCGCTTGCGCCACTGAATTGGCAGGCATTCCGAGCGTGGTTGTGATCACCAGGAGCGCTGCCAGGGACATCCCCATCAATTTTCGCATAGTGAAAACTTCCTGTGTGCCGGTAGAAGCGCAAGTGTATCCAGTCGACGCGGGATTGTCACGATTGAAACAGAAGTTGTAAAGAACACCACGGGTATCGTAGCCTGAGTGCTGTTTTTCTGGATGGGGTTTGGAAGCGAAGACCTGCAACATATTTTTTTGGGGGCCAACAATGGATCGGCGCACCTTCGTCAAGGCTACCTGCGTGGGAAGTGCCAGCCTGTTTCTTAAAGATTTCGATCTACTCGCCCAAGCTGAAGTTACCTTGCCCCAGCCACCCCCAATTGAGGTTCACGGCCTTCCGCAAGCCAAGCCGTCTCCGCTGGGAATGCCGGGACTATTTCCCGGCCGCGTGGTCGAAATCTCTGATCCTGGCTCGATCGTGCGAAATCGCGTTTCGCAACCTGTAGTGTGCCGTATGCTCGAGGATGGAATGAAAGATTTGACCGGCGAGAGCTCGGTTCGCGCAGCGTGGGCGAAGTTTATTGATCCCGCCGACACGGTCGGTATCAAAATCAATCCCTCGGGCGCGCCCGCCTGCTGCTCCTCTCCCGAGATTGTGCGGGAGATCATCAGCGGGGTGCAGTCCGTTGGAGTTCCCGCGCGGAACATCGTGATATACGATCGCTACTCGTACGAAATTGATATTGGCAGCTACCAGGCGCTGCTTACTCCGGGAGTGCGGGTGGTTGGCATCCAGGATGGTTTCGTCGATACCTCAGGCTACGACCCGAACGTCTATTGCGACGCCAATTTCTTCGGGGAGTGGGAAACCCGTTCGTACATGGCGAGTATCGTGGCCCACGGAGTGACGAAGATCATCAATGTGCCCACGATGAAAGATCACTCTGCCTCGGGAGTGACCGGCTGCCTGAAGAACTTAGGATATGGAACATTTAATAATGTTGCCCGCTCGCATCGCGCGCCATATTCATTCACCAATCCATTGATCGGGGTGATGTGCTCGGTCGAGCCCCTGCGTTCCAAGGCCGTACTTCACATCATGGATGGTATGCGCCAGGTATGGCACGGCGGGCCGCTCACTCAAGTCCAGGATTTCATCTACCAGGCCGGGCTGCTTCTGGTTGGTACCGACCCGGTGGCGATGGATACCATCGAGTTGCAGTTGATCGAAAAGAAAAGGCGGGAACAAGGGGCGCCTTCGGTCTGGGAACACGATCCGAAGTCCATCACGCCGGACGGTCACGAGTTTTACCACGATGCCACCAAGAATCTCTTCTTTCGGCAACCGGGACACATCGCCGCGGCCGGCAAGTTGGGACTGGGCATCGCAGACCTGAAGCAGATCGATCATCGTCAGATCCACGCCGCCTGAACCGACAAATGACGGAAACAGCCAAGCCCACTATCCCTGAAAGCGACTGGTCCTCACTGCTCCACGACAATTCGCGAACCGGGGGACAAGGAGTGCGCGCGGCGCATGCGCCCGATCGAGCCCGGTGGCAAATCCGCGTGGGCAGTTCCATCCGCTCAGCTCCCATACTCCGCAACGGCATGTTGTATGTGACTTCACTCGCTGGGATTCTTCAGGCGTGCGATGTTGCCAATGGCCGGCAAAAATGGAAGTTTCAGGCGGCAGACCAGGTTCATTCCACTCCGTCTCTTTGGGGGAACAAAGTTCTGTTCGGTTGCGACGACGGCAAAGTGTATGCCGTAGATTGCGATTCCGGCACGAAGGTATGGGAGGCTTCCAGTGCGGCCGAGGTGTGGACTTCGCCGGTGGTCCGCAACGGAGTCGTTTTTTTTGGCAGCGCCGACGCACACATGTACGCGGTCGAAGCCAAGACGGGAAGGGCACGATGGACGCAGGAACTGGGCGGCCGGATCTATTCAACCGCCTTCGCCGCAGAAAAGCAGCTTTATGTTGGTTGTGGTGACGGCAAAGTCTACAGTCTCGACATCTCCTCCGGCAAAATTCTGTGGAGCACTCCCACGGGAAATGGCATTGACTCATCGCCAGCCGTGGTCGCGAACATACTTCTTATCGGATCTGAAGATTTTTTCGTTTACGCGATGGATGTCAACAGCGGTGTAGTACGTTGGAAATATGAAACCGGATTGGGAATTGCCTCGTCTCCGGCGGCGTCAGGTGACCTTGCGTTTATCGGAAGCAAAGATGGCTATTTGTATGCGCTCGAGATCCAGACCGGCCGGCTGCGATGGAAGGCTCAGGCCGGCGATGTCGTCACCGCGCCGCCCGTCATCGGGGACGGAGTTGTCTGTATTCAGGCAGGAGGAACTTTTGCTTTTGACATTGCTACTGGCAACGTGGTCTGGAAAGCTGGTCTCGCGGGAGCAGTGCAGTCCGTTCCGGTGCTTACCGGCGACGTAATCTACCTCGCGAGCAATGATGGTGAGGTTTATGCGCTGGAGTAGGCGTAAGGCGGCAGCCTTGATCCTTCTGTTTTGCACCTTGGTGTCATTCGCCGCGGCCCCGGCCAGCGGCTCTGAGGCCGCAGCTTCCCTCGTGCACAAGAAGAAATACGTCATGGGCACGGTGTTCGAGATCGTAGCCTACGATGCATCCCCTAAGCATGCGTCTGACGCGATCAATAGGGCGTTTGAGAAGATTGTTCAACTCGATGAGTTGATGAGCAACTACAAATCCGACAGCGCTCTGAGCCGCCTGAACCGATCCGCACATTTCCACGCTGAAAACGTTCCGTCCGATTTGTATCGGGTGGTCGAGGAGTCTTTGCGGTATTCGAAAATTTCAGGTGGTAAGTTCGATATTTCGGTCGGACCTCTGGTCGATTTGTGGAAGGCGGAGATCCGCGGCGAGCGTGCTCCTTCTCCCGCGGAAGAAGAAAAGGTTCGACGCTGCGTCGGTTATGAAAAGATCAAGTTGTTTGCCCCGGACCGAATTGAATTTCTCTCCCCTTGCCTGCAAATTGACTTGGGGGCCATCGGCAAGGGCTACGCCGTGGATCGGGCGGTTGAGATTTTGCGGGTGCATGGCATCCGTGAAGCTCTGATTGATGCTGGTGGGAGCACGATCTACGCAATGGGATCTCCTCCTGGCCAGACGGGCTGGCGTGTGCATCTGAGAGATCCATCAAAGAAGATTGATCCCCAAGTCATGTTGAATGAGGATAGTGTTTCGACCTCCGAACAAACGCCGCCGAGCTTGCTGGGGAACGATTCAGCAGGACATATCATCGATCCGGACACCGGCGCGCCTTTGAAGACGACATTCGCGGTTAGCGTAATTGCAAAGAGCGCAACCGCCTCCGACGCACTGTCCACCACGCTGTTGCTGGTCGGTCCGGAAAAGGGCAAGACGCTGATCAAGAGCGTGACTGACGCGGCTGCAATCTGGATACCACCGGAGGGCCATACCGAAACAGCGTCGAGCGGCCCCCTGATTCTGCTTGGCCATGGGTTATCGGGCGCGGCAAGTCTCTGGTGACGACAGCAAGATCTCAATGAATATTCGGAAAACAGTCTTTCTTTGGCTATGGGTTGTGTTCGTTGTGCCGGCGTGGGGCAGAGTGTTTGTGCATTGGACCCAGTCTGCCATACCGTCGCCGAAGGCTCTGGGAGTGAATGACCTTGTGCTTTCGTGGGATGCCGGCACTCTCTCCTTGTTAAACGTCGCTCGCCGGCAGGACTATCGCATCTACCTCGAGGCCACGCTGCCGGAAGCTGCTGCCGCGGCGGAGGCCAGCGCCAAGAATGGCGTTGCGGGTCTTATTCTCGACGTTCGTCAGCCGGAGCAGGGCCAAGTGGACGGGGTCGTGGGAAAGTTGCGATCTGCTTATCCCAAGCTCACCTTATTGGTTCTCAATCCAGACGGAAAACAGCCGCAGATGAAGGGAGGGCTGGTAATCAAGAGGGGCGAGATTCTCGAAGTATCAAGTCCGACAGCGCAGCCGTGGCTTGATACCAACCTGGCTCTGGTGAGGTTCCAGCAATCGTCCCGGCCTGGGCAAGTTCCACTTTATAGCTTTCACTGGGATTTGTCTGATCCCTTGAAACAGCAAAACGGCCCCACTGCGGAGGACTACTCGCTCGCGGTCGCCGAATCTGACGCGTTTCAGGCCGATCTGGTT
>QIAP01000073.1 GCA_003225075.1 Acidobacteriota bacterium | reverse complement strand
TTCCCGTCTGAATAACAGCCCGGCCGTCAACTTGCTGCAAAATAAAACTTGACTGCATCTAAATCACTTGCGCAGAAACCTTTCAAACACGTTCATGCGCAGGTTTCTGAGTAATTCGGAATGTCATGAGCAGGTGGGCGTCGCGGAGGCCCGATCGTGAGATTGTTGCAGGCAAGAATTACCTTTGTAATTCTTCAAGTTTTAGACTTGCTGACTACACTGGCGGCCTTCCGTGTCGGGGCGTTCGAAGTCAATCCGCTGGTCGCACACCTGACAACGCTTTTGGGGCCGGTGGGTGGTTTGGTGTGCAGCAAGCTGATTGCGCTGCTGCTTGGATGGTGGGTGCGAAAACGTTTATGGATGGTGAATTTGTTTTATGCCGGAATCATCTGCTGGAATGTTTACGTTCTTCTAGTTCTCACCCACGCTAGACACTAGCAACAATTAATATCATCGATAATTGAGGAAAGTGAATGTCTGAAATGCAACTGTCATTGAATTCAACCAGGATTTCTGGTTTACTCCTTCCGCGGCCGCCATATCCGTACTTGCATGTGGAAAGGGACTCTTTGCACGGTCCGGCTCGCGGCCAAGGTCGGCGAGTTGATCGCTGCCATGGTCGAGAATCTCGAGGCTCACCAGGAGACCCTAGACATTACCGACGAAAATGGCAACCTGGAGCTCCGCGCCTACGTGAAACTAGCGCAGGAATTTCGGTGCACCGCCACACAACTGCAGGAGACCGCTGCGCACATGGCTGGCTACCGCGACTTGCCGATGGCGAGACACAATCCAGCGAAGATGGCAGTTCCCAAGGTCGTCGATGCGTTAACGAATTTCGTGTTTGGCAACTCGCGGCTGTTGAGGCGCGTTATACCCCATTTGCCTCCGACCGTGTCCGAGATTGCTCTGAATATTCCCAGTGAAGGGGCGATTTCTCGCAATATCATTCCGAGCAATACAGAGAGCTATACGTGTCCTGTGATGCACAGATCCTCCGCGTAGAGTGGGATCAGATCGTAAAATTGTGTGCTCACATTCTCAAACCAAGGACTGGGTTTATGCGCAAAGCAATTTTCTGGATCGCCGCTACGTTTCTAGGGATTCTCTCCGCCTGCCAAGGGCGGCAATCGCCGGGCGAACACGAGGCAGATCTCGTGATCCGCAATGCGCGGATTTACACCGTGGATGCCCAGCAACCGTGGGCAAAGGCGGTGGCCATAAAAGCCGATCACATTCGCTGGGTCGGTGATGAAAAGGACGTAGACGCTTACATCGGGCCGGCCACAAAGGTCATGGATGCGGACGGGCGGATGGTGCTGCCCGGGTTCATTGACAGTCATTTCCATGTGCTGCTGGGCGGCAATCCCAATGTCTTGCGGATCGAGAACGGAAACTCGCTGTCGGACATTCAGCGACAAGTGCGCGAGTTCGCGGGGAAGCGTCCGGAGCTGAAGTGGGTTGAGGTTGAAGGATGGAACTATTCTGCGTTTCCGCATGGCACGTTGCCCACAGCCAAGGATCTGGAAGGGCTCACAGGGGGGCGTCCGGCGTTCTTGGTCGCCTACGATTACCACACGATCTGGATGAACCGCGAAGCGTTGAAAAAGTTCGGCATCACGCGGGACACACACAAGGTGATCTTCGCCGAAAAAGTGGAGAAGGATCCGAAAAGTGGTGAGCCAACGGGAATCGTAACCGGTTTCGGCAGCACGGGACTTTCCGAAGAGGCTGAGGCAGAACTGCGCAAGTACCTTCCGTCACACGCTCCCGAGGCCATTGCACGCAACGTCGAGAACAATGTGGCGGCGGCGGTGCGGGCGGGAATCACCACGGTCGTGGATCCGCAGTCGTACCTGGAAGATCTGGACATCTATTCGCGCCTGCGGAGTGAGGGCAAGCTGCCGGCGCGGTTGCAGGTGGCGCTGTTTCATCGCCGCGGGACGACCGAGGAAACGCTGAAGCAGTTCGATCAGGCGCGGCAGAAATACCACGACGACTGGCTACGGGTTGCGGCGGTTAAGCTGTATATCGACGATGTCATCGAACCGCACACCGCTGCCCTGCTGACGCCCTACGCCGACCGGACTGAAACGCGCGGAGAACTGGACTATACGCCGGATGAGTTCAAGCAAGTTGTGTTGCGGCTGGACCGAATGAAGTTCCAGGTCTTCATCCATTCGATCGGTGACCGGGGAATCCGCACGGCACTGGATGCGATCGAGTATGCGGAGCAACAGAACGGGCCGCGCGACCGCCGGGACGAGCTGATCCACATTGAATGCCTGAACCGCCAAGACATTCCGCGCTTCAAGCAACTGGGCGTGATTGCCTGTATGCAGCCCCGGCATTGCGCGCCTGATATCACGGGACAGTGGGCGAAGGCAGTTGGCCCCGCCCGGTGGAAGTATGCGTGGGCGTTCCGTAGCCTACGGGATTCGGGAGCCACGTTGGCGTTTGCTTCCGATTGGAACGTCGCCGAGATGGAGCCGCTGATTGGGATCTACACGGCCCTCACGCGCAAGGGACTCGACGGCAAGCCCGAGGGCGGCTGGGTGCCGGACCAGACGATTGACCTGGAAACAGCGATCCGTGCCTACACAATCAACGGGGCGTATGCGAATTTTGCCGAACAGAACCGAGGCTCGATCAGAGCGGGGAAATACGCTGATTTGGTGATGTTGTCGGATGATCTGTTTAAGATTCCGGCAGAGAACATTAAAGACGCGAAGGTAGTGTGGACGATGGTGGGCGGGAAAGAAATGTGGGTTGGCAAATACCAAGCGATCATTCCGGGATCGAAGTAGGTGTTCCTGAACAGAAGAAAATCGCCAGCGCAAAATTGAAACACGTCATCTCGCAAAGCCGCCTGCCACTTACTCAGCTGCGTTTTTCCGAGTCCAATAGCGACAATAACCTTCATCCTTCATCCACTTTCGCCCTAAGAGTCCCTCGGCGACGAGAACGTCCGACCAAAAAGCCACTCCCTCGAAGTCCCCGTTCGCGGAGAACCAGTGGTCGCAAGAAACGTATACGTCAGTCCATGTTTCGGCATCCATCATTCGTGAGCGTATTTTCGCGATGAAAGCACGGTCAAAGCCGGTGAACTCGACGAGCGTTTTAAGATCTGGACCCTTAAGTGCCGCCAATAACACCACAGCCGTCCTGTAGTCATCGTCGATCTCACGACCCTTTAGCGTAGGATCGAGATCCTCAAGCGTTGTTGGACAAATTTCAGATCGATTCTGCGCATATAAGTCCTTCGTCTCCCATTGCATTGTCATATTGATCCATGCCTCTCATGGAGTGGACAAGGCCCCGCTCACCACTCTTCCCCCACTCTGAACTGCACCTCTACGCTATAAAGCTGCTCAAAGGAATCGTTTCAGTCGGTTCGCACTTGGCGAGGATAAATTTCAATTCTGGCTGAATTATTTGCGCGTGAAAGAAGGACACGCTCTTCGACTCTCACGATCCAAGTCACGACGGTTTGAGCTGTTCCTTAGCAATCTGCCAGCGATGTGCGAAATCCGTGAGAAATCCGTTACTCGGTTTTTCATGTACTTACAATGTTTACAGTTGCTGTCTGTGCATCGGTAAGTCTTTTGGTTGCTGTTTTAGAGTGTTTTCGAATCCCCACTCTCTCCGCCAGCTTCATCCAGACAGTCACAACATTTAGCCTTTGGAGCGATTCCCGCAGAGCTTCGGGCTTTCCCTCGCCGGGGCTTTAGCCACCGTGAGGTTCTCTGGCTCATCTCTTCGTTTCTTTTAGAGGGTAATTGGAATCGAGCTCGAGGTTCAGTTCCAGCACGTTGACGCGCCGCTCGCCCAAGAAACCAAACTGCCGACCTACGGTGTGTTTAACGACGAGTTGGCGAGTCTGCTCTTCTGTAATGCCGCGTTCGCGCGCAACACGTGGTATCTGGAATTCAGCCGTGGCCGGCGAGATATGGGGATCGAGACCAGATGCAGAAGCGGTGACCAGATCAACCGGTATGGGTCTTCCCGGATTCTCAGCTTGCAGCGAGGCGGTATCTTCCCGCACACGCTCAATCAGCTTTTGGTTGGTGGGTCCCAAGTTCGTCCCGCCTGAGTTCGCGGCATCGTAGCCGTTCCCGGCCGCGGACCGACGCGAATGAAAGTAGCCGGGCCCGGTGAATGCCTGGCCCAGGATTCGTGATCCGATAATCCGTTCGTTACGCTGAACCAACTGGCCATTAGCCTCATCTGGAAAGATGACTCTTGCGATCCCTGTGACCACGAGCGGATAAACGATGCCAAGCAAGATCGTCGTCGCGATGGTCATCAGCACGGCAGTGACAAGGTTTTTCTTCATTTCTCGAATCCTTTAAGCAAGTCCAATCCGCGTGATCAGCATGTCAATGAGCTTGATTCCGAGGAATGGCACGATAATGCCGCCCACGCCATAGATCAGCAGATTACGCCGCAACAGCTCAGCAGCAGGCATCGGCCGGTACTTCACTCCCCGTAAGGCCAGCGGGATCAATGCAATGATGATCAACGCGTTAAAAATCACCGCCGAGAGAACTGCGGATTGCGATGTCTGCAAACGCATGATGTTCAGAGCATTCAGAACCGGAAACGTTCCAGCGAACATGGCGGGGATAATGGCAAAGTATTTCGCCACATCGTTGGAGATTGAAAATGTGGTCAGCGCGCCACGAGTCATTAGAAGCTGCTTGCCAATCTTCACGACTTCGATGAGCTTGGTGGGATTGGAATCCAGGTCCACCATGTTGCCGGCTTCTTTAGCTGCCTGGGTTCCCGTGTTCATGGCAACGCCCACATCGGCCTGAGCCAGTGCAGGAGCGTCGTTGGTGCCGTCGCCAGTCATAGCCACCAGCTTGCCGCCCGCCTGCTCGCGCTTGATCAGGTCCATTTTGTCGCGTGGAGTCGCTTGCGCCAGGAAATCGTCAACCCCAGCCTCGCGAGCAATGGCGGCAGCCGTAAGCGGATTATCGCCTGTGATCATCACGGTGCGAATCCCAATGGCGCGAAGCTGGTCGAAGCGCTCGCGCATGCCACCCTTGACAACGTCTTTCAGTTCGATAACCCCAAGTACGCCTCGTCCCCTCTCCGCCACAACCAGGGGCGTGCCGCCCGACCGAGCAATTTGGTCCACGTGCTCCTGCACCTGTTCGGCGAAACCGCGTCCATTCAACGACACGTATTTTTGAATTGCATCGACTGCACCTTTGCGGATTTCGAAACCGTCCAGGTTGACACCCGACATGCGGGTCTGGGCCGAGAACGGGACGAACTGAGCTTCGTGGGATGACAACTCTCGTCCGCGAAGACCGTATTTCTCCTTCGCCAGCACAACAATGGACCTGCCTTCGGGCGTCTCATCGGCCAGTGAGGAGAGCTGTGCGGCATCGGCGAGTTCTGCTTCAGTGATGCCGGGTGCGGTAATGAACCGTGAGGCCTGGCGGTTTCCGAGCGTGATCGTGCCAGTCTTATCGAGTAGCAGTGTATTTACATCGCCAGCCGCCTCCACTGCACGACCCGACATCGCCAAAACGTTGTGCTGTATGAGGCGATCCATCCCTGCGATGCCGATTGCCGAAAGCAGCCCGCCGATGGTGGTGGGAATCAGACACACAAGTAGAGAGACGAGTACGAACACGGTTTGCGGCGAGCCGGAGTAGATGGCGAACGGCTGTAAGGTGATGACAGCTAACAAAAAAATAATCGTCAGACCCGCCAGCAGGATGTTCAGTGCGATTTCATTGGGCGTTTTCTGGCGTTCCGCACCCTCTACCAGCGCAATCATGCGGTCCAGAAAGCTTTCACCGGGATTGGAGGTAATCTTGACTTTGATTTGATCGGACAAGACTCGTGTGCCACCAGTCACTGCCGAGCGGTCGCCGCCAGCTTCGCGAATCACAGGGGCGGATTCGCCGGTGATCGCCGATTCATCCACGGAAGCGACGCCTTCAACGATTTCGCCATCGGAGGGAATGAACTCACAGGCGGAGACAAGTACGAGGTCTCCGGCACGCAGCTTCGAGCTTGGTATCTTCTCGATCTGACCGCTGTCGAGCAGCCGATTGGCTAATGTCTCCGAGCGCGCCTTGCGCAGCGTATCGGCTTGCGCTTTGCCTCGGCCTTCCGCCATCGCCTCAGCAAAGTTGGCGAATAGCACGGTAAACCACAGCCACAACGTGATCTGCAGGTTGAATTTGAATGCCGCGCCGCCGCGGAATAGCAACGCAGTCGTAATAACGCTGCCGACTTCCACCACAAACATGACGGGATTGCCCATCATCTTGCGTGGGTTCAGCTTCAGGAACGCGTCCCAGACTGCCCGCTTGACGATCTTCCATTCCCAGACAGCTGTTTTCTTCGTCGCCATACTGAAAGCCTTAGAACGTCTTGCCTGCAGCCATTAGCAGGTGCTCCAGAATCGGCCCCAGGCTCAGAGCCGGAAAGAACGTCAATGCCCCCACGATCAGAATGACGCCGATGAGAAGCGCCGTGAACAGCGGCGTGGTCACGGGGAACGTCCCCCGCGAAGCTGGAACATATTTCTTTCGCGCGAGGCTACCGGCAATCGCGAGCATCGGCAGAATCATCAGAAAGCGGCCGACCAGCATGGTGATGCCGCCCGCGGTGTTGTACCAAAGCGTATTTGTGTTCAGGCCGGCAAACGCTGAGCCGTTATTGCCTGCCTGCGATGTGAACGAATAGAGAATCTCGCTTAATCCGTGCGGGCCCGGATTCAAAATACTGGAAGTACCGAATCCCTTGACGGCGGAGATGGCGGAGAATCCCAGGATCACCAACGGGAACACGAGCACTACCAGCATTGCCATTTTCACGTCGTAGGCTTCGATCTTTTTTCCCAGATATTCGGGTGTCCGGCCCACCATCAGACCGGCTATGAAAACGGCGAGCACGATGTAGATCAGCACGCCGTACATGCCAGCACCAACCCCGCCGAAAATGACCTCGCTGAGCATGATGTTGACCAGCGGCACCATCCCGCCGAGTGGCGTGAAGGAATCGTGCCAACCGTTGATCGCGCCGCAACTGGCGTCAGTGGTAACGGTTGCCCACAAGGCAGTGTTGGCAATTCCAAAGCGGATCTCCTTGCCCTCCATGTTGCCGCCGGATTGCGCTGCGCTCACACGCTGGTCAACCCCGCCCGGAAGTAGCGGGTTGCCGCGAGCCTCAGCCCAATAGGTGACACTCACGCCGACAAAGAACAGAATGGCCATCGCGGCCCACACCGCCCAGCCGTGACGCGGCGAGCCAGTCATTCGTCCGAGCGTGTACGTCAAACCGGCAGAGATGGCGAAGATACAGAACAGTTCAATCAGGTTAGACAACGGTGTCGGATTCTCGAAGGGGTGAGCGCTGTTCGCGTTGAAGAAGCCGCCGCCGTTGGTGCCCCATTCTTTGATGATCTCCTGCGACGCAACGGGACCTTGGGCAATCGTCCGCGCAGTGACCTTGTCCATCACGGGCTTGCCGTCGGGTCTGACCACTGGCTTCCCGTTGGCATCGGCTTTTTGAACTTGCTGCGGCTCAATCAACTTCACCGTGTCGTAGGGCTTCAGGTTCTGAACCACTCCTTGTGAGACGAGCGCCAATGCCCCGACAATGCAAAAAGGCAGCAGAACCCACAAGCACGACCGTACGAGATCAACCCAGAAATTGCCGATGGTTTCCACTTCACGCCAAGCGAGGCCGCGAATGAACACGATTGCGACGGCAATTCCGACAGCCGCCGATACGAAATTGTGGTACGCCAGCCCGGCCATTTGTGTGAAATAGCTCATGGTGGTTTCACCACTGTAGTTCTGCCAGTTCGTATTCGTGGTGAACGACGCCGCTGTATTGAACGCGAGCGCAGGTGCTACGCCGGCCAGCTTCTGAGGATTGAACGGCAAAAACGCCTGTGCCCGCTGCATCAGGTACAACACGAGCATTGAAACTGCACTGAACAGCAGCATGGCCACCGCGTATTCTGTCCAGCGCATCTCATGGTTTTCGTCAACGCCCGTTACGCGATATAGCAGTCGTTCGATGGGACGCAGCGCCGGGTCCATGAACGTCTTCTCGCGATTGAACACCCGCGCCATAAAGACACCCATTGGCTTCGTCACCGCCAGGATCAGCAGGAGAAAGAAGGCGATCTGGAACCAACCGTTAGCGGTCATCAGAACTTCTCCGGACGCAGCAGTGCGTACAGCAAGTACACGATGACTAGGGCACTGACCGGGAGCATAATCACTGATTCCAAGCTCATGGCTGCCTCACTTCACCCGATCACAAAAGCGCACGTACACAATGGCGAGGGCGAAGAAGGCAATGGTCACCCCAATCCACAGCAAATCCTGCATCACTTCCTCCCTCTTCTAGAACTTGACCATCACTGCCATGTTCAGCCGGTTCTCTAATTTGCGAAGATCTGGGGTGAAGCCACTCACTACCGATCCAGGAGGACCGCTGTTGCCGCCTGCGGGCGTAATGCCGCCGCGTCCGGAAAAGTACGGTACGTTCGCCGCTCGATGGTCGAACTCCCAGCGGAATGTAATGTACTGGCTGGGCATGTAGTCGAAGGTAGCGGATGCATCCCAAGCTTTGTAGGGGTCGCCGGGGTTCTCGGTAAAATAAGGGGTTCCAGAAGTTGCGGTCGCGCCATTAATGGGCGGCAGCAGCACCAAATACCTTCCAGGATTGTTGATTTTGCCGCCGCCAAGTGTAAGCCCATAACGATCCTTGTCGAACCACAAGCGGTTGTAGATCATGAAGCCTAGAAACGCCTGCTTGGGACCTTTCGCCGAATTGCCGTAACAACTGACGCCGCCGCCGTGTTCACATCCCTGGTCGCCGGTCAGCGAGAAGGCGGCTTTGTCCAGGAACTTCTCGGGGTGGTCGTAATACTTGACCTCGATGCTGTCGTCGGTGTGATAGCGCACACGGCCGGGAGTGTTCAGCGCATCCTCGCCCAGAGCGTATTGATTCCCAAGGATTGAAAGCCAGCTATTCGGGCGCCACAAAATCTGCCCTCCAATGCCAGGCCGATTGTTGAACCGTCCGTAGGACTGCCAGCCATTAACGAACCAGGGCTCAATCTTCAAGTGCTCGGTCGGAAAGATTTGCACTCGTACGCCATTGAAAAACCATGGCGTGTTTGACGAAACGTACGACGGCTGGTAGGCCCAGTTATCGAAGTTGTAATAACTGAAGAGTCCGATGTACGACATGAAGATTCCGGCGTCGACGTTGATCCCATGCAACGTGTTGAAGTGATATCCGCCGTACGCTTCAGAAACGTAGCGATAGGCGTTGGCAAGGTCCCATTGTCCGCGTGCGGGGCTGGCGTCATTACGCGGTGTGGTCACGGAGTACAAGCCGAATTGTGTCATTAGCCGAGCGCGAACATTGTCGTAGTGGAAGTCGCCGCCGACGCCGAGTTGCGTCACGTGGACTTCATTTGTCCGAAAGACCTCGCTCGATCCGCCGATCGTGTCATCTTTCGGATGGTTGAAATCGTAGATATAGTCAATGTCAGCGCGAATTTCCGGCGTGAAGAATTTCGAATCGAAAGCCGGTGTCTTGGTGCGGGGGGTGCCGTTAAGCCAGGTCCAGTCTGCGAAGGCAAATGGTTCGGCTTTAGCCGGTTTACTCTCCACGGATCGTTGCTCAGCGCTAGTTTGAGTGGCCACTGGCGAGGTACTCAGGAACTCTTGCGATTCGGACGGTGGCTGTTGGTCCGACTGCGCGCTCGCTGCTGTGGCACGAGCGGGTTGCTGCTTTAGTCGAGCCTCGAGTTCCTGAATCCGAGCGCGCATTCTCTCGAGTTCTTGAAGAATCTCCGCATTCGCGTTGTCAGACGTGGAACTACCATTTGGGGCGACCTGACGGCCGCTCGAACCGGCTCGCCGCCCTTTGCCCTGCTCCTGTCCATTGATCTGTGCAAGAGCCTTCGGTGAATTTAAGGAAGCGATAATTAGAACGAAAGCCAGACCGCGTCTCAATATGACTGTGAATTGGCTTGTTTCTATCGCTGGCGTTCTCAAGTGCACCATACTTTCCGGCCGGAATTCGCTACCAGCCACTTCGGGGCTCTACACGGCCTCGCGGCCTCGGGATCTCGGGACAATCTGACCATTGCCGGCCTCGTCGATGCCGTGCGCTCGCCGGCCGTTTATCCCATTGCTATTCGCTTTCCCAAGGCGGATGCCGTGCCAATCCGTTCCCACGCTCGATAGTTCGTGCCGGTGAGAGCCGAGCTTCAAAACTTGGCAAATGCGCGCACTCCCGCTTTCCTTACATAGAGCGATCAAAACGCGCACAAAGAAACCGACGGCTCCGATGCTGACGACAATAATGATCAGGAGGCTCTCGGACATCGCTCCTCGTCGTGGACACGGCCGATCAGATCGCCCCGTGCCATTCGAATCGCTACTTAGATTCGATACTTCCGCGCATAGGTTTTGGATAAAAACTTCATAAAAAATTCGTAAACGTTTGGTACTTGGTCTTTAATGGTTTCTCTACGAACTCTTGGAGGTGGCTACGAAGGCTGCGGATGAGGGGCCGGGATCGGCAGGTGGGTAAGCAAATCTGGACGGCAGACTCTTATGCCGAAACGAACGATTGACTACTCGCCCTCAGGGTTAAAACGATAGCCGACCCACGGTTCGGTTGTGATGTAGCTTGGGGAGGTGTCGTCGGGCTCAAGTTTTTTGCGCAGGTGGCCTATGAAGACGCGAAGATATTCCGGTTGCTCGGTGCGGGTATCGCCCCAAACAGCCGCCAGCAATGCGCGATGCGTGACCACGCGCTCCGGGTGCCGCGCAAGATAGGTCAGTATGTCGAATTCCTTGGGCGTTAACCGCATTTCGCGGCCCTTGATCTCCACCCGATGGGCGCGCGTATCTATGCGAAAATGACCAACTTCAATGACATCCGATTCGGGCTGCTGGGACGTCGAGACACGCCGTAGCGCGGCCCTGACTCGTGCCAGCAATTCATCAACGCTGAATGGTTTCGTGACGTAATCGTCAGCGCCGGCGTCAAGTGCCTCAACCTTCGCGCGCTCCTCGTTCCTGACCGACAGCACGATGATCGGAATGCCCGATTTTGCCCGCAGATACCGGCAAAGCTCGATCCCGTTCATGTTGGGCATGCGCAGGTCGGTCATTACCAGGTCGGGCGTCCAGGATTTCATCACCTGCAATGCGTCATCGCCATCGGAAGCAGTGCGGATCGCATATCCGTGGCTGGAAAGCGTCGTCTTGAGAACGCGCGTGATCTGCGGCTCGTCATCCACGACCAGGATCTTTGGCTTCTCGCCCACACCGAGCATCGGGCTACTTCACCTCTTGCGTTACGATGTGCACGTCTACCGCCGGCGCATCACGGAGGAACTTGTGAATAGCGGAAAGGTAAAGATACTTACGCCAGTTGGACTGCGCGGAACGGCCAAAGACGACCTGGGTGATGTGTTTGTCGCGCACCACCTTCGCGACTTCTTCTGCTACGTTCTTGCCCTTCACGCGGACCACCTGTGCGCCCAGGCTTTCGGCAAAGCGGACGTTCTGCGCCAGCGTTCGTTGATCCTCAGGATCCTCGTCCGCACCGATGTCCACGTAAATCACGTAAAGTTCCGCATCAATGCGTTGCGCCATGCGGGCGGCGCGGGCAACTAAATACTGCGCCGCAGGGTTTGAGCTGATGCACACTCCGAATTTCTCCCGCACCGCGGCGGGGGGAGCAACGCCTTCTTTTTCCAGGTACGATTCCAGGCTACGATCCACCGCTCGTGCCACCTGCTGCAGTGCCAGTTCGCGAAGAGAAATTAGATTTGCAGGGCGAAAGAAGTTATCCAGCGCGCGTTCCGCACGCTCAACTGGATAGATATCGCCGCGACGCATGCGGGTTTGCAAGGCCTCGGGCGTGAGGTCCACCAGGACGATCTCGTTCACCCTCTGTATGACCCAGTCGGGAACAGTCTCTCGCACCGGCACGCCCGTGATCTGCTGCACCAGCGGCGTCAGGCTCTCTATATGCTGAACGTTTACCGTCGAAAGCACGTCAATATTGGCATTGAGCAATTCGAGCACATCATCATACCGTTTGCGGTGTTTGCTGCCTTCGACGTTGGTATGGGCGAGTTCGTCCACCAGCGCAACCTGAGGCGTGCGCGCAATAATGGCATCAACATCCATTTCTTCGAAGAACGCCCCCTTGTAATTCAGTTTTCGACGCGGCACATTTTCCAGCCGTGCCGCGAGTTCCGCGATGCCTCTGCGTCCGTGGGTTTCCACCAGGCCGATCACGGCATCCTCACCACGGCTGGCCCGCCGAATGCCTTCGCTGAGCATGTTGTATGTCTTGCCGACTCCGGGTGCATAACCGAGGAACAGCTTGAAGATAGCCTGCTTCTTCTGCGGGACAACCTCCTCTAGCCATTGCTCAGGTGTCTTGGGCATCGCGGATATTGTCACCGCCACGGCAGGATTTGTCGAATGGGCTACAATTTCGCTGTGAAACGAGCCGTCCGACAGTTATTGCGTTATCTGATTGTTGCGGTGCTCGACGCGCTGATCACTTGGATCTGCTTCCGCGTCCTGAACCGAAATCCCGCTACCGTGGGTTTTGTATTCCTGCTGGCAATTCTTGTGGTATCGGCCACCTGGGGACTTCGCTACGCCATCTTCATGGCGGTCTGGGCAACACTGCTCTACAATTTTTTCTTCCTGCCGCCGCTGTTCACATTCAATATCGCCGATTCGCAGAATTGGATTGCCCTATTCGCGTTTTTGATCACGGCAATTATTGGCAGCCAGCTCTCCGAGCGCGCACGCCGCCAAACACAACAAGCAACCCAGCGGCGGAAAGAGGTCGAACGTCTCTACGCATTGAGCCAGCAACTGCTGCTCTCTGAAAACGTCTTTGAGCTGTTGAACAAATTGCCGGCTTACATCGCGGACGTTTTTGGTGCCACCGGTGTCGCCTTGTTTCTGGAGAACAAACAGAAAACGTATTTCTCTGACGTCGACGTGCAACCGCTATTTCCGCCAGAACAGTTAAGAGCGGTCAGCGGGCGGGGCGAGCCGATGTTTCAGCGCAACCAACGGTCCTGCTACATGCCCCTCAGGATGGGGGTTCGGTCGGTCGGCACGCTGGCGGTCGTGGGATGCGAAATCTCACGCGAAACTCTGGAAGCGGTTGGCAGCCTCGTCGCAACTGCAATCGAGCGAACCTCGACCATGGAAAAACTCAGTAAGGCAGAAGCTGCCCGCGAGAGCGATCGCTTGCGCTCCCTTCTCCTGGATTCGGTTACCCACGAGTTTCGTACGCCCCTTACAGCCATTAAGGCATCTGCTCAGACCCTGCTTTCAGAGGTCGAACTCGATAAGCCACAACTGAAGGAGTTGGCGACAGTAATCAACGAGGAAAGCGACCGCTTAAACCGCCTGATAGGGGAAGCAGCGGAAGTCGCGCAACTGGATGCGCGGCAGGTGGAGCTTAATATGGAGCCTCATCAAATTAGCGAAGCTGTCCGGATGTCGTTGCAAAAAGTGAAAAACACAGTGGATAAACACTCAACCGACGTGGTGGTTCCGAAAGATCTTCCCGCGATCAACATGGACATAGACCGTGTGGTCGAAGTGCTCGTTCAACTCTTAGACAATGCCGCGAAATACTCGCCCCCAGAGACCCCAATCCATATCAGCTCAGAGCTGCGGAACAGCACCGTGATCACCAGCATTGCCGACCATGGGCCTGGCATTGACGATATGGAACAGACGATGATCTTCGAGAAGTTCTATCGAGGACGAAATCAGAGGATCTCGGTGCAAGGCACCGGCATGGGACTCGCAATCGCTAGGGCCATCGTCGAGCTACACGGCGGCACCATGGGTCTCACCAGCCAACTTGGTCGAGGCTCCGTGTTTTACTTCTCTCTGCCGGTTACTCCCGCCCGATAGTGCACCGGAGGAAATGAGTATCGCCGTCACCACGTTCCGGACACGAATGTGCCTAAAATGCGGTGAGGTGATTATTCTGAAGCCGCTCTCTTCCACACATAGAACTTCCCGTCATCGGCAACCGTCTCAATCTCCATACCCTTTGAAGTGGTTGCACGATGCACCGCAGAACGAAGGTTCGCCAGACCGACACCGCCCACGCTAGCCAGCGGAATCTCCAGGGCCGCACCCGGCTCCAAGGTCGCCAACTCCTGCACAATTCCCAGCACCAGATCGTGATGCTTGCCCCTTCTTCCCCTCTGGATGCTCGCAATATCGACCTGCCGATATTTTCCAACCGGCAGCGGAGTCCTGCTTTTCTGTTCCTTGGCCATAAATCTGAACCCTCCAGCTCTAGATACGATAGCATAACTCGACGTATATTACAACCATATTTTTATATAATACTACGATTAAAGTACGATATTATATATTTCGTGTACGTTTCTAGTAGGTTTAATTTTGGCGTGGCTCTGCGTTGTTTGCAGCCAGCATAGAGAAACCCAATATTTCCACCTTTTTTTAGTACCGGCGGTATGCTCAAGACCAGGTTGCACAGGAGCGAGGCAATATGACGAAGGATGTTTTGTGGCGGGAGTTGTACAAGGCCGCCATACTCGAACTAGATCCTGTGGCACTCCATAAGAGAATCGAAGCTGCCCATGCAGCCATTCGACAGCGCATCTCAGAATTGCACAGCAACTACGACGGTAACTCCGGGGAAGAGCAACGGGAAATGGTTGACGCTTTGAATAATCTGCGAGCGGTACAGAAAATTGAATTCAGGTTGTCGAGCGAAGCCGGGCGCCCCAGGCGAGAACCAACCTCCGAGGCATCATGACGAAATGCATCTGCCGCGTGAGACTTACCCCATCGTGGGACAGAAGAAACGTTGCTGGCACGGGATTGTTCCGCCCCGTCACCATCGTGAACGACCCCCAAAAATTGGCCTACTTAAAGGCGCAAGTCAAGAAACGCCAAAGAGAAGTCGAACGCAGAGTGCATGAGGCAAACCTTCGCCGGAGCATCTGACCTTTGTTCTGGGCCGATTTGATCACTCCTTTTAATGAACCGTAGTTATTTCAGCGTGGAACTTCGAAGCGGTACCCGACTCCGCGAAGAGTCTTTAGATATCTGGGTTTACTCGGGTCTCGTTCGATCTTCTCCCGCAAGCGACGTACGTATACGTCTACCGAGCGCGGGGTGACAAACGCAGTTTCCTTCCAAATGGCGTCAAGAAGCTGCTCCCGTGTAAATACTCTCGAGCGGTGGCTGGCAAGATATTCGAGAAGGCGAAACTCACGTACCGTGGTTGTTACTGCTCTACCTGCGAAGGTTACGGTCATGGAGCAAGGATCGATCTCTAGCTCACCAAAATTAAGCACTTCTGAAAGCGACATCTCCCGCGAGCCCCGCAGAACGGCGCGCACCCGAGCCACCAACTCGCGAGGACTGAAGGGTTTTGTGATGTAGTCGTCTCCCCCCAACTCCAGACCCTTAACGCGGTCTGCTTCACTTGTCCTGGCGGTCAAAAAAATGATGAGGATCTTTGCTAAAAGTTCGATTTGGCGAATTTGCCGGCACAGGTCGAACCCGTCTGTTCCCGGCAGCATTACGTCAAGCAGAAACAGTCTGGGATGCGCCCGCGTAGCTTCCGTCACCACCGATGCACCGGTCGAAAATGAGTGTACACCGTAACCAGCGGACCGTAGGTTGTGTTCGATGAGGCGGCAGATATCGTAGTCGTCCTCGACCACGAAAATGGGTTCTGCGCTTGTGGCTATGCTATCCCCGACTTGTGCGTCCACATAGATCGCCACTCTGTCAACACCACAGGCACGCGCTCCGGACTGACACTACATTTCGTACTTGGATTGGGAATAAGTCTAGGACCTTAATGTTTCGCCATTGTTTACCGGATGTTAAGGGACGGTTAATTTTTGGAGGGGCGAAACTCAGCAAGCATGCAACAAAAGAGCCCGAGTCCTCATACGCAGCGCCCCGTAAGACGGTCGTAGTGGACTCAAACTAAAGAGTGGGGATTCTTTTAGGCGGGTGACGTGCCGTATGGCCTTCTATCAGGCCAAGAAGTTCTTCGGCGAGATTCTTCGCATGGTCCCCGGCGCGTTCTAAAGCCTGCGCCATCAATAAGACCTCAAAGGACAGCGGACTTCGGCGCGCACTGCTGTCAGCCAGGTGCTTTCTAAAAAGGGCGTGGCAGATTCGATCCACTTCCGCATCGGCGCGTAACACCCTGGTCGCGCTTTCCAGATCAAGCGAAGCGAAGCCTGCATGTATCCGCTCCAGCATTTCGTACAAGACGGCAGCCATCTGTGCTAAGCCATCCGTGTCGCGCTGTGGAAGACTGCGACGAGATTGCAAGCGCTGAGCCACCCCCAGCACAAGGTCTCCGATTCGCTCCAGATCGGTTATGAACTTTAGGCAGGCCAGCAATTTACGGGCTTCCAATTCACTGACCTGGGTGATGGCGTCCGGCAGGTGTTCGTCTATGTAGCGTTCGATTTGGTCCAGTTCTTTTTCGCAATCACGTATGGCAAGGAAGGCGATGCGGGAAGGAGTCGTGAACAGCTCGCGCATGTTGGAGACCGCATCCCTCGCAATCAAGCAAGCTTTCAACGTCATCTTCGTCAGCTCGGTGTGGGATGTGTAGCCCTTTGCTCTCAAGCCTCCTCTACCAAGGTCGCCGTTTTTTCGTGCTTGCATATTTGATCTCAGCCCGGAACTTCTATTGGAATTGTAATCAGCACAATGTGAAAGGCGTGTTAAAAGCGAAAATCGTCCAGGGGAGATGCTTTCATGGAAATTCATTTATTCGATGGAGTTTTCCCGAAATGCCCGTCTGAATTGCTGGTCACAGATGAACCATTATGAGGTTGCTCAATCGCATATCATCCTCTATGATGGCTCGCCCAAGCCAACCCATGGACTTCCATCGAGCGCCACCCAAGCATGAAGTACACGGCGTACGAACTTGCGACCTTTGCGGTTCTCATGATCCCACATTCGAACAGCGCGATCCTTTGGACAAGTTGATTGCGGCGGGCGCGGAAGTGACAGCGCGTTCTCATATCACGGAGAATGGATATGTCCGCCACCGGTTGGTTGAAGCCAAGTTGCGGCAAATCGCGGCTACTCCTGCCAAGGCGAGCTGAAATACCCTTCAGCTTCTGCATACCGTCACGTTTAGAGGGGCGCGCCGAAAAACTGCTGATTTGGAAATTTTCCGCGCCAGGCGCTGCCCAGATCGCTTCGGAGGCATCTCTAATGGCAAACCTAAACTACCGAGCGGCGCATGTGTTCTGGATACTGATTCTGCTCTTGTTGGCGCCCGCATTCGCACAACAGAATGCGAAAGTGCGCGTGATCGCCTTCGGCGCGCATCCAGACGATTGCGATATTCGGGCTGGCGGCCTCGCCGCCAAGTATGCCACGCTGGGCTACAAGGTCAAGTTTGTTTCGGTGACCAATGGAGATGCCGGTCACCAGTCCCAGGGTGGTGGTGCGCTCGCCGCTCGTCGCCGTGCCGAGGCACGTGAAGCTGGACGGCGCATCGGCATCGAATACGATGTCCTGGACAATCACGACGGAGAGTTATTACCCACTATTGCGGTCCGCGAGCAGGTCATCAGGAAAATACGCGAGTGGAATGCCGACATCGTGCTCGCTCCGCGTCCCAACGATTACCATCCCGACCATCGCTACACCGGCATCTTGGTGCAGGATGCCGCCTATATGGTCACCGTGCCCAACGTAGTGAGTGAAGTACCCGCGCTTCGGAAGAACCCGGTCTTTCTTAATTTTTACGACAACTTCACTCGTCCGCAGCCATTCCGCCCCGATATCGTTGTCTCCATCGACGATGTTTACGACAAGAAAATCGACATGTTGGATGCTCACGTATCGCAGGTCTACGAATGGCTCCCTTGGCACGACGGCCAGTTAGAGCAAGTACCGAAAGAGCCAACGGCTCGGAGAAAATGGCTGGCGGCCCAGCGTCCCGAGAAGGTTCTTCCGGAATGGCGCGAATCGCTCAGCAAGCGCTATGGCGGCGATGCCACTCGTATCCAGCACGCCGAAGCATTCGAAATCACGGAGTACGGCCGGCAGCCCAGTGAGGAAGAGATAAGGATATTATTCCCCTTCTTCCCGGCAAAGCAGTAGGAGGTCGCCCGCGTCGAGCCAATGGCGCCAGCCCTCATCATGCCTCGAAGAAAGATCGCTGTCTAATGGGAAATGGTGTGGTGGTTAGCGAGCGGCCCAGGCGACTCGCGGAACTGACATTGTGCCTCTAACGAATTTAGCCAAGACCGAAGCGCCACTTCGGACTCTTTTTCGATGTACAGGAAGCGTAAGCCCATCTCAAAAGCGTCACTCCAAACAACATCGGCTTTGGCATGAAATACCTGGGGCTCAATGCTTGGAACCTCGAATTCCAGTGGAACGATTCCCTTGAGACGCACCGGATCAACCAGTTTGATAGCTATTCCGCCCTCGCTCACGTTCTTCATCCTGGCGGTGAAAGACTGTCCCAGATGATTCCGGAACCATACCGGCAAGTCTATTTCGTATCGGAAATACCGGCGATGTTCACGTTCCATCTTGGGCAGGGCGATATCCAGGATGCCTCGCAATCGACTTTCCTGGAGCGGCTTGCAGAGTACGAAGTTTGCTCCTAAATCAAGAGCCCTTTCCGTGCTGGTGAAGCCATTTACCACAGCCAGAATCAGAGTTTCTTTATTCGAGAGACCGTTTCTGACCTGGCCGAGAGCTTCCGTTCCCCCAGGCACATCATCACAATCGATGATAAGGCCGTCCAAATGGCGGCGGGATAGAAGTTCTATTGCGCTGGCAGAATCCTGACGGAGATCGAGCACAGCTGAATGCATGCTGAAGTTTGATTTGATGTGACCTAACAGAACGGGATCGCTAGTCACGATCAAGCACTCTAAGCCCATTCCATGATCCTACCGAACCCGGCATTACCACCAAAGTGACAGATGTGCATGGCACTTGTAGGTTGCGGCCTCGCATAAACCGAGCGGAAATAGCAAACCCCTGCTTCGAAATTCTAGTCACCGGCGCTCCAGCTATCCCCTATCAACTAAATTATTAGTTACTTTTCAGAATTTCATGCGTCTAATCATGTAAGAGAGGAGACGGGAGTGCCCCCACGCCAATCGGCAACGCTGACAGGTGCTGAGCTGCGCATCATGGACGTGCTTTGGCAGCGCGGATCGGGCACTGTTCAGCAGGTGCTCGACGCTCTTCCTCCCAAGCCAGCGTTGGCCTACAACTCCGTACTGACTACCGTCCGAGTCTTGGAGAAGAAGGGATTCGTCAAGCACATTAAGGATGGCCGGGCGCATGTGTATGCTCCTCTGATCGAGCAGAAGGACGCCAAGCGGTCGGAAATTCGCCACTTGGTCAGCAGGTTTTTCAAGAATTCCCACGAGCAGCTGGTACTCAACATCCTGGAAGAACGGGGCCTCGATCCCGAGGAATTGAATCGGCTGAGGCAGATGCTGGAACGGAGCGAGAAGAAGTGATGACCTCCAGCTTGCAAGTGATGGCTCAACTCTGCGCCGATCGCGTCCTCAACTCAATACCGGCAGGGTTGCTGATCGCAACATGCGCCTGGCTGCTGCTGAAACTTGTGGGCAGGCAAAATTCGGGAACGCGGTTCGCGATTTGGTTTTCAGCCTTGCTCGCGGTTGTTGCTGTTCCGTTCGTGCCGGCGCTATCCAAGGGAGGCACCGCGTCGCCGGGCCTCCGTCCGGAGATAACGATGCCGGGCTCTTGGGCGGTTGTGATCTTGGCCGGCTGGGCTCTAATTGCAGCATTGGCAGCAGCACGAGTAGCGTTAGGATGTTGCAGATTGCGCTGGCTGCGCAGGAACAGCGTCGCCATCACGACGTCTGATTTGCATCCTGCTTTGCGAGAAACAGTCGCGCGAATCAAGACCAACAGGTCGGTGGCGATCTGTACCTCGCCGGAGGTGCGGGTGCCCACCGCCATTGGATTCTTCAAGCCAATTATTCTCATTCCGGAGTGGGCGTTGCAGGAACTTTCGGCCGAGGAACTGAAAGTTGTCCTGCTGCACGAATTCGCGCACCTGCGCCGCTGGGACGACTGGACTAATCTGGCACAGAAGATGGTTCGCGTTATTTTCTTTTTTCACCCGGCTGTCTGGTGGATCGAAAGACGACTGTCGCTCGAACGAGAGATGGCTTGTGACGACCTTGTGCTTTCCGAAACCGAGAATCCGCACGCCTATGCCGAATGCCTGGTTGCGCTCGCCGAAAAGAGTTTCGTGCGCCGCAGTCTGGCATTGGCGCAGGCCGCCATCAGCCATGCGCACGAGACTTCTCTGCGACTGGCGCAGATTCTCGATGTGAACCGTCCTCACGCTATCCGGGTGTTCAAACCTGCGCTGAGTGTGGTGGCTGCGTTCCTGGCCCTCTGCCTGGTCGTTCTACCGGACGCACCCAGATTAATCGCATTCGAAAATACTTCTCCACCGCACGTCTTTGCCTCGTCCGAGTTTGTGCCTCGATTGCCGCAAGCTTCCGTAGTTCCGGCGATGGCACGAATGGACAGTAACTCGATGGTTCAGTCGGCAACGCGTCGCGTGGCTGCACCTGTAGTTAAACGCCCCGCCAAGTCCAGTCAGCTAATCGCCGTCAAGCATAAGGTCGACGTGCACCCTAGTCCTCCTGTATTTGTCCGCACGGCGGCAAAGCAGGCCATCCCCGCTCCCCAGTTTTTGCTCGTGATGCAGACCGCCGAATACCATGGACGGGGCTCAGCAATAGTGACTTTCTCAGTGTGGCGAGTAACTTTCTCGCCTCAATACCAAAATGCAGTTCAACCCAAAATAGAAGCAGAGTCGATTTAGCAAATTTTTTTCGCCTACATCAACTAAATGATTAGTTTTCACCAGAGGAGAAAAGAGAAATGAAAACATGGCTTCAACAATGGAATGACAAATTAAAACGGCGAGTGATCGTACCTGTCGTCGCGGCCGTAATGGCCGTATCGGTGGCATCTTACGAGTTCGCCAAACCTGCCAGCGCGGCAGTTGCGGTTCCTGCGCCTGCAGCCGCGCCGCTTGATGGCAGCAGCGTGGAAGCATTGCTGTCACTCGATCAGGCAATGGAAGCGCTCGCCGCACGCGTCACTCCCGCGATCGTGAATGTTACGGTCACGTCCAAAACCAACGCGAAGCTTAGCGCCAGCGAAGACTCGCAAGACATGCAGCAGTTCGGACCTTTCGGAGGTCAGTTCGGCATGCCGATGCAGCCCCAACCCAGGATCGAGCACGGCCTCGGCAGTGGCGTGATTATTTCTCCCGACGGATACATCGTCACCAATGATCACGTCGTTGACGGCGCAGTGGACATCAACGTGACCATGAGCGACCGGCAGATCTTGCCGGCAAAACTCGTAGGCGCCGACCCGCTCACCGACCTCGCGGTCATTAAAGTAAACGCATCGAGCCTGCCCAGCGTGCCCTGGGGTGACTCAACCAAGCTCCAGCCTGGACAAACTGTGCTGGCCTTCGGCAACCCGTTTGGCTTCCGCTTCACCGTGACGCGCGGCATTGTCAGCGCGCTGAACCGGCCGAATCCATCCGCCAGCGATCGTCGCAAGCCCGGCCAATTTATTCAGACCGATGCGGCCATCAACCCCGGCAATTCCGGTGGACCACTAGTGGATGCGCGGGGCGAGGTGATCGGAATCAATACTTTCCTGATCTCTCCCTCCGGCACGTTTTCGGGCATGGGCTTCGCCATACCAACACAGATCGTGCGCCCGACCGTAGAGACGCTGATCAAGTACGGTAAGGTTACCCACGGATACATGGGGATTGGGATCAGTGATGTGACTCCCGAAAACTCCAAATTCTTCGACCTGAAGAAAGCCGAAGGCGCAGTCGTCACCCAGGTTGAGCCCACTTCTCCCGGAGCCAAGGCCGGGCTGAAAACTGGAGACGTGATCACTCGACTCGACGGACAGCCCGTCAGTGACGCCGGCGAGCTTCAAGTCCAGGTGGGCCAGAAGCGTCCGGGTACCACCATCAAGCTCGAAGTCATGCGCGAGGGTAAGATCGTCAACGTTCCGGTCACGCTGGAAGCGATGGGAGGCCGAAACAGCGATGATGAGTCCGCGAGCAGCGAGCATGGAAAACCACGTTGGGGACTTGGTCTCGCAGACCTCACGCCTGACGTACGCGGGCACCTTCAGGCCCCGAAGGAGATTCACGGAGCCGTCGTAGGAAATGTTCAGCCGGGTAGTCCGGCCGACAACGCCGGCTTGCGGCAGGGCGACGTCATCCTCGAAGTGAACCGGCACTCTGTGCAATCCGCCTCAGACGCGGTACAAGAACTCGGCAAGGTTACTAAGGGACAAGACGCGCTTGTCCTGGTCTGGTCGAACGGCGGCAACACCTACCGAGTGTTGCATCCTTCGCAAGGCTAAAACTAACGGCACGCTGCATGATCGAAATCGTGCAGCGCGCATCATTTTGGTTGCTGATGTATTGGTTGCTGACGTAAGGGAACGCGGCTCGATTGGCTTCACTGCAGTCACCAACTTATAATCTCATCCCACCGAAACCGAATCCGGGGACCTTCATGGTTCATCCTCTTCTCAACCTTAAGAACAAGACTGCCGTTGTGATTGGTGGAACCAGCGGCATCGGGCTTGCCATCAGCAGAGGGCTGGCCCAAGCTGGCGCGAAGGTTGTTCCCTCCAGTCGCCGCAGCGAACAGGTGCGCGCTGCGGCGGCGGAAATTGAGGCGCTCGGCCGCCTGTCTCTCGCTCAACCCTGCGATGTCACGGATATTGCCAGCCTCACTCAGCTCCTGCAATCGGTGTGCTCCAAGTTTGGGAGTGTCCAGATTCTCGTGAACTGTGCCGGCCGCACCAAACGGATGCCCACACTCGAATTTCCCGAATCAGAATGGCACAGCATTCTGGAAACTAACTTGAACGGGACCTTACGCGCGTGTCGCATCTTTGGCCGGCATATGATCGAACGCCATTACGGCCGCATTATTAACATTGCCACGCTTTCTTCTTTTGTCGCGCCCTACGAAGTTGCATACAGCACCAGCAAGGCAGCGGTTGCATCTCTTACCAAATGTCTTGCAACCGAATGGGCCACCTCCGGCGTCTGCGTAAATGCGATCGCTCCCGGCGTCTTCCCGACAGATTTGAATGCCGCCCTGCTTGACGGAAGGGAGCGCGACCGTGAATTACGCGCACCTATGCGGCGGTTAGGACAGCTTGATGAGCTTGGCGGCGCGGCGGTGTTCCTGGCCTCTGATGCTGCCAGCTTCGTGACCGGCCATTTACTGGACGTTGATGGGGATTTTCGCGCCGGCGGCGTCAATCATCAATCGTTAGATTCGCTTTAGACCAAAGTCGTGGCGGCGATATGCGCCGACGCCATGCGGGCGCGAGTTTCTTTTACGATCTTCAGGAACTTGCGCGCGTTTTCGACGATGATCTCCGCCTTACCGGTTTTGAGGGCCTCGGCTTGTAGCAATTCACCGCCGACACCCAACGCCGCGGCGCCTGCCTCGATGAATTCAGCAGCAGTGTCCAAGTTGACTCCGCCCGTAGGCACCAGCGGAACTTGCGGCAGCGGACCTTTCAGCGCCTTGATGTACTTCGCTCCTCCTACGTTGCCGCAGGGAAATACCTTGACGAAGTCAGACCCAGCCTTCCAGGCCGTGATCACCTCCGTCGGCGTCAATGCCCCCGCCATCATCAGCACCCCTTGACTTACGGCAAATTCGACTGTCTCAAGATTTAATCCTGGGCTGACGAGGAACTGGGCCCCGGCATCCGCACAGACACGGGCCATCTCAACATCCAGCACAGTTCCCGCCCCGATAAGCACTTCGGCAAGGCTGCTCTTTCGCAACTGCCGAATCACCTCGACGGCGCCGGGGACAGTCATAGTTATTTCTACGATGGGAATGCCTCCCCGGCAGACCGCATCGGCCGCGATCACTGCCTGTTGCGATGACGCCGCACGCACCACCGGCACTATTCCGATTTCCAGGATCCGATCACGGATTTTCTGTTTATCCATTCTTCCGACTTCCTGTGAAGCTTCTGTCAGCGCGCGATCCGGGCCCCAACTCCTTCCATTACCTGCATCACTTCCTTCAGGGTCACCATGCCCGTGTCACCCGGGGTAGTCATAGCCAGGGCGCCGTGCGCGGCCCCACACTCCACCGCCCATTGCGGATCTTGACCTGCCAGAAAGCCGTAGATAAGGCCGGAAGCAAACGAATCGCCTCCTCCGACGCGGTCAAAAATTTCAAGATTCTCACGATTTTTCGCCTGATAGAACTTGCCGTCGCAATAACAGATTGCTCCCCAATCGTTCTGTGTGGCCGTTTTTGCTTTCCGCAAGGTGGTCGCAACTACCTGGAAGGGATAATCTTTCACGACCTTCGCGATCATCTGCTTGAAACCATCTACTTCGAACTTGGAGTGGTGCTCATCCATTCCGGGGACGTCGTAGCCCAGCGCAGCCGAGAAATCCTCCTCATTTCCCAGCATCACATTCACGTAGGGCGCGATGCGACGATTAACCTGCTGAGCCTGTTTCTTCCCACCCATCGACTTCCACAAGGACGCGCGATAGTTTAGGTCGTAGGAGACGATGGTGCCATGGCGCTTTGCCGCCTGCATGGCCTCCAGTGTAACGTCCGGGGTGGTCGGTGAAAGAGCGCAGAAGATACCGCCAGTGTGCAGCCAGCGCGCGCCATACTTTCCAAAAATCTCATCCCAATCGATAACACCTGCCGCAAGCTGCGAGACGGCGGTGTGTCCTCGATCGTAAGATCCTACCGCCGCGCGAACCCCGAAGCCTCGCTCGGTGAAATTGAGACCGTTTCGCGCCGCGCGGCCGATTCCATCGTGCTCAACCCAGCGCACCAGCGATTGGTCCACCCCGCCCTGATAAATAAGATCCTGCAGCAACTGCCCAACCGGATCATTAGTGAACGCAGTCACGATCGCAGTATCCAGGCCGAAACAGCGTTTCAAACCACGAGCTACGTTGTATTCTCCGCCGCCTTCGCCTACTTCAAACTTTCGCGTCGTCGAAATGCGCCGCTCGCCAGGATCGAATCGCAGCATGACCTCTCCCAAGCTCACGAGGTCCCAGCAGCACTCCTGCTTCGGTTTGATTACTAGTCCCATGCCATTTCCTTCGCCAATCAGCACATCAGACGCCGGCTTGCAGACACATCATACTAGCTGCCTCAGTCAATCCTTGCCGGCTCGAGCTTGGGACTCAAAACCTGAATGGCAGCCACTGCCGCCAGGTATGCAAAGCCTGCAATGAAAAAAGGAACCATGTAACTGCCGGTCCACTGCAACACGTAGCCTACGATCTTGGCGATCAACATTCCTCCAATGGCACCCGCCATCCCTCCGATGCCCACCACCGACCCCACTGCCTTAGCGGGGAAAAGGTCCGAGCTCAGTGTAAAGAGATTGGCGGAGAACCCCTGGTGACCCGCCGCCGCCAGGCCGATCAGCAGAACCGCTTCCCACATGCTTTCAGTGCGGTATGCGAACACAATCGGGACGACGCTGCACGCGCAAAGTAACATTGTGATCTTTCGGGCGGCGTTGACGCTCTTCCCCCGTTTAATCAGCCACGACGAAAGCCAGCCACCCGCCACGCTCCCGACATCAGAGATCACGTAGATCACCATGATCGGCACACCGATCTTCATCAAACTCAGGCCGTGCCGGCGTTGAAGAAAATCGGGAACCCAAAATAAGTAGAACCACCAGATCGGGTCGATCATGAACTTTCCCGTCACGAACGCCCACGTCTGGCGGTGCGGAAATAAGCTTATCCATTTAACTTTCGCCACCGATTCTGCTGGATCGCTGCGGATGTAATCCAATTCTGCTTTGCAGACGCGGGAATGCTCCTCCGGTTTGCGATAAAGCAGCAGCCAAAATATAAGCCAGACAAATCCCAGTGCCCCGGTGATGACGAATGCCCACTGCCAACCCCAATACATTGTGATCCATGGCACCACGAGCGGCGTGACAATCGCGCCCGCATTCGTTCCTGCATTGAAGATTCCCGTTGCCAGTGCACGTTCTTTCTTAGGAAACCATTCGGCTACGCATTTGATGCTGGCCGGGAACACCCCTGCCTCGCCAAATCCCAGCGCGGAGCGTGCAATGACAAAGCTGGTCAGCGAGCTTGCCACGGCGTGTCCCATCGACGCTACACTCCAGAATGCCATCGCCAAGGCATAACCCAGCCGTGTTCCGAGGCGATCAATCAGGCGTCCCACGAGCAACATGCCGACTGCATAAGCCGCCTGGAAAGCAAACACCAGATTGCTGTAGTCA
This sequence comes from Acidobacteriota bacterium, assembly GCA_003225075.1. Lineage (GTDB taxonomy): Bacteria > Acidobacteriota > Terriglobia > Terriglobales > Acidobacteriaceae > Gp1-AA124. The sequence continues at coordinate 4,715 of QIAP01000073.1, read as the reverse complement.
ATCTCGTTCCATCCCAGATCGTGTTGCAGAGTGGTCTTGAGGACACCCAGGACCTGGCGATCCATGTAGTTCTTGGTGGTTCCGAACAACAGCAGCGCGCAAATAACCCAGCGGAAATAGCCGGCTTTTGAAGACGCGTTCCTCTGCGGCGGATTGTGGGTGGCGCTGCTCTCGGAATTCGTCGGCGTCACCAGGACGCCGGGTCTGGAGATGGGGTCTGTCATGGAATGTGCGAGCTTTTATTTCTTCTGACCGGCCTCTAACCCGGAAAGCCCATCAGCGAACCCTCGCTGCACGTTGACAACTCCGAACTGGCGGTCCTCGACCTCACGGTGCGCGGCCATTGCCCATAGGAAACAGATGCGATGACCGGGAACCGAAACATTGGGATGAAATCCGCTAGGAATCAATACGGCGTCGCCGTCGCGTACCACAGTCACCAACTCTGGGTCCTCCGTATTGCTATACACAAGTTGAAGGCCAAAGGCCGGATCGGGCATGTTGAAGTAGACGTACATCTCCTCCAGCAGCGTTGCGTGCTCATGGGGCGGCCAACTCGTCCAATTTCCCGGCTCAGAATCTGTGAATCCCACAATAAGCCTTCCTGCCTCAATGTTTTTTGCGAGCAGCAGGTTCAGGTGACGTCTGCATCCGGAGCCGCCGGTGCTGAATTTCAAACCCGGATCCGTCGAGATCTGCGAAAACCGTACCACTTGCAAGGGATACTGATTGGCAACGTCGGCGGAGAACTCCGCCAGGTCAACACTCGTGAGGGTGGTAATCTCCGTAAAAGAATCACGCGGAATATAGACCGAATCGTACTGTTGCAACGCCACCAGGTGCGCATCCACCGCCACTGTCGCCTCACCAGATAGGCAAATCAATCCGGTTTCGCGGTTGCCGGTCGAAAATGATTCAGCAGACTTCGAAGCGTTTAGAATGATTCGTCCGTATGCAAGGTGCTGAGTGGCGCTATTGCTGGGACTCACAGAGATATGTCGTCCGACGTGCCTGTTCGTCCCCCGGAAAACCATTTTGTCCGTCACGATTGGCGCTTGCGTACTCATTCCACGCCCCCAAGGTCGGATCGACATTGCAGACTATAGGAATCTCTTTGTCGCCCTGTCAAACCATAAAAATTGATGCTAACACCCAGCCCGGATCCAACGAAAAGAGCGGAAACACATTATCCCTCGTGACAATTCTTACCAGCCTTGGTGAATCTGTCCGAATTTGGCCTTCAATTTTATAAATTGACAAGCCCGAACTGGCTGCTTAGGCTCCTATGCGCATTGGACAATCCCCGTGGGAAGAATAGAGGAAGAGCGAAATGCAAATCATTCGAAGCGCCCTTATTGCAGTTTTCCTCACATCGCCAGTCACCGTAACAAGTAGTACCGCAGTCGCAAAGCCGGCAAACCTACCAGTACGTCAACATCGATGATTGCTGGCAGGTCAGCCGTGATGCCCAGGGAAACATCGTTGCCGATGCAACCAGATTTCCCTCCGGCATCAAAGCTCTTGCCGGCTACGTACACCGCAAGGGATTGAAACTGGGCGTTTATACCGATGCCGGCACCCTCACCTGTCAAAAGCGTCCCGGTAGTTTGAACCACGAACTGCAGGATGCCAAGACTTACGCATCTTGGGGAGTGGATTACGTCAAAGTAGATTGGTGCTACTCCGAGGGCCTTGATCCAGAAATGCAATATGCGAAATTTCGTGACGCGCTTGCCCAAGCCGGTCGGCCAATCGTATTTAGCATCTGCAACTGGGGCGTCAAGGCGCCATGGAAGTGGGGACCGGCAACCGGCAACCTCTGGCGTACTACGGGAGACATCAGTGACAACTACGACCGCATGTCTGTGATTGGATTTTCTCAGAATGGTCTCGAGAAGTTTGCCGGACCCGGACATTGGAACGATCCCGATATGCTCGAGGTTGGCAATGGCGGCATGAATCATGACGAATACCGCACGCACATGGCGCTTTGGGCTCTGCTCGCAGCACCGCTACTGGCCGGTAATGACTTGCGAAGCATGACTCCGGAAACCAAGGAAATGCTCACCAACGCCGAAGTCCTTGCCGTAGATCAAGACGCGAAAGGCGTCCAGGGTCACCGGGTTTGGGATGAAGGTCCGCTGGAGATATGGGTCAAGCCGCTCGCCGACGGAAGTCAAGCGGTAGGACTGTTCAATCGCGGCGAATCAGAATTGATAATCACTCTCGATTTCAAAACCATCGGCGTCACTGGTCCGGCAAAGTTACGCGATCTATGGGAGCACAAAGATCTCGGCTCTCCGCCGGACTCGTATACGGCTCACGTGCCCAAACATGGCGTGGTGATGTTAAAAGTGTCAAAGTGAGCTCGTCCCAAAATGTCGAGCCGCCGTTTGTTGCTCGTTCGGAAGTTCCAATGATCCTGATCGTCATGGGCCCGACTGGAGTCGGCAAGACTACAACCGGCAGTATGCTGGCCAGGAATCTCGGTTGGGAATTCGTAGACGCTGATATTTTTCACTCTCCCGAAAATGTCGAAAAAATGAAATTGGGTATTCCATTGGACGATGTCGATCGTGCGCCATGGATAAAGATGATCCGTAGCAAGATGGAGCAGTGGATTGCTGATCATCGCAATGTGGTCCTGGCATGTTCGGCGTTGAAGAAAAGCTATCGCGAGCAACTTTGCAGCGGCCCAGAGGTGAAGCTCGTCTACTTGAAGGGAACCTATGAACAAATTTATAAACGACTACGCTCGCGAACCGGGCATTTTGCCGATAAGCAACTGCTGGCGAGTCAATTTGCGATACTCGAGGAGCCCTCAGATGCTGTCACCGTAGAAGTGACTCGCACACCAGAAGAAATTGTCACTGAGATTCGCCAGCGCCTGGGACTCGCTTAGGCAACAGACTGGTAATTTTTAAAGCTTTCTATTTACGCTGGTTCAGGGATCGGCTCCATCTCTCGCAGTAGGAACACATAGCCTGCAATTCCAAGCAGCAGAAACGCCGCGGCAGCGACGAACGCTCCCGAAAAGGAATGCGTCGCTTGGACGATATACCCAGTTAGAATCGGCGCGGCGATCGCTGAAAGTTGATTGCAGAAGTTAATGATTCCGCCCAGTGTGCCGACACTTTCGCGGGGAGCGATCAGCGACGGAATCGACCAACCCACCGGCGCCGCGGCGGCCAGGCCGCCCAGAGACAGGCTTATCCAAAAGAGCGCCGTCGCCGGAGTGTGGGCACTCGCGGCGCCAAATATTCCAAGCCCCAGAGTCGTTCCTCCGATCAATACGATTTGACGAACCCGAATCGGCTTCCAGCCCCGCTGAATCAGCGCATCCACCAGCCACCCACCAACCAGCAAATCCGTGAATGTCGCGAACAGCCAGGGGGCGCTTGTGTAGAGAACCGAATGGAGCAAGTCCACATGATGAGTGGCAGAGAGATAACTTGGTAACCAGGTCAACAAAAGATAGAAACTGTAGTTGTAAGAAGCGAAGCCCAGGGCCAAGCCGCAAACTTCTGGCTGGCGAAGTAAGTAACCGAGCGGGGCTCCTTTCGCGGCTTTGACTTGATCTTCCGGCTGGGCGCCGCCTCGAGTGATGAACTCCCGCTCTGTCGCTGACAGTGACTTGTCCTCGCTCGGGTTGCGGTAAAACGCATAGAACAACACAAAATAAAGGAGGCTGATAAAACCCGTGGCTGCGAAGCTCCACCGCCAACCGAAATGCAGCAGAAGAATGCCAATCAGCGGCACTCCGATCGCCGAAGCGAATTTTGCTGCTGCGTCAAAAATCGCGGTTGCAAGACTTCTCTCCTGCGCCGGAAACCAGTAGCCGATCGCCTTGGCATTGGCAGGAAAAGTGGGCGCTTCACCGACGCCCAGAAGAAGTCGTGCGGCAAAGAAACCGCCGATTCCACTGGAGAGCGCTGCTGCAAAAGAAGCTGCGCTCCAAAGAATCGTACTTACGCGTCCCACAACGCGTACTCCAAAACGGTCCAGCAAGAGGCCCGAGGGCAATTGCAGCAGAGCGTAACTCCAACTGTAAGCACTCAACAAATAACCGAACGTAACGGTGGTTATTCCAAACGCGCTACGGAGCGCATCCTGCGAGACCGACAGGTTGACCCGATCGAAGTAATTAACCAGCACTCCGAAACCCAGCAGCAGAGCAATTCCCCACCGTCGACGGGACACATGGCCGCTAGCTGCCGGATCAAGGCGTTGTTGAAGCGGGATTTGAAGAGTTCGATCCAAAGTCTTCTCAGGAATTCCACGTGGGTTTTGCTGAACCCAACACTGGGTTTCCCGATGGTACTCTCACCACTTCCAATTCTCCGAGGACGGTCGGCGGGGGCAACGCGAGACTTTTTGTCGTGGCCATTTACGGTCAGATGAAACTGAATTTTGTGTCACAGCGCAACATCATGATCACAATCATCTGTTGTTAGCAAGTTAAAATGTCCGGTTTTCTTAGCACGTGACTTGTCCGGTTTGAGTTAAATGACCGGCAGCAGTCGGGGCTGTGGGAAAGTGGGAATCCAGCGCCTTTTGCGGGATTTCCAAGCGAGGTGGGAAAGTCGGGTTTTGGACTTTTCCAGCTCGCGTCTTTTCCACAGCCCGGCCGCGCTGCGTTTTGTTGTCTGCCAGGGCCGCACCCTGGGCACTGTATCGGCCCAGCCGGTGCGGTCCATGGGTGAGGCTGTAGCTTC
>QIAP01000147.1 GCA_003225075.1 Acidobacteriota bacterium | reverse complement strand
CACGACTCCCGACCCCTTGCGTCATTAGTGCTAGCACTTGCACTTGCGCTCGATTCGCCGAACCAGGTGCTTGTTCAGAATCCCGCCGCAAACGAACTGCGCACCTTCGCGCTTCATCTCGAGCAGAATCATCTCCGCCTGCGGGCTGATTATGGTTACGTTGCACAAGTCAATGACTAGCTGGTGGCCATTGAGCGATAGGTTCCCCTCCTGCCATGCCTTCTTGAGTTCTGTGACCCAGGGCTCGACTAGCTTGCCTTCGAGAACCAACTTGCGTTGCCCCGCGGTTTCAATGGTTGTGATTCTTAGCACGATGTTTTGCCTTTCACTTGAGCAAAGGCAATGCGAGTGCCAAAGTAGAGTCATGATGAGGAGTCTGTAAGGGGTTCAATCGAGACAGATTGGAGACAGGGTGGGTTAAAACCGTGTCGAAAATGTCGAAGGCGTGCTTCGACACTTTCGACGAAACTTACGACACAGCGCGTGGATCGATACCGAGTTTTTTCATGCGGGAGATAAGAGTTGTGCGCTTGAGTCCCATCCGAACGGCCGCACCGTCAGCTCCACCCACGCGTCCTCGTGTTTCCTTCAAGATGTGGAGCAGTTGGTCACGCTCGTTGGAGTCTGGCATTCTGGTCACTGCCTTCTCGGCGGAACCGTTGCCGAGATCCGAGACTGGAACTTCTAAGGCCGAACCACGAGTGAGGATTACCGCTCGCTCGATGAGATTCTCGAGCTCGCGAATGTTTCCTGGCCAGTGCCAGCGCGTCAACTTCTTCATGCTGGCAGCAGGAACCGATTCGATTTGCTTCTCCATGCGGCGAGCGTACTTCTGCGTGAAATAGCGCACCAATAGCGGGATGTCCTCTGGGCGTTCGCGCAACGGTGGAATCTGAATGGGAAAGACATTGAGCCGGTAATAAAGGTCGCTGCGGAACTTGTCTTCCGCGATCATCTTTTCCAGGTTGCGGTTGGTGGCAGCCACCAAGCGGACATCAACCTTCTTCGTACGTGTACTGCCAAGCCGCTCGTATTCCCGCTCTTGAAGCGCCCGCAAAAGCTTCGGTTGAACCTCCAGCGGAATGTCGCCGACCTCATCGAGAAACAGCGTTCCCTGGTCCGCGAGTTCAAGACGCCCCATCTTCTGGGCAATTGCCCCCGTGAACGCGCCGCGTTCGTGGCCAAACAGTTCGCTTTCGAGCAGGCCTGTAGGGATAGCGGCGCAATTAAGCTTCACAAAAGTGCGATCTTTACGCCGGCTGCGATCATGGACAGCCCGTGCAATGAGTTCCTTGCCAGTGCCGGTTTCTCCAAGCAGAAGGACTGTGGAACCGCTGGGAGCAACCGTATCCACCAAGTGCAGAATCTCAGTTCAGCGATCTCGCCAAAGGCCAAGGCGTTCTCGACGGCAATTGCTACCTGACCTGCGACCTGGCACAAGAAATCGATTTCATCGTTATCGAAGTCGCTGTCTTGCCTCCTGCCCAGCGCCAGGACACCAAGCGAACGATCGCGGCTGATTAGGGGCACCAGGCAACCCGACTTCACGCCCTCGCCCACCACCCGCTGGTAGTGCTCGGGGTATCGTTCCTCGCTGGAATCGTGGTGTGCCTTTACCACCGGCTTTCTCGTGCGGAAGGCTTCGCCGGGATGAGTGCCCTCGATGGGGATGAGTGTTTCCTCCCGGAAGAATCCCTTGCTGTCGGGGAAATCCAGTGCGAAGACGCGCAGATGTTTACCTTCGGCATCCGGGAGCATGACACCCACGACGTCGCAGTTCATCACGCGCCGCACGCTGGCGGAGACAGTGCGCAACAGTTCACGCAGTTCGAGGTTGGAAACGACCTGATTGGTTAACTCCAGGAGCAATTTCAACCGCTCCTGCGTGCGTTGCGAGATGGCAAAGTTCACAGCAGCATCAATCGCCAGCGCCACCTGGTCAGCGGCGACCGAGAGAAAAGCGACTTCCTCTGCACAATACGCGTTCGGCTGCCCGCTGCCGACTTCAAAGATTCCGAGTCGCCGCTCGCCTCGCACGAGGGGCAGCGCGCATGTGGAGACGATTCCGAGTCCGGTCAAAAATTCTTTTAGACTTGGAAATCGTGTCTCGTTGTTCCAGTCCCCAATCACAAGCGGCTGGCCGGTTTCGTGCACCCGCGCAGCCGTCAGTTCTATGTCATTAAGGGGGAGCTCCGCTTCCGGAAATTGACGCTTCGTGCCGTTTACGTCAAAGAGACGCCAGCCCAGCTTGCCGCTGTCGCCGTGGTCACACTCAAACATGCTGACGTGAAGATAATCGAAAGGGATCACGCTGCGCAGTTCGCGCGCGAAAACTTCCTCGCAATAGTCACAATCGCGAGCGGACGAGATGGCCTTCGTCGCGCGGAGAAGGGACTCGAAACGAGCAGTCTGCGTCGGGGATCCCGCCTGCAAGAGGGTACTCATTGACCGGCCCTGCACTTCCTTCTTCTGTTTTTCAGGCAGTCTAAGTACGTAGTCTAAGTACGTACGCTGCCTGAGGGTGAAGGTCGAACTATCCTAGGCGCTTGCATCATCTGATGTCAGCGCATTGCGGAAAGGTTCGAATTAATGTCGTAAAGTATCGTCACTTGTCGAGAACCGTGTCGAAATAATCGACACCCTTCGACGCACATATTTCGCTCTCGCCAAAAACGTTCCCTAGTCAATCACTTCCGCCGCGCCGTCGATCACTGAGCATTTGGCAGTCTGCATGCCTTTTTGCCCTTCGGCTGCAAGAGTCCGCAGATTGCATTTTAAGGAAAGGAAAGGTTTTTACAAACTATGTGGCGTAACACCATTTTGTCTGTTGTAACCATTTCACTTCTTACGGCAGTGGCGATTGCCCAGGAGTCGCGCTCGGAAATCAGCGTGCAGGGCACGGGGTTCTTCACGAAGGACTCGACCGGACAAGGAATCCGGCAGAGAGCGACCGACACCGGCGGGTTTGTTGTAGGGTACCGTTACAACCTGAACCACTGGCTCGCGGCGGAAACCAACTACGGCTTCGTCCGAAATACACAAGAATATTCGTCATCGCTCGGGACTTCCGGAATACAGAGCGACGTCCACCAGTTCACCGGCGATCTCGTCTTTAAGCTCCCCCATCCCGGCCTCCACAGAGTCAATCCATATCTTCTTGCGGGAGGCGGTGCGCTATTGTTCAACCCCAGGGACAACAGTTTGCTAGCCGGCGCGGGCACACAGGCGAGAGGAACTTTCGTTTACGGCGGTGGCGCCGACTTTCCTCTCAGCAGACATTTCTCTCTGCGCGGGGAGTATCGCGGCCTGGTGTACAAGTCACCGGACTTTGGGCTCACCAGCCTCAATAACGATGCCGTAACGCATACTGCGCAGCCTTCGGCGGGAATTGCTTTCCGCTTCTGAGGGGCGAATTGTGAGTGAGGTTTAGCACAAATAGCCGCTAGCCAGCAAGCCGGCGGCTATTATCCCTTCCCTGGTTCCATAAGAATGTCTGATTAGTCCGTGATCTGGGACCGGTTTATCAACTGCGGAGCCGTTCAAGTAATGCCGTAGTTCGCAGGCACGCCTCGGTTGTCCTCACGGTTGGACTGTATGCTTCAACCAAAGTTCTGGTAATTCTTCCAGAACTCAGGCCAGGGCATGCGCGGGCCACCGCACACAAAAATGTCAGGATGTTCCTGGCTCTCCTCGTTCTGAACATGGTAGGAATTGCCGTTATGTCCGGCCAGCCGGCACGAAGTGAATGTCCTCTCTGCGTATTTGCGCGATAAACCGAGCACGATCAGTGTAGATGGCGCCGGCACGGGATACCCGCGCAGCCACGCCGAATTGGTCCCGCTGATCGGCAGGGGCAGGTGGTAGGCCGGACCCAGAATCTCGATTGCGCCCTGCTCACCGTAGTTTCCCACCAACACGCCAACACTCTCCCGCTGTTCCGGAGCTAAGGAATCTCGAATGCCAGAGACCGTCTTAACCAGTTCGTTCCAGCCGACCTCCTCGCGCAGATCGCCGTTGTTGTGGAGTGCGAAATCCTTGAGCCTGCCGCCGGACGCGAGCGGCAAAACCACCGCACAGATGTACAGACCACACACTGCGAGCGCAGTAAAAAACGTAGCCTCCACCGTCCGCCGCCACAGCCGCGGCAGCAGCTCGACCCAACGCTCGCCAGCAGTCGCCCCCATCGCCATCAACATCGGATACGCCCCTCCCAAATAGTAGCCTCGACCCTTCCCAAACAAGTAGAGCACGAGAGGGACCAAGTACATCCACGCCAACAGACGATATCGCCGGTCGCGCAAGAAACATAGCAAACCAGCGATCCACAACGGCGCCGCAAACGGATTCGTGCAGATGATGAACTGATCACGAATAAATCCATTCGCCCGCCCCTCGCCGATGTCGCGCGCATGAATGTGCTGCAGAAAGTGCAGAGAGATGAAACCATGAAGTATCTGCCACACAAGATTCGGTAGGAAAATCAGCAGCGCCACCGCAATCCCGCTCCAGAACCACCAGCTTCCCAGAAAACGGCGCGCTCGCGTCAGCAGCAACCCACTCAGAATCCCAGCCACAAGAAAGAGCACGGTGTACTTGGTCATGAGGCCAACGCCTACGGTCACGCCAATAGCCAGCCACCATCGCGGGTTCTCCGTCTTCAGCAAGCGAATCACGAAATAGGCAATCAGCACCCACCACAAGTAATCGAACGTCGTATATTGGAACTCCGTCCCCTCGAACAGAGGGAGTGGCGAGAGCGCGACTGCAAGAGCCGCGGTAGTCTGGGCCAGCCGCCCGCCGCCGAGCTCCCGCGCCATTAGCCCGGTCATCAAGACGGCCAATCCTTGCGCGATTACCGAGAAGAGCCTCAGTCCCACCAGCGATACACCAAAAAGCGCAAGGCCAATCCGCTCCAGAAACGGCGTCAATGGCGGATACGGCACGAATCCCCAGTCGAGATGCAGCGCATCGCTCAGAACCTGAAGCTCATCGCGGTGAAAGCCATAGTGATGGTTCGTTAGCACATGAACCAGCGCCACCGTAGCCGCAATTACGACTAGCACCAAGGTGTCGGCACGAGAGTGGGTATCCATGTGCTTCATATTCTGCTCCGCGTTCTTTGACGCGATTACTACGCATGAAGCAACCTTCCGGTTCCAACTTTGAGCTTTCCTAGGCATGCGCTACCAGAAAAAGGATAACGATAATGTGCACCTGCCGGGAGACGGTCTTCGTGGCCGTTGATGAGCATAACGTCCGACTTCACCCGGCCATTCCTGGAAAGCACAACGGGCCAATACGCCCGCCGAGCGGCGTGGACTGTTTTCGTGAGGTTTACTTCGCGGGTTGGCTATGGTGTTCCTTCACTGGAAGTGGCATCAGTGTAGGTATTACGGACTCGCAACTGTCCAGATTACAAGGAATTGGCGGAGAGGGAGGGATTCGAACCCTCGATAGAGTTGTTAGACCCTATAACGTGGGATCACACGAGTATGGCTTTTTGCGTAGGTACCAACGCTGGGGACGAGGGCTGGCCAGTTCACGCGATCCGTCAGTACAATCCGAGGTGCATGACCATCCTCTTGACGGGATACCCTGCTTTGGAAACTTCTGTGCAAGCCATTCACGATTTATGCACCGAAGAGGAATGGCAAAAGCCAGCTTCTGAGGGACGTGAGCCGGAATGCGCAGGATTTAATCGCCACTATGTGATTGGAGCGGAATAGGAACTATTTGTTTTCGATAGCCCGTCGAGTCCGGGCGGCGATCTGGTTGAAGTCCTCAAGGGCGCGCCTGCGATCTTTAGCGACGGCAGCATTTTTCGCGGCTCGCTTCGCGCTGAGCGTAGAAACCTTAGGATGGGTCGCCTTCTTCTTTTTGCTTTTCATGCTTCATATGGTTACATGAAATGACGACTCTATGAAAGAGCAACAAATTTCAAAGTCGCCCAAGAATTCCAAAGAGAGAAGAATTGAGAGTCGGAATGTATAAGGCTTCTTCGGCAGCAGATCCAACCCTTAAGCCCCGCGGATTATTGGGATATCAGTTCTTCCATCACACGTCTGCTGACCGATGCGGAGAATGAAGTTGCTCCGACTTCAGTTGCCCTGCAACTCTTGGCGACGCGTCTCGCCTGGGATGTCGCAGTGTTTTGGATTGTGAATGAAATTCGCATGGTTTTGGAATGTTCGGACTTCTAAAGCCCACTCCAGATCGCTTTCCCGACTTTCAAACAGTTTCGCGCGCTAGGCACTTCGCTTTTGGGCAGGGGCTTCCGGGAAGTGCGTGGCAGAGCCGAACGGTGGTTCACTACCCTGAGCTCTCGCTCGCGCAGAACTTTCCTCGGTTATCCGTAGCAGCCTCGGAACATCTACGCACAGGAGTGGCGTTCCCGCTCTATGTCGGCAAGCGGGTGCTAGGCATCATCGAGATGTTCAACGCTGAACCGCGTGACCTGGCGCCAGCTACCCAGGAGTTCCTGGTTGCCTTGGGAGGCCAAATCGGAGTTTTTCTCGAACGCTTCTATGCCGGTAGAACGCTGCAGGCGGCTGATGCTCAGTTTGTTTTGCTGGCGGAGGCGGCTTCTTTGGCGATATTCACCATCGACGACCAGAGCAACATTTTGTTTGCTAATCCGGCTGTTGAGAAGGTCTTTTGGCCACAAGGCAGAGGAGTTGATTGGTGGGAAGCTGACGGTGGTGATGCCTGAATACTTGCGGCACGTTCATGAGCATGTGCTCGCACGGTATGTAGCAACTGGTCAGCGACACGTCTCTTGGGACGGCGTATCGCCCCCCGGCCTGCACAAGAACGGACACGAAATCCCGCTCGTGATTTCCTTCGGAGAATTTGTTCGTGCGGGGAAGCGCGTATTCACCGGATTTGCCAAGCCCAGTGGTACGGAATAGAGAACAGTGGATCCAGCAAAGCGGTCTGGGATACGAGGGGCTAAATCCTGAGGCGTAGCCTTTCCCATGGCAGACAATTGCAGATGGTAATGCTAAGGGCAAGTGGGAACGCCCGTGTGCCGCAAGTAATTTGAAATTAGGGGCTGTGCGCAGGGCGCCGTACATGGCGGTTTAGGGGACCATGGCGCCAGGATGAGTTGGAAGGTCAACTCTCTTAATTTTGGCGATGACCCTGCCTCTACTGCGCGAGCTGTTCGTCCTTTTTGGAATATCCGGGCTGTTCGCTGCGGATGTGGGCTAGAGTGCCATGTGACGCCGACTCCTCTGCGGGCTGCGTTGCAGCTTGACAATCCAGCCGCACGGGACTAGCGTCCCAGTGGAGCGATCCTAACCTCCGCTCATCAGATCTCCTGACCTAAGTCAGCCCTTCTGGAGTACGCCAAGTCTTTCTGAGTTGAGCCGCAACGCGAGGAGGTCGGCGTGTTTACTGGTACTTCATCCGCTCGGCGACAGTCCGACAAGACTGCCCGCACTGAGGATTGGGCAGCGAGTGGGCGTTTGATAGCTGCTGTTGCCCACGAACTTAAGAACCCAATCCAAGCTCTGGGCAATGCGCTATTTTTATTGGAAAAGTGTTTGCGAGGTGATGCTCTCCCCAACCGATACCTCAAGGCCGCGCAGGAGGAATTGGGACGGATGAAAGAAATTACAGCCAGCATTCTGAGCCCCTACCGAGAGTCTCCGCCCCGCAGAGCGGTAAACATCCCGGCGGTTCTGGACAGCATTCTTGAATTTTACGATCACAAGATCAAGTTCAAACGAATCCAGATTTGTCGACGGTATTCCTCTGTTAGCCCTGTTGAAGCTTCCGCGGGGGAGATACGGCAGGTGTTTACGAACCTCGTTATCAATGCTCTTGAAGCGGTGCCAACGGGTGGCAAAGTAGTTGTGCACGCTTTTAGCTCGCGGGATTGGAGCAGCCCCGAGCGCGACGGTATTCGCGTGGTGATTGGCGATAACGGACCGGGTATCCGCCCAGAGCACCGGCGGAGATTGTTCGAACCCTTTTTCACCACCAAAACCGGCAGAGGCACAGGGCTGGGTCTTTGGGTCTCACAGGTGTTCATGGAAAGGCTCGGAAGCCGTGTACGCCTTCGTACTAGCGCGCGACCCCATCGCGCCGGCACGTGCTTTAGCGTGTTCCTGCCATTTGATAGAAGGACGCCTATCCAGGCCCGATAGAGCGAACTGAGACAGCTCACGGGATTTCCGGAATCAGAAAACAGACTGGCTGGGGCGAACCTAGGACGTCCTTATAATCGAACGTCCGGCAGCATACCAATCGCCCTGAACCCGGACCCAATGCCTGCAGGAATTTTACTGTTGCTCTTGCTTGTCGCTTTTTTCGAGCGCGGATGCACCTAGTTCAATCCACCGGTACATATGTGCTCTTTCGCGATCGCTCTCGCGCTTTGCATACGGCACCTGTGGTTTATCGAGATTTCGCTTGTAATTGGAACTGCGGATCGGCGGCGGCGCTCATTTTGTGGTTTGCGCACTGTAAGTTTGCCTGTTAATACGATGCGCTCACGAGTCCTTCGTTCGATACAGTACATTGCCTACGACAGTGGGTTTTTACGGGTACGCTACTCTTTTGTCGGCCAGAGTGACGTAATAGCTGCTAGTTGGTTTGTCCTTATGCAGTATGTTGTCGTCCAGAGGGATGAGACGGGGTCCTTCGTCCTTCGCAGCGGGCTGTGCCTGGCCCTCCGCCACTGCTCCTAATTTAATTAGGTTGATGTCACCTAATATCGAACTTCTCCGAGTGTTCTTCTTCGTAAGAAAAACCAGTGCCGTCTGTCAAGAATCGTGACAATCTGTAACGCTCAGTCAGAAGACAGTCTCCGTGGATCTTTGGGGCAAATCCTCGTTGTTGATGAGCAATTTTGCGCTACAGCGAAAACCGTAGGTGGATCCGAGCTTCGCTGCGAGCGAGTGATCGGAAAGGAGTTGAGTGGACTTCGGATTGGCAAGCGGCATGCTCGGGACTTATGGGAACAACTAAGAGTTAAGAGAAGGTGGTCACATGAAACGCGAGATGTTTGCCATCGGAACGTTTACACCACTCATCCGCCTCGCTTTATCAAGTTCTACGATGACCGATGCGGAGTGTCTTCGCGATCCCAACAAATTGCGTAGCCACCAGTTAGAGCATGAGCGGATGAACAAGCAGAATCGTGAAGAGTGGAACGAGACCAATTTGGTCTCGAAGACGAAACGGAATATGTAGCCAGCTGAGCAGTCTGGGGCTCGGGTTGCGCTGGGTTGAAGATCACGAGGAGGCGGGATGCAACTTCACGCCGTGCAAGTGCCAGTGAGCGCTCCTGTTCTTGTGGAGTGTATATTTTGGCCCGAAGATGACGCGTGGAAAGGCGCTAGCCAGGAATTATCCCTCTCAGTACATGGGAGCAATTTCGAGGAAACCAAAAGGAATATGGAAGCAGCTCTGCAAATCTATATTCAGTCTGTTCTGCACAATCACAAGACACGGCAGCGTAAACGCGATTAACGAACCAGAGCACACGGAGTTCCCCGATGAAGAGCCTTACTCTTCCCGACATGGCCAAGATCAGGCTACCGGAGCCAATGATGGAACACGAAATCCGTCTCCGCGCTTATGATCTGTACGAACAACGCGGAAAGGTACAGGGCCATGCTCTGGAGGACTGGCTCCAAAGTGAGGCGGAACTGACGTGCAGGGCTCTCGTACAGGATTTGAACGCCGCTAAAATGTAAAAGATAGGAAAAATTTTATGAATATCAAAAGACTCGCGATCACTGTCGCCATGTGCGGCGTTGCCGCTATTGCAGCCCAGGGCACAAAGTCCGACGCACAAGTGGACCAATCACAAGGGCAGCAAGTAGAGCCAATGGGAAAAACCCCGGTTTTTAAGGCGCAGGTAGTTTCCCGCACCACCAAGGCGGTAGATTACCGCCATCGTGGCGGATCCACCAGAGTCGACCTGAAGGGCA
>QIAP01000244.1 GCA_003225075.1 Acidobacteriota bacterium | reverse complement strand
TGACCTGCACTGACGGTCACTTTCTGCGTCTGCGTACCATAAGTCTCCTGCCAAGCGGTCAACGTATAGTTGCCCGGAGGCACTTTGCTGAGCGTGTACGAGCCGTTGTTATCGCTGGTGGCGGTAGGTCCCTTCACCACCGCCATGTAGCCGCTCATCCAAGGATGAATATTGCACTTCACATGGATTGCGACTTCTTGCGCCGGCCATGAAACATCGAAGGGAGCAGCCCCTGCGGGTTGTGACTTATTCCACTCGTGATTGGCGCTGCCCGGCTTCGGTATAGGATGGATGTTGTGCGAATGCGGGTCGCTGTTGGTGACCTTAAAGTGTTGATTGACATCCAGTGCCATCACGTGCGGGATGTACTGACAACCCTTTTGGTCCCAGGTTGGGGTCTCCGAAGGCACCTGGCTCGCTGCTGCCGCCGGTAAGCCTTCGGAGATATAGACCACGACGTACTGCAGGGTATTATTGGGACCCGTAACCACCGTCTCCGTTGTTACCGGGTGAGCCGCGTGTGCTTTTTGGCAGTTCGGCTCTTTTGACATATCGATCGGCCGCTGGTGCGCGGGTGTGCCCTGAAGCTTGATAGTTCCAGTGATCTTGCCCTCAGCCGCGGCACTCACACTGCGCGTTGAATACAAAAATCCAAACGCTAGAAGTAGTAGTGCCGAGGCCATTCCCACGAATTTGTAGCAAGTGGTCATCTGAGTCGCTCTCCTAAAGATCCTGAAAAGATCATTTATTAGCTGGCGGAGTAGCCGGGGCGTTTGGCTCAATCGGCTTCAAACCGAGTTGCTTCGCGATGTCCTTTTCCTTTGTATGCATTGGCTGGAGGGTGCGCAAGTAAAACACCAAGTCCCATGCCTGCTCCGGGTTGAGGTTGTCGGCGAAAGAAGGCATGGGCGTACCATCCAAACCGGTCATGAAGATTTTGTACAGATCTTCGTCGGTTTGGCCGCATTTGAAGCGGTGCCCTTCCGTAAAGTCATAGGGAGGAATCGGCCGATCCTTGCTGTCGGTTAGAGTCGGAGCTGAGGGGCCATCCCCGCGGCCCTCGGTCCCATGGCATTTCCAGCACTCCATCTTTTGAAATAGTTGCTGTCCTTCCTTGATCCTGTCAGCCGTCACTTCCGGTTCGGGTGTGACTTGCAGTGGTTTTCCCGGTCCTTCTTTTTTCCAACGCGACGAGAAAGTCTTGATGTAAGCGACCAGATCCTCGCGATTCTGATCGCTGAGTGGAAGCCAGGAAGGCATGTTACTGGCTTCGAGTCCCCGCTTTAGCGTGTTAATCAGATCAGAATCTGTCGGGAGGGTGCCCGTGGGTGTAGACCGGCACTTGAAAGTTGCAAGTGTAAAGTCGCGCGGCTTTGGGTCGATGTAAGGTGCATTTTCGCCGTTGCCATCGCCACGAGGACCATGACAGCCGATGCAATAGCGGCGGTAAAGGCCCTTCCCCCGTCGCTCTTGCTGGGTGAAGTCGTTCTTCGGCTCTGGATATCCAGAACTCGTTCCGCCGTTCTGTGCTGCCGCGACACCCAATCCGAGGCTCATAAACGTGATCGCGCAGAGAAGGACCGTGTTGTGATTGGTTCGCATTGGCTTCCTCTTTCTCTTCTCAGAACGCAAAGTCAAAACCCATAAAGTAACTGTTGTTCCGCTGGTCTTGCCCACTGGCGGACGTCAACCTGGACCGCCCGGTCGCGAATTCCTGATGCCAGGCGAGGCCGGCGCGGCTGTGCATAAACGGGTAGTAGCGATACCCGACAGTGAACACATCAGCATTTCCGAGTTCGCTCCCATTACTGGCCAACGCCTGCTGAGCCATGCGAACCAGCTCGTAGCGGCCTATGAAAAACAGTTGTGGAGAATAAGTGTAATGCGCTTCGAAGGTGCCGGTGTTCCAGGCTGGTCCCTGCGCGCCATCAGGCAGGACTTGATTGGCGGCTGAAGCATTCCCCAGGTATACATTGTCAGAGGCGCGTTGGTAGACGGCCGTCAAGTCGAACCGCCCAATGTAAAAACTGCCATAAACGCCCCTCCCGCCATGAACGCCTGACTCAAATGAATGTAGCCGTTATAGGTTCGGCCTCCAGGCAGCCCCAACTCGCCATTCGTGCTGCTTATCAGCGAAGCCGCGAAGCGAGTATGGTCATCCTCCGAATGGCCCATGAGTTCGACGCCGAGCTGGTTCTCTCCGAAAGAGAAATCATTCACATCCCCGACCGGCATGAAATGGTAGAGCTGGTACGCGCCGCCGACATTGGAAAACGTCATCATACGCTTCTCCGAAAGCGGCACATCAAGCTCGAACTTGCCGAATTTGAAGTTCAGCCATGGCGATCCTAGTAAGTTGTCGAACCGCACGTTGGCCGATTCGAAGCCTACTGTGCCGTCCCCTGGATCGATCGATGGAACGAGCAGGAATGAAATATTCTTGAGCAGAGTTCCACCCGTCAGGATATCGATGCCAGTCAGGTCGAAGCCGGAAGTATTAACGGTTTTTTCGATCGTAGGGCTGGTCGGATCCCCGGGTATGGAATCCACTGCTGTATGGCCCAAGCTCTCGTAGTGCCAGTGCGGTGTGATTCTCATCGCGACCGGCCAGAAAGATGCGTTTTGCCAGATAGGAGCATCTCTGTCATTACCTAGTTGGTAACCTTCATCTTTGAATTTCTGGCCGAAACTGTTCAACTTTGGCCAAGCCTCATGGCACGCCGAGCACGGCAAGCCATATTTTCGGGCGAAAGCCGGTATGGCCTGAGCGTCCTGCACAGAACAACAGAAGAAGAGGGATGCCAGCAGAACAGCAAATGCCAAACTCCTCTGGGGAGAGGTCATCGAGTCCTCCTCGGACAAAGATCGAACTGCAGAGAAGTACGCACTATCCCACAGAAAGTGCGTGCGGACGCACTTACTATCACGATTTGGAGAGGAGAGTCAAGTAGGAAGCAGGTTAGGCTGCATTAAAATGACGGGGGCGCTCCGACCGAGATTCAGATGGATGCGATAGATTGCGGGTAAGAAGCTTTGCGATTGTGGTGGCCATCTTTTTCGTGCGAATGCGATCACGACCCAAAACAACCGGTCGCATAAAGCCGAACATAAATCCGATTACCCCTATGAAGTTGGCTAGCGCCTCAAGTTCGTCGTCCGGCAACGCTCGGCATTCATGGTATTTTCTAAGCCGCTTGGCGATAGCCTGGGCATGTAGGGCAGGACCTATTCTGCTTACCACTGGCCCCAGGGTAGGATCCAAAATCGCACGGGGGATAATCACCCTGAGAAAATCCCGATCTTCCCACATACGGTCGACTTCCCACTTCACAAGCTGAAGAATTTCATCTTCCACGTTCGAAGCGCGTTGTAGCTTATCGCTCAAATCCCCGACTTCTTCAGAGACTCGAAATCGAATCAGTGCAAGCAGCAGACCCTCCTTTCCACTGAAATAACGGTGGATCAGGCCTTCTGCACAGCCGGCGCAGGCAGCGATTTCGCGAGTCGTGGTTGCGTCATAGCCGCGAGATGCGAAAAGCTTGCCGGCTGCCAGGATCAACGCACGCTCTCGGACGAAACGGTTGCGTTTCCTTTCTCGGACCTGCTTGACTGCGGGCATCCGTTGTTTCCTGAGTCGGTCCTTCGGATTCACACGCCGTAGCACCGGGACATCGAAA
>QIAP01000204.1 GCA_003225075.1 Acidobacteriota bacterium | reverse complement strand
TTGTTCTGCCGTCATTTGCCGCCGTTGCGGCACGCCATTGGAATCATCCGACGAGCTTGGTATCGGATAGCCCATGAGCGTCCCAACCGTTCCCTCGCCCGCAACGACCACGACATCAGAGTCTCAGCCGTCGCTCGTCCGTGGACTGTCGCTGATGGATTCGGTCTTGCTGCTCACCGGCGGAATCATCGGCGCTGGCGTCTTCCTAACCCCGAAAGAGATTGCCGCTGTTCTGCATACTCCATCGCTCTTCATCGGAATCTGGGCGGTTGGTGGCGCGATCACCATGCTTGGCTGCCTGGCATTCGCCGAGTTGGGTGCGATGTATCCCGAAGCTGGCGGACAATATCTCTACCTGCGCGAAGCTTACGGAGACTTCATCGCTTTTTTGTATGGTTGGATGGTTTTTACCGTCTATAACACAGGCGGCATCGCGGCCCTCGCGGTGGGATTCGGCGCATATCTTGCGCCGGTCGTGCCTGGCTTGGGAAATCCTGCTCCGATTTTGGCGGTTGGCGGTTGGGTTCTGACTCGACCGCAAGTGCTTGCTCTCATCTGCATCGCGGTGCTGACTGCGGTAAATGTTTACGGGCTGCGGCGAGGGGCAATCCTGCAGGATGTTTCCTCGTGGATGAAGTTTGTTGCCATCGGAGCATTCTTGCTGTTGGGAATTTTTTTCGGGAAAGGAAGCTGGTCGCATTTCTCTACCGGCGCTTATGCTACGCAGGCGCTGAATCCGCGCGCGCTGGCTCCGGCGCTGGGAATCGCACTTATCGCTGTATTTTGGGGCTACGACAGTTGGACATACATCGGTTGGGTGGCGGGCGAGGTGAAGCAGCCGCAGCGCACCATTCCGCGCTCGCTCGTGATCTCCATTTTGATCGTAGCTACAATTTACGTGCTGATGAACGTGCTTTATCTGTACGCCCTGCCGATCTCGGAGATTGCCCAGCACGAGACGATTGCACGCGCTGCTGCTGAGCGCCTATTCTCTCCGGCTGCCGGTGTCTGGATTTCCGCCATGATTGCTTTATCGTCCTTCGGCGCCACCTCTGCCGCCATTCTGAGTGGCGCTCGCGTCTACTACGCGATGGCTGCCGACGGACTCTTCTTCCGCCGCATGGGCACAATTCATCCGCGCTGGCACACGCCCGCGTTCAGTCTCATCATCCAGGGAATTTGGGCGTCGATCCTCACCCTCAGCGGACGCTACGATCAACTGTTTACCTATGCCATCTTCATGGGCGTGGCCGCTTCTTGTCTTACCGTGGCGGGACTGTTCATTCTCCGCCGTAAGCATCCCGAGATGGCGCGCCCCTTCCGCTGCACGGGATATCCGTGGGTTCCCGCGCTCTACGTGCTCGTCTCCGGAGCCTGGGCACTGAACACGTTATACGAACGGCCGCTGGAGTCTTTCGGCGGCACGCTGATTGTGCTGTTGGGCGTTCCGGGATATTTGTATTGGAAGCGCACGAATCGGAAGCTAGCAGCCTGATCTACCGCGCAACATTTCTGCCGTACCTTATCCCAGAAAATTCATCTTGCCCTCAAGGCTTAGCAATGTTATTTGTGACCACTCTTTTTAATAGTCCTCACGGTGAGCACTATTACACCTTCCGGCCAATCCGAGATTACCAGCCCGCTAAATACCACAGCCGTGTCCGCAGAGGAAATCGAAAGCGCAAACCGCCCCAAGCGGGTTATGGGCTTTCGCGACCTCATCCTTTTCTATGTCGTCACCGGCATCAGCCTGCGCTGGATTGCGACGGCTGCCGCTGCGGGACCAAGTTCGATCGTCATCTGGATTGGGGCCTGGCTGGTCTTCTACACGCCGCTGGCGCTCTCAGTGCTCGAACTCTCTTCGCGCTATCCCAATGAAGGTGGCATTTACGTTTGGACGAAACGCGCTTTCGGGGATTTTTCCGGCTTCATGTCGGCCTGGACCTATTGGACCTGCAACCTGCCCTACTTTCCCGCCGTGCTCTATTTCGCGGCCAGCAATGCGCTGTACATGCGCCGGGACGCGTGGGCGCATCTTTCCAATAACACGACTTTCTACATCGTGTTCTCTCTGCTGGCGCTGGCGCTAGCGACTCTGCTCAACATCTTCGGCCTCGATGTGGGCACCTGGCTGCATAACATTGGCGCGGTCGCCATGTGGATTCCTGTCAGCATCGTTATCGCCATGGGATTGATCGCGTGGCATCGCTACGGATCAGCGACTTCATTCACGCTTCACACCATGCGCCCCAGCACTCATCTCAACGACATCATTTTCTGGTCGGTGCTGACTTATGCGTTTTCGGGATGCGAGACCGCTTCGCTGATGGGCGAGGAAATCAAGAACGCGCGGCGCACTATTCCGATTGCGCTGCTGTTTGGCGGCGTGACGGTGACGATCTGCTACACCCTGGGAACGGTGTGCGTGCTGCTTGCATTGCCCTCTTCGCAAGTCAGCAGCTTGCAGGGATTGGTACAGGCCGTCTCGCAAACTGCGTCGCGCGTGGGGTTCACGGGCGTGCTGCCTGTGGTGGCGTTTCTCATTTGCCTGAGTAACATTGGCGCTGCGGGCGCGTATCTGGCCGCGGTGGCAAGGCTTCCTTATGTGGCCGGCATTGACCATTTTCTGCCTCCCGCCTTCGGCGCATTGCATCCGCGTTGGAAAACGCCCTGGGTAGGACTGCTCACGCAATTCATTTTCGGCGCCATCTTCATCTTTCTCGGACAGGCCGGCACCAGCGTGAAAGGCGCCTATGAAGTACTCGTCAGCATGGGAGTGATCACCTACTTCATCCCCTATCTTTATCTGTTCGCCGCCATGTTCAAGCTGCAGCGCGAGCCTGCGGGTCCGGACGTGATTCGCGTGCCAGGCGGCAAGCCGGTCGCGAGGTTCGTCGCACTCGTAGGACTCGCTACTACTACAGTCACGATCGCGATCTCGCTACTGCCTCCGCCCGACGAGCCGAACAAAATTCTCGCAGTGGTAAAGATCGTGGGATTAACCGGAGCGCTGGTGCTAATGGGTGGCGCAATCTACTGGGCTGGAAAGAGAAGAATTAGCCACGGAGGGAGACAGAAATTGGAAAATAAGCAAACCTCATAGCCCTGAAATTAGACCGGCACCGCCGTCTTCCTCGCCGGACTAAAGAACGGCAGTTTCACCACTGTCGCTCCTGTCTTCATGCGCATGGCTTCGATCGTCAATTCCATCTGTAGTTTGGTTCCCGGTTTGGAGTGCTCTGTCTCAACGCTGGCGAGAGCAATCAGTTTCTTCAGCAGCGGTGAGAACGCCGTGGTCGTCGCTTTCCCCACTTGCTTGTCGCCTATGTAAAGTGGGACAGCAACACGCGAGGCCTGGCTGGGAGCCGCCGGCGTCAAACCAAATTTGTCGTACAGATTCTCCACTTCTATCCAGTCAATCTCGAGCCCCGCCAATTGTCGCGCCACGCCATGCTTCTGATCCCGCGCCAACGCCGATTTGCCAATGAAGTTTTCTTTGTCGAGATGCACCATCTTGCCGAAGCCCAACTCGTAGGGCGAATACTTCTGTGACGGAATCAGCGCCTTCTTGGAACTGGTGTAATCAACCTCGATCAAGAGCAATCCCGCCTCGACACGCGCCACGTCCAGGGCCAGCATCCCCGCGGCGTGGATGTCGAACTGTTTGCCCTTTGCCATCAGCGCATCCCACACCTTCACCGCATCATTCCATGGCACCCAGATTTCGTATCCCAGGTCGCCGGTGTAGCCGGTACGCGAGATATCTACCGCCACACCCGCAATTTTCCCCCGCGTCACGCGGAAATATTTCAGATTCGAGATCTCGGCTTCGGCCACCGACTTCAGCAACTTGCCTGAAGTTGGCCCCTGTAGCGCCAGCGCGGCGACTTTTTCTGAAATGTCCTCGACCTGCACATCCATATTCAAGCCGTTCTGGCGAAACCAGCGCAGGCTGGGATCGGCAGCCGTCCAGCGATATACGTTTTCATCGAGACGCGAGATGGTTCCATCGTCAATCACCTTGCCCTGCTCGTCGCACCAGCAGCAATAAATCACCTGTCCAACGGCGACCTTGTTAATGTCACGCGTGATGACACGATTCACCAGCTTGGTCGCGTCTTTTCCTGTGACCAGATATTTGTAGAGCGGCGTAATATCGATCAGCCCGGCCGAGTTGCGGATCGCGTTGTACTCGTGCTCGTGGTGCACTTCGTACACGCTGACCGTGTAATAGCCCGACCATTCGCGGTAGTTCAGGCTGTGACACAGGGCAAAGGTCCGTTCGTGAAATGCGGTTCCTATGGGCAAGGTGATTTCCTTCGCTTCAGTTCTGGTACAACTCCCGACGGGGATTATATGCAGTCGCGAGGGAGTCGGCAAACAGGGCAATCCGAATTCCCTGCAAGCTGGGAGACAAATATCCCAGTTATAGGTAGAATGGCGCGTCGCCTTCGTTGAGGTCTCCAAACATGCCATCACCTTCCAACGTGATTCGGACCTGGATGGTCCTGCCCAGCGGTCTCTGAACCAGCATCTTGCCTCTCTTGAGTTTGCGGGCCAGCCGCAATGCTTTTTCAAGTTATGAATAACGGCCTTCTCTGTTGTTAGAATTCATCCGGCATTGCACTACGAGTAAACCAGATAGGCAAAGTTGCTAAAGGCTAAGCTCTCATGCCAAATAATTCGAAATACGACGTCATCGTGATCGGCGGAGGCCATAACGGCCTGGTCAACGCCGCCTACCTGGCCCGTGCCGGGAAAAAAGTTCTTGTTCTCGAACGACGCCACGTGCTCGGAGGCGCGGCGGTCACCGAAGAAGTCTTTCCAGGGTTCAAGTTTTCGGTCTGTTCCTACGTGGTGTCTCTGCTGCGCCCGGAAATTATCCGCGACCTCGATCTGCCCCGTCACGGCCTGGAAATCCTTCCCCTCGACGGGACGTTCACCCCGATGCCCAGCGGCGATTATCTCTGGCGGGTAAATGATCACGGCAAGACACATCGCGAGATCGCGCGCCACTCGCGGGTTGACGCCGAAGCTTACGACGAATTCGGCAAGGCCATGCAGGCCATGTGCCGCTTCGTCAAGCCGATCCTCAGCATGGTGCCGCCCGATCCCGCTACTCTGAATCCGCGTGAACTGATGAAGTTGCTCTTCATCGGACGCCGCTTCCAGGGACTATCGAGCGAAGACAAGTACAACCAGGTGCAGTTGATGACAATGAGCGCCGTCGATTTTCTCGACCAATGGTTCGAGACCGACGTGCTCAAGGCGACGATGTCCGCATCCGGCATCATCGGCACCTTCCTCGGGGTGCGCTCGCCGGGGACCGCCTACGTGCTGCTGCACCATTACATGGGAGAAATTGACGGCGCTTTCCGTGCCTGGGGCTTCGCGCGCGGCGGCACGGGTGCGATCTCAAACGCTATCGCAGACGCGGCCCGTGAAGCCGGAGTCGAAATCCGCACCCAGTCGCCAACCGGGAAAATTATCGTCAAGAACGGAAAAGCCAGGGGAGTAATACTGCAAAACGGCGACGAGATTTACGCCGACATCGTTTCATCCAGCGTCGATCCCCGCCATACCTTCGTAAACTTTATTGAGCCGGGAAATCTGGCCAGTGAATTTCTAGAAGAAGTAAATCGTTACAAGTATCGCGGCTCTTCCGGCAAAGTGAATCTGGCGCTGAACGCCCTTCCCGACTTCAAGTGCATGCCGGGACTTGGAAATCATCTGCGCGGCGCGATCTCGATCTCTCCCAGCGTGGAGTATATGGAGAAGGCGTACGACGATGCGAAGTATGGCAACTTCTCTCGCCGGCCCTATATCGATTGCGTTATCCCCAGTCTCACCGATCCATCGGTGGCGCCGCCGGGGAAGCATGTGATGTCCTGTTTTGTGCAGTACGCGCCCTACAAGCTACGCCCCGGGCTGAACTGGGACAGCCAGAAGGAAGCTTTCGGCAACAACGTGATCGATACGCTTGCCGAACATGCGCCCAACATCAAGAACATCATTCTGCACAAGCAGGTCGTAACCCCACTCGATCTGGAGCGCGAGTTCGGCCTCACCGAAGGCAACATTTTTCAGGGCGAGCTCTCACTGGAGCAGCTCTTCTTCTTGCGTCCGGTGCCGGGCTGGGCGCAATTCCGCACGCCGATCAAGAACCTCTACATGTGTGGTTCGGCAACCCATCCGGGAGGCGGCATTATGGGAGCGCCGGGTCGGCTGGCCGCGCTGGAGATTCTCAAAGACTCCAAGGGCAGTCACGTCAAGGGAGCGGCTTAGAACATGCCCGAAGCGCGCGACGTTGTCATCATCGGTGGCGGTCATAACGGGCTGGTCACCGCGTTCTATCTCGCCAAAGCGGGATTTAAGCCGCTGGTGCTGGAACGCCGTTCGCAGCCGGGCGGCGCAGCCATTACCGATGAGTTCCATCCCGGGTTCCGCTGTTCTACGCTGGCGCATGCCGCCGGACCGATTCGTCCTGACATCATTCGTGACATGCAGTTGCAAAGACACGGGCTGAAGCTGATTACGCCCGACGTCGGCGTGGCCGCGCTGTCTCCCGATGGCCGCGCGCTGATTCTTCACAATGATGCCAGGAAGTCCGCGGAGGAAATCTCCAAGTTCTCAGCGAAAGACGCCAGCCGTTATCCGCAGTTCCAGCAGTCGCTGGCAAAGATGGGTAAGGTAATCGGCGAAGTGCTGGCGATGCCGCCGCCCAATATTGACGATCCCAGCAAAGGCGACCTGTGGGGCATGCTACAAACCGGCCGCGCCGTTCGCAAGCTGGGCAAGAAGGATATGTACCGCCTGCTGCGGTGGGGGCCGATGGCGGTCGCCGATCTGGCCGCAGAATATTTTGAAACTGAACTGTTGCGCGCCACCATCGCGGCGCGCGGAATCTTCGGTACGTTCTTCGGTCCGTGGTCGGCTGGAACCAATCTGGTGCTGCTCATTCGCGCTGCCGGTGATTCGCATCCGGCGGGCTCGGCACACTTTGCCGCCGGTGGCATGGGATCTGTGACCGAGGCCATGGCGTCCGCGGCCAAAGCTGCTGGCGCCGAAATCCGCAGCAACGTAGAGGTCATTGAAGTTCGCGTCAAGGACGGCGTTGCTATCAGCGTGGTACTTTCCACCGGCGAAGAGATCGGCACCAAAGCGGTTGTCTCTAACGCCGACCCCAAACGAACTCTGCTGAAGCTTGTCGATCCCACCCACCTCTCACCCGATTTCGTACAAAAATTGCAGCACTACCGGATGCCGGGGACGGTCGCGAAAGTCAACCTCGCGCTTTCCGCTCTGCCCAACTTCACCGCACTCCAATCCACAGATAATGGAAACGCCTTGAGCGGGCGCATCCACATCGGACATGAGATCGATTATCTGGAGCGCGCTTTTGATGAATCCAAGTACGGAAACTTTTCGCGCCAGCCTTATCTGGAGATTGCGATTCCGTCGGTTAGTGATCCATCACTCGCTCCGGACGGCCAGCACGTGATGTCTATCTACATGCAGTACGCGCCATACAAGCTCAAAGCCAGTGACTGGGAGAGTCAGAGAAGCGCGCTGGGCGAAACCGTGGTCAAGACTGTCACACAATACGCGCCCAATCTGCCGGAGTTGATCCTGAGTCATCAGATCATCACGCCGCAAGATCTTGAAGAGACGTATGGGATGACTGGCGGCCACATCTTCCACGGCGAGTTGGCGCTGGATCAGTTTTTCACCATGCGTCCATTACTCGATTGGGGGCGATATCGTACGCCGATCCAGAATCTTTACTTGTGCGGCAGCGGGACGCATCCCGGAGCAGGGCTGACCGGCGGTTCCGGAGCGAATGCGGCCCGTGAAGTTCTGAAGCATTTGCGCCGGTAGACTATTTGTATCGCCCACTTCATTCGGAAGCAGCTTGACAATGTAAATGTCCGCGTCCCACGAATCGAATTGGTAGTGCCATGAAAGACACCGCCATCCTGCTGATTTCGTGCCCCGATCGCAAAGGGGTGGTGGCCACCATCGCCGATTTCATCTACCAGCACAACGGCAATATTCTCCACGCCGACGAGCACGCCGACGAGGGATCGAACCTCTTCCTCATGCGCGTCGAATTCGATCCCGCAGACTTCGACATCGATCTCGCCGAGTTCAGTAAACACTTCGCCCCAACCGCCGACAAGTTCGAAATGACATGGCGTCTCGCGCAGTCGAAGCATCGTCTGAAGATGGCCATCCTGGTATCGAAATACGATCACTGCCTGGTTGATTTACTGTATCGCCACAAGAGCGGCGAACTGGCTTGCGACATTCCGCTCATCATCTCCAATCATCGAGACAATCAACCGATCGCCGACTTCTATCAGATTCCCTACTTCCTGGTTCCCGTATCGAAGGACAACAAACGCGAAGCGGAAGAGAAAATCCTCACTCTGCTGGGTCAGCACCATCCCGATTTCATCGTGCTGGCGCGCTACATGCAAATCCTCTCCAATGAGTTCGTCAATACCTTTCCGCATTGCATCATCAACATCCATCATTCCTTCCTGCCAGCCTTCATCGGCGCCAAACCCTATCACCAGGCGTTTGCGAGGGGGGTGAAGCTGATTGGCGCTACCAGCCACTACGTCACCGAGGTCCTCGATGACGGCCCCATTATCGAGCAGGATGTGGTTCGAATCTCGCATCGTGATTCGGTCGATGATTTGCTTCAAAAAGGCCGCGACCTGGAAAAAGTTGTGCTCTCCCGCGCTGTCCGTTGGCACATCGAAAACCGGATCCTGCTCTATGGCAATAAAACTGTCGTCTTCGACTGAAAGCCGCGTCAGAAGCGCAATTGGATGCGCATTGCAAAACCGTTCACACTTGACAGAGCCTATTCCCAGTGGGATTATCCAGAGAAGTTTGCTCGTCCTGAACATCCCTCCGATCGCGATGTGTTCGGCCGGCTCACCAACTTACAAATAACGGAGAAGATGAACATCCATGACTCGAAGACTTTCTAATCTCTCAGGATTGGCCGCATTTCTGGTTTGGGCTTGTGGCGTAGCTGCAACGCCAGCGCTCGGGCAACAGAACCAGGCGGGACCAGAAATCGTCAATGAAACGCATCATGACACCTCAATTCCTGTGCGCTTTCTTGCGGCTGAAGGGATCCGCCCGGCAAATAGAATTGTGGCGCCATTACACCGCAGGCCGGGCCCTCCGCTGATAGGTTCTGCGGCCGAGCAGTCCGCAGCCGAACAAATGATCCAGCCCTTCGCCATGTCTCGGGTGGCGACCACCAACCTGCTGAACTTTGATGGTGTGAGTGATCGCGACGGCGACGCTCCGCCCGACACCAATGCCTCGGTGGGCGCTACCCAGGTAGTCGAAGTCACCAACATTTCGTACGAAGTATTCAACAAAGCTACAGGAGCACCCATCCTTGGTCCAGCCGAGGTCAGCAGCATCTGGTCGGGCTTCGGGGGCACGTGTGGCAATGGATCTAACAACTTCAGCGACCCAGTAGTGATCTATGACAAGGCTGCGAATCGCTGGCTAGTGACAATTCTCGGCTCCCCCGATGGCTTCTTCAGCGGCGTGGAGTGCGTAGCGGTTTCAAGCACGTCTGACGCTACCGGTTCCTACCATCGCTACTCCTTCGGTTTTGGCACGGGCAACCTGAATGACTATCCCAAGTTCGGCGTGTGGCCGGACGCTTACTACGCCTCATATAACATGTTTGGCCCAACTACCTTCATCGGAGCTAAGGTGTGCGCTTACAACCGCGCCCACATGCTGGCAGGCCTGAGCGCCAACGCCCACTGCTTCCAGCGTTCCGCCAACGATTTTTCCTTCCTGCCCTCGGATCTGGATGGCACCTCGCTTGCCGCTGCTGGGGAACCCAACTTTTTCGTAGAACTCTTCACTACAACTACGTTGCACCTGTTCAAGTTTCACGTGGACTTCGTCACTCCTGCGAATACCAAGTTCTCGGGGCCGACTACTGTGACCGTGAACTCATTCACCGAGCCCTGCGTCCCTACCGGGGTCTGCATCCCGCAGTCTGGCACGGGCACGAAGTTGGATTCGCTCGGCGATCGTCTAATGTTCCGCCTGGCATACCGCCATGTTGGAACTCACGAGTCTCTCGTGGCGGCGCATTCGGTGAAACCCACCACGGGGCCGGTCTCGGCGGTGCGTTGGTATGAGATTCGCAGCCCTAATGCCACTCCCACGGTATTCCAGCAAGGTACCTTTTCCCTTTCAACTCTGGCCGCGTGGATGCCGAGCATTGGCATGGACAAATTGGGTGACATTGCAGTGGGCTTCAGCAAATCCAGCAACACAACCCATCCTGGACTGGGCTACACCGGCCGCATTCCGACCGACCCTGCGGGAATGATGGAATCGGCGGCTAATATTTTTGTGGGCGCCGGTTCACAGAATGGCGGACTGACCCGCTGGGGCGATTACTCCAGTATTTCCATAGATCCAACCGACGACTGCACGTTCTGGTACACCAACGAGTACATTCCGTCTAA
>QIAP01000238.1 GCA_003225075.1 Acidobacteriota bacterium | reverse complement strand
CGCGGGTGGGAATCGAACCCACGTATAAAGGTTTTGCAGACCGTTCAAAGCGCTGTTGTGGCGTTTGTACTGATTTCGCGCGGCTCGTACATTCAGTCACTTGGCAAATCTGCGGCGAGGCCTAGCAAGCCAATCTAAACGGGCACTTGCTACACCCGCCGCTACAGCGAAATCGCCATGGCTGATGACCTCTTTCCGCACGACTATCTACAGTGGCTGCGTATGCCGGGCACCAGAAACAGTGAAAAGGGTCTGCAAAACACAAGCCCAGACCAAGCCCAGATCAAGGTCTTGGGTGAACAACGTTGAGGCTTCGCCGAATCTAGAGTTAGCGAAACGCCTTGAATGAACTTGAGCTGCAAGTACCAAGGCGGTAGATTACCGCCATCGTGGCGGATTCACCAGAGTCGACCTGAAGGGCACTGAGCTTATGCCACAAGCGCGCGGCGAAGCCAGAGTGGAAAGCAGGACGGGACGCTTGGAAATCAATGCGAAACTAAGCGGTATGCAACCGGCCAACAAGTTTGGACTGAGTACCTGACCTATGTACTGTGGGCCGTCACTCCGGAAGCACAAGCCAACAACGTAGGGGAGATCATTCTC
Source organism: Acidobacteriota bacterium (assembly GCA_003225075.1). Classification (GTDB taxonomy): domain Bacteria; phylum Acidobacteriota; class Terriglobia; order Terriglobales; family Acidobacteriaceae; genus Gp1-AA124. The sequence continues at coordinate 2,557 of QIAP01000238.1, read as the reverse complement.
CGCCCCGTCACCTTCTGTTCTGCGCTCATCCCGAAACTTCAACACAAACCTTCTCCCTGGAACAGGTGTGTTGCTCAGACGCTTACAAGAAGACTTACCACTCTGCGGGGCAGGGTACATCCCAGGCCATCTTCGACGTAGCCAGGGCGCGCCAAGGCACGCGTGCGAAGCTTCGCATTCCAGTGGAAACACACATCAAAAACTCAACCAAGCACCTCGAATCAAGTCGTCGCTTGAGCAACCTGAACCGACGCCTCAGCCGAGTCCGGCCTGGGGGGCTTTTTCGCTTCGTATCGCTCGATCACGAACTGGTCGCCAATTTCGGTCCGGCTCCTAAAAATTGTGTGAGCCGGTAATTCAATCACGCTCTCCGCACGAAAGTTGGGCCAAAGGATTCTAAAAGGTCGAACTAACTCGCGCACACCGACAACCTTGAAATCCTTGTCTATCATCACGGCGTCAAATGTGAACAGCATTCCGATGGTGTGAATAGCATTCGATGGGACGATCCACACCCCGCTGTCCGGCTTAAGAGACCTCTTGCCCAACAATCCGATCAACCGGCCCATGATGGAGTCGGCTACTCTGACCCGAAAGGCGAGGAAGGTCTCCTTTGTCTTGTTATAGACAAAAACGTGACGGTCTTTTCGAAACATGATTTTTCTCGACCAGCGATCTTGTTGCAACCGACTTCAATTATCTTGGTGCCCGCTTTTTCATCCTGTACACCAGGATAGCAAGCGTGCACACCGCGAGAACTCCTGAAATAACTCTGATCAATGTAACGTTGTCCATATTTCACCTCGTATTTGAATTTAAACAACTGCTCCACCGCTATTGCACGATGTGTGCAAGACTCTTTGAAACCATGATGATTGCAGGCCCGACAGTAACGATCCCGACGCTTGGAAAAATAAAGAACACCAGCGGAGGCACCAGCTTGATGGTCGTCTTCGCGGCCATTTCTTCTGCCTGCTGGCGGCGCTGAGTTCGCAGTGCATCCGAAAAGGCTCCCAAGGACTTAGCAATTGGAGTGCCGAATCGATCGGTTTGGATCAGCATGGCCACGAAAGACCGCGCACTCTCGAAATTCCCGCGTTCCGCGAACGACTGCCAGGCCGCTACTCGCTGAACTCCGGCCCGCTGTTCAAAGTTGATGAGCAGGAACTCTTCACTTAACTCACGGTGGCTCAAACGAAGCTCCTGACCCACCCGCACGATGCCCTGATCTAGGCCCAGACCAGCCTCCAAGCAGATCGACAACAAGTCCAATCCGTCAGGAAGGCTTCTTCTAAGTTGTGCCCTTCTCTTGTTGATGGCATGCGACAGCCAAAAATCGGGGGCAAAGAATCCTACGCCCAGTGCAATGAAGAAAAACAGGATGGTATTGTTTTCAAAAAAGAGTGCTGCAGAAAATCCCAGAAGAGCAGGTAAAGCCAGCCTGGCCCCAAGAAAAATGTCCGCATGAGAAGACTTTCGATACCCGGCAAGCATGAGTCGCCGCACAAGGTCGGGGTTGGGTTCCGAAGAGAAGAATCTGCGAAACAACGTGAAAGGCTTACCCACAAAATCTGCGTTTAGGATCGAACGCCACGACCCGGAAGGAACTTCTCCCTCCCCGCGACGCACATCTCGCGCGACTTCTTCCAGCAGAACGCCCTCAGCTGAGGCGCATGGCACCGCGAAGAGAAATATCACTACAAAAGCCACGAACAAGCTCAATCCGAGCAGTATTGTAAGCGTCATAGGCTTAAACCTTAATATCGATAATTTTGCGAATAGCCAGTACGCCTATGGCCATCATGATCAGGCCGCCATAGATCATGCGTATGCCCTTCGGGTCCGTGAACAAGACTTTTTCGTATCCCCGGTTTACCAGACTGATCAATGCAAACATTAAGAACGGCGCGGCGCACAGTATCCACCCGGTGATGCGACCTTGCGCGGTGTAAATGCGGAGCTGGCCTCGCAATCGCGCACGCTCTCTCACCAGAACCGAGGTCTTGTCGAGGATCTGTGCAAGGTTGCCTCCAGATTCCTTCTGGAGAAGGATCGCCGTCGCAATGAAACGCATGTCGTCACGCGGCATGCGTTCCACGAGATTCGTCATCGCTTCCCGCATAGGCAGTCCCAAACTCTGCTGCTCATGCAGGGCACGGAATTCGGACCCGACCGGATCCGAGATCTCCTTGCCGATCATCTCCAGCACAGCCTGGATAGAGTGTCCGGCCCGCAAACCTCTTGCCATCAGGTCGACGGCCTCCGGAAGCAAGGCGTCAAAACGTCTAAACCTGGCTTCCCGCAGAATATAGAGATACACGAACGGCAAGAGCCCCAGGGCAATTCCTACGCAGGCACCTAGAGTCATGGTGGGCAGCATCAATGAGGCCAACCACCATCCGATGAGGGCTGCCAGCAAAGAGAAAAACAGGATCGAACTGACTTGCCACTCGCGCCCGGCCTGTTTGAGCAGGCGCGACACCATTGGCGAAAACGGTAAATGCTTTATCAAATCGTCCAGTATAGGATTCGAGCTAAACCCGTGTTGCTTGAGGAT
>QIAP01000072.1 GCA_003225075.1 Acidobacteriota bacterium | reverse complement strand
ATAGCACACATCCTGTGCTGATCCAGGGAGAGAGTGGAACAGGCAAGGAACTTGTGGCGCGCTCCATTCATTTCTCCGGGCCTTTTCGGGATAAGCCGTTCATTCCCGTAGACTGCGGTTCGTGCGTGCCCACGCTGATTCCCAATAAAAAACACGCTGTGCCTCGGGACTCCAGAATGGGAACCTAAAAAGTGTCAGAAGCAGTCTAACTACCATTCTTTTCAATCTTTGCTATGTGGTGCGCGACTTGCTTAATGCAACTGCATGATCCTGCTGATTACGCCTTGGGCAGCGCCCAAGAATGTAGCAAGAAGATTGAGGAAGCTAGCACAGAAATCACAAAGGTCGCGGCGAGTCTTGCGGAGGCCGCCCGGCTTTTGAATTCCGAGGACTATTCGGCAGTGGTGATTGACCAATGCTTGTCGGAGGCGACCCCGGATGATAGCGACCGATTCCTTCAGCACCTGGGCACAGCCATTCCAGTGCATGTGAGTTTTGCCATCAGTAAGAGCGAGCGGGTAGTGCGCCATGTGCGAGTGGCACTGCAACGCAGAAAGTGCGAAGGGTTGATTGCCAGGCAAGCCGCTGAGTCTAGCTTACGCAGCGAGCTTAACGGTGCTGTGACCGCCATGCTGCTTTCCTGCGAATTGGCGCTGCAGGTGCCGGATTTACCCGCGCCCGCTCAAGACAAGAGGCGTACGGTTCATGAGTGTGCGCACGCGCCTGGGCCTCACGGCATAGCATCATTTCCTTCGCCCCGTAATCTTCGCCGCAACCTCGTCAAGCATTCTTTTGTGCAAGATCTTGCACTTTCTAAAAGGAAGACTGTAAGAAATCTTTCTGCCCCATCGGATTATCAAACTAGAATAGTGCGACAGGTGTGGAAAGCCATCTAGTGAGGCTTCACGCCGCGACCTTGGAGGGTTCGTGCACGTTCTCGTCACTGCGGACACCATTACCGGCGTGTGGACTTATGCGCGCGAACTGGTAACCGGTCTGATCAGTCGCGGGGCGCGGGTCACCCTCGTCAGCCTGGGTGACATCCCGCTACCCGAACAGACCGTCTGGATGGACAGCCTCCACGGTCTGGAGTACCGTCCCACCGCGTTTCGTCTGGAATGGATGCAGGAAGGTGAACAGGATTTCGAAGAGTCCTCCACGTATCTCGCCTGCCTGGTTCGCGAAATCAAGCCTGATCTGCTTCATCTCAATCAGTTCTGCTACGGCGGCTTGCCGGTGGACGTGCCACGAGTAGTGGTGGCGCACGGTGACTTGATCAGTTGGTGGATGGCGGTTCACGGTCACGAACCCGCACCACAACACTGGCTCAATTGGTATCGCAGGACAGTTATTGCGGGGCTATTTGGCGCAAGTGCTGTTGTGGCGCCGTCTGCTTGGATGCTGCAAACATTACGTTCGTGTTATGCCAAGCCCACACGCGATGTCGTGATTTACAACGGCCGCAATCCAATTTTCTTCAACCCCTATGTCAGTAAGGACGATTCCGTGCTTGCGGTAGGGCGTCTGTGGGACGCCGGGAAGCAAGTGTCGCTGCTAACGCAGCACCAGCATCCGCTGCAAGTTTGTATTGTGGCCGCGGAGCAGCCGGTACATCCGCGCATTCCGATTCGAGCTGATGTCAGGCTCGCGGCCGATAACCACTGTGTCGCCCTCCGGGGACCGCAAACTGAAGCTCAACTTCGGACTCTCTACAGCCGCGCTGCTATTTATGCCGCTACGTCGCGCTACGAACCTTTTGGCATGGCGCCACTCGAGGCCGCACTTTCCCGCTGTGCGATCGTGGCCAATGATATTCCGAGCTTTCGTGAAATATGGGGTGACGCCGCCTTGTATTTCCGCGCCAATGATGCTGCCAGTCTGGCCAATGCCATTCGCCAACTCAGTGACGACCGCGACCTGCGCACTACCTATGCCGATCGCGCCTTTCAGCGTGCCCGGGAGCGTTTTACGGCCAAGCGCATGATCGATGATTACTTGGAACTTTACCGCAGCCTGCTGTACCCCAAGGCCGCTGCAGCTTAAATTTTCAGCGTTTCCTTTTCTCCTGGCCCACAAGAAAGTTGCGAAGCCTGGGATAATCATTGCGGAGGCCGAAATGGCACAAGTAAAAATTACCGTCAAAAAGAATGGCCCTTATCGCGTAGAAGCTCCCGAAGGAACCATCGAACTCGTCGACTCGGATGGCAATAAGTACGATCTGACTGGGAAGCCCGCGTTTTCCCTCTGTCGCTGCGGCGCATCCGTCACCAAGCCATTTTGTGATGGCACTCATACTCGGATCGGCTTTCAGGCTGCGGAAGCCGCGGTTCGGGCGGAGCAACAACAAGGCAACCCCATAAGCAATCCTCCCGCCGGCAGCCCAGCCAAGGGATAACTTCCGGCGGGGAGAATCGCACGCGATGATTTTCCCGCAAACCAACTCAGAACCGATATCTGAGGATTGAGAACTGGCTTTCTCAATGAATGGTCTTGGTCTTGCGCGACATGTAATCCATCAGCAGGTACTGTCCCAGGGTGTACGGCGTGGTGAAATAGGCCTTGCCGCGACACATCTCCGTGACCTTCTGGACGAACTGCACCAGCCCATAATCCGAAGCCAGCATGAAGGTATTAATTAGAATTCCAGCACGCTTGCACTTGGCGACTTCTTCCAGAGTCTGACTGACAACCAGAGGATCAAGCCCAAAAGCATTTTTGTAGATGCGGCCGTCTTCGAGCGTTAGTGCCGAAGGTTTTCCATCCGTGATCATGACAATCTGCTTCATGTCTTTGCGCTGCCGTTGCAGAATGCGCTGTGCCAGTCGCAACCCCTCTCGCGTGTTGGTGTAATAAGGACCCACTTTCACCCGCGCCAATTGCGAAAGAGGCACTTCTTCGGCCGAATCGTGGAACAGGATCAATGAAAGCGAATCGCCAGGATACTGCGTGCGAATCAGATGCGACAGCGCCATGGCGACTTTTTTCGCCGGCGTAAAGCGATCCTCGCCATAAAGAATCATGGAATGCGAGCAGTCGAGCATGAGCACTGTGGCGCAGGACGACTGATATTCGCATTGATGTACCTGAAGATCGGAATACTCGATGTTGAGCGGCAACTTGAGTCCTTCGCGCTGGATTGCACTGGACAGAGTAGCTGTGATATCCAGGTTGAGCGTATCCCCAAATTCATATACTTTCGCTGCTCCGCTGGCCTCGATTCCAGTCGCCAGGTCACGCGTATCGTGGCGGCCGAAACTGGATTTGCCGAGCGAACCTAGAAGATTGCGTAGCGCTTTGAAACCCAGGAAATCGAGACTCTTGTCGGTGACTTCGAATCTTGCCTGTTGCTGCGCCTCGCCAATCTGCCCACCCACGCTCGATTGTTGCGATGGGTCGTGCGGCTGGTCAATCGAGATATAGTTTTCCTGCTCCATGCGCTCGATTAGTTGTTCGATCAGTTCCTCAAGTTTGCCTTCCATCTGCATCTGCTGCAGCCGCTCCCGCATCTGCTCATCCAGAAAGTCGCCGTCCAGCAGCGCTCGTTCAATTGCCCGGCGCAATTCCTCCATCGTGTGTTCGCCGTCGGGCAGCTCATAAAACATGTAATCCTGAAACCCGCTCTGGAGAAGATAGTCGGAGAGCGCGCCTAGCAAGTCTTCCATGCTCATTTCGCTGGCAGGGTCGGGAACGTATTTGCTGTAGCGAACGCGTTTCATGGGAAAAGATTAGTGGTCATTGACTAGTGTCGTATGCAGCTTCTTTACGGATGCCGAATTAACGTGCCGATTTGTGAGCGCTAAATTATTTTGTACTGGCCACCGATCACTAGCCATTGCACTAGCCACTAGTTAAACGTTCGCCTCGGGGGCCGCGCCGGCGGCTCCTCGCGGCCGAACCCGGGCTCCGCGCGCTTGGGTTGCTTCTCACCGGCAGTAAACACACGCTCTTCGCTTCGCCCAATCCTCTTATGCGCATACAAACCCTCGAGGACGAATTCAGCGGCTGAAACCTGGGTTTCGGCGCTATCTTTGGGACCGACGGCAACCTTCCCCAATTTGTCCATCAACCCCTGGATTCCTCGCAGCGATTGCATCACTTCGTTTGCGCTCGCGTTATCCGCCAATTGGATCTCGCCGCCCAGATCAAACCATTGAACCACTTGCTGCATATTCACGCCGTTGAAATAGTCATCGTAAGTCTTGGCGATGGAAGTGCGGATCAGTTCTCGCCCCACGTTGTCCGCTCCCTTCATCTCGCCCTCGTACTCGAGTTCCAGTTTGCCGGTAATCGCAGGCATGGCTGCGTAGACGTCGCTGATTCTAGGGACGACGAGTTTTTCGCTATGCTGGATGGCACGACGCTCGGCGTTGGAGATCACGTTTTCCATACAACTGATCGGCAAGCGCTGACTGACGCCTGATCGCTTATCAATCTTCTTGTCTTCACGAGCCACAAACGCAATCCGCTCAATGACCTGCTGCACGTATTTCGGCAGATGGAGGCGGTTTCCATTGCGTTGCGTCCAGGCCTCCTGGGTCGTGATCGCGATGCCTTCTTCAACGCTTGAGGGGTAGTGAGTGCGGATTTCAGAACCAATCCGGTCTTTCAGTGGAGTAATAATCTTTCCGCGAGCCGTATAGTCTTCTGGATTCGCGCTGAATACAAGCGCGACATCAAGCGGAAGCCGGAGTGGATATCCCTTAATCTGGACATCCCCTTCCTGCATGATGTTGAACAGGCCAACCTGAATCTTCCCGGCGAGATCGGGCAATTCATTGATGGCAAAAATCCCGCGATTCGCCCGTGGCAGCAGCCCGTAATGAACCGTGAACTCGCTGCCCAGTTCGTGTCCACCACGCGCCGCCTTGATGGGATCAATGTCTCCAATCAGGTCTGCAATCGTTACATCAGGCGTTGCCAGTTTCTCCACGTAGCGCTCATCTCGCGTGAGGTAAGCGATGGCAGTGGCGTCTCCCAGTTTTGCGACTTCTTCACGGCAACGGCGACAGATAGGAGCGTAAGGGTTGTCGTGGATTTCACAACCTGCGATGTAGGGGACGTCTGGGTCAAGCAATGTGGTTAATGCGCGAAGAATGCGGCTCTTGGCCTGCCCCCGTAGGCCTAAAAGAATAAAGTTGTGACGCGACAAGACCGCATTCACGATCTGTGGCACTACGGTATCGTCATAGCCCACGATTCCGGGAAAAATAGGGCCGGGCTGGCGCAGCCTGGCCATTAAGTTGTCGCGCAACTCATCCTTAATGCGCCGAGTCTGCAAACGCTCTTCGGAAAAAGCACTACGGCGAAGATCACCGAGAGTCCGTGGAAGACTCATGACAAAAAACCCCCAAACGAACAGCTTTGCAGTCGATTATACGCTGGCTAACTTTGATGCGAGCTGCCCCGCACTGAGATGTGTTCTCCAGAGTTTATCGAGAGTGCCCATTCCCCCCGGCTTTCTGGCGAATGTGGAGAGAGTGCCGCAACTTGGGGAGAATCGCTTCGAAATAAGCAATCACTGCCCGCATACGTTTCGCTTCCGAGCGCATGGTCAGGAGATTTTGTTTGAAGTCCAGGTCAAGGGGCAGAGAACCCGCGAGCTGGAACGAGAGCCTCGATTCCTCCTGTTGCGAGAGGTCCTGCTCAGCTCCCGCGAGGGAAAGAATTTCGCCATGCAGCCTCACGGCGTGAGCCACTTCTTCAGCCGTGGCTTTTTCCGGTTCATCGGCAAAGAACAAAACGTCAGCTTGCAGGAATGCGCGTTGCCGGTTGACTTCCAGCACTTCAAATCGCTCGCGGCCCTCGGTAACAATCTCCAAACGGCCGTCCTCGTACTTTTTTGTCACTGCGATAATTTCCGCTGTACACCCGATTTCGGTTACACCTTCATCCTGTGCCCGGACCACGCCGAACAAACTCTTGCGAGCCAGGCACTCGCCGATCATCTCCTTGTAACGGGGCTCGAAGATGTGGAGAGGCAGGGGGACGCCGGGAAATAGTACTGTCTCCAGCGGAAATAAGGGAAGAAGCGGGCTCAAAAAACTCCAACCTCCAGCAAGCGGCAAGTGCGGAAGAACACCCGATTGTACGACACCGCTTGACTTCCCATCATGCAGAAGAATAAAAGCTCGACATGGAACTTGCCGGGAAAGTGGTGGTTGTCACGGGCGCCTCGATGGGAATTGGCGAGGCCATCGCAAAGATCTTCGCTGATCACGGAGCCAATCTCGTACTGCTTTCACGAGATGCCGGACGGGCTGAAGCCGCCCGCAGCCGCATCGCACACCCGGCGCGCAGCCTGGCACTTTCCTGCGACGTGCGCAATCGCGAGGAAATCGATCGCGTCATCAGTCTTACCCTGCACCATTTTGACCGCATCGATGTCTGGATAAACAACGCAGGCTTCGGATTGCGCGACTCGGTAGCGCAAATGGATATGGCGGTGTGCCGGGACCTGTTCGAGACTAATTTCTTTGGAACGGTAGCCGCGATGCAGGCGGTAGTTCCCGTGATGAAGCGACAAGGCACGGGGACAATCATCAATATTTCGAGTGTCGCCGGTCACATTCCGGTGGCATTTAGCGCTACCTATTCGGCCAGCAAGTTCGCCATGAATGCCATTGGAAAAGCAGCGGGAGTCGAACTGCAAGACTCAGGAATTCATGTCATGACGGTTTGTCCTGGATACGTGAGCACGGATTTCTCCGCCAATGCTATCAAAGGCCGGGAGATTAAGACGGTACGCCCATCCTCCAGCCGCGGCATTTCCGCTGAGCGGGTGGCGCGAGCCGTATTCGACGGCTATCGCAGGAAGAAAAGGGAAGTGATTGTGCCCTGGACCATGCATCCGGTCATCAAGCTATATCAATTATTTCCAGGAATCGTGGAGTGGGGAATGACCAGACTGGCGAAGAAAACCGGATAGCCGTGCAGAGATTCATCTGTCGCTATCAGCGGAACTCATTCCAACTCTGCCAGCATAGCTTCCATTTCTGACTGGGCATGGGCGTCCCTGGTGCGTTTGGCCGACGAGATGCCTTCGGTTAGCATTTTCTTCGCGTCTTCCGTGCGATTCGCGCGTGCCAGTGTCTGTGCCGCCATGAAATATCCTGCAGTGTAATCGGGATTGCTGGCCACCAGTTTGTCGAATTCCGCGAGTGAGCGCTCCAGGTCGCCACTTTTCGAATACTCCATGGCGAGCCCATAACGCGCAAAGGCGTCGTTCGGATTCTGGGCGAGGAGTTCATTTAGCATTGCAATGCGATCCATAATCAGACTGCCAGGTTCGATCAACTCTCAGTTTGCCGCTAGCCGATTATTACACCTTCCCGCCGCCTCGGGCGGCTTCCGTCCGCTCTGTAGTGCATGCTCGCAAGAAAACTAGCGACGTTCCAATCACGCCGCGTACAATGACCCTCATCCCGACACGAAGGAGATCAAGCATTGGCCTGTCCGTTTTTCCTGCCAAGTGAAAAGTTTGACGACGGTGGCTGGCTCCATCCTTCACGACTCCCTCTGGGAAGCGGCTGGCGCGGCCTTTGTACTGCTTCCAGCCAGCCAGCGACTGTTCCGTCACCAGGGATTGTTCCATCAGATGAGCAACTGAAAGAGTTTTGCAACCTCGGCTATGCGGCAACCTGTCCACACTTGCCGCAAGAGAGACCGTGGGATGCGGTGCGATTTTCGGTAACCTGCGACTGCGAAGACCGCATCTTCCTGGATTACGTTTGCGAGCGCAGCCACCGCCCCGGGGAGCACGGCGTCTTGGAGTACGTCTTCGACGGAGCGCAATGGACCCGTTTGCACCGCGATACTCGTATCCAGAAGATGGCGGAGTGTTACCTGGATTCCTATCTCCGCAAGACCTCATCTCGCAAGAGCACTGCGGCGGTTGTGGGCACCTCGAGCTAACCTGACATGAGCGATAACCATCTACCGCAAGATCCGCGCCCGGTTCGCGACTCCCAGTCCGAAATGGCTGAAATCGTTCTTCCAAACGACGCCAACCCACTCGGAGCCCTGCTCGGCGGACGCCTCATGCATTGGATTGACCTTGCCGGCGCTATGGCCGCGCATCGCCATTCGCGTAATTACGTAATCACCGCTTCTATTGATCACCTGGATTTCCTTGTTCCGGTGCGAGTCGGGGACCTGGCAATTTTGCGATCGTCAGTCAACCGGGTCTTTCATACTTCGATGGAAGTTGGCGTGAAAGTCTGGGTCGAAAACTATATTTCCGACAGTTGCCACCATGTCAGCTCCGCCTACCTGACCTACGTGGCGGTGGATCGCGACGGCCATCACCTGCCCGTCCCGGCGGTTATTCCGGAATCTGATGAGGAGCGCCGCCGCTATGAGGATGCCGGCCGTCGTCGCGACGTCAGGCGTGCAGAACTGGAACATCGTCGCCAAAGATCGCTGTGACCCGAATATCCACCCCATTCACTTATGATTTGGAATGACTTCGCCTATGAGTCCTCGCCTCGAAAATAAAATTGCCATCGTCACCGGGGCGGGCAGCGGCATCGGACGAGCCTGTGCCTTGGCTCTGGCCCGTGAAGGCGCGCGGCTTAGTCTCGTCGGTCGCCGCAAGGCCCAACTCGATGTGGTCGCCCGCGAAATCGGCAATTCCGCGCTCGTCCTTCCCGCCGACGTATCCAAAAAACCTGACATCGACCGCATCATCGAAGAGACGGTTGCACATTGGGGTGGGCTGAATGTTCTCCTCAACAACGCTGGAGTCATGCGCCCAGGCACTGCGGAACAAATCACGGAACAGCAATGGGACGAAACTTTTAACCTCAATGTTCGTGGCCTGTGGCTGCTTTCGCGAGCAGCCTTGCCGCACCTGAGGAAAGCCGGCGGCGGTTCGATCATCAATCTCGCGTCCGTTCTCGGCATCAATGGTGCGCGTAACCGCGCTGCCTATGCAGCGTCGAAGGGCGCAGTCGTCCTCCTAACCAAATGCATGGCCATTGACCACGGACACGAAAAAATCCGGGTCAATTGCATTTGTCCGTCGTTCATTGAAACTGAGCTGACGGCCGCGGTGATCAGCCAGGCGCCCGATCCGGAAGCCGCTCGCCGCGAAAGAACTGCTCTACATCCCCTGGGACGTCTGGGACGGCCGGAAGATATCGCAGGATTAGCCGTGTACCTCGCCAGCAACGAGTCGGCATGGGTGACCGGTACGGCATTTCCGGTGGATGGTGGTTATTTAGCGGTATAGCCGCCAGGGCGCAGTTCTGCGTCGAACGCTATAATCGATGGGTAAGCCATTCCCAGTCGTTTTTAGGAAGGATCCTGCTTGAGCTCCCACATCCCCCCTCGTCCCGGACAGCAGCCGCCGGGTCCGCAACCCTTGCCGGGTGTAGACACAATCATCGCCGTTGGTTCTGGCAAAGGTGGAGTGGGAAAGACCACGCTGGCCGTGAACCTCGCAGTCGCACTAGCCAAGCTCGGCCACAAAGTCGGCCTGCTCGACGCCGACGTCTATGGTCCCAACGTTCCCTTGATGCTAGGCATCAGCGCGCAACCGAAAGTTGCGGCAGATAATCGCATCCAGCCGCTTGAAGTCTACGGCCTCAAGGTCATCTCGGTCGGCTTCCTGAATCCGGGTGACAAGCCGCTCATTTGGCGTGGTCCTATGCTGCACTCGATCATCAAGCAATTTCTGGGTTCGGTGGACTGGGGACAACTCGAGTATCTTGTCGTCGATCTGCCGCCTGGTACCGGCGATGTGGCTTTATCGCTCATCCAGACAGTTCCACTGACAGGAGCCATCGTCGTCTCGACGCCCTCCGATGTTTCTCTACAGGACGCCCGCAAAGCCATCGAGATGTTTCGTCAAATGAAAGTGGACGTTGTGGGCATGGTCGAAAACATGAGCTACTTCGTCTGTCCGCACTGCAATCATGAAATCGATATTTTCTCCCGCGGTGGAGCGGAGAAAACCGCCGCTCAGTTCGAGGTCGCTTTCTTGGGAAACGTCCAACTCGATCCCGACATTCGCAAGTCAGGAGATAGTGGTAAGCCTTCTGTCCTCGAAGGTGAAGATTCTCCCCACGCCAAGTCACTCTATGAATTCGCGCGTAACGTTATTGCTCGCGTGAACGAGATCAAAGCGAATGCTCCCGAAAGCGTGATCCAGATCCAATAGCTGCCGCTTTCTCAAATCTTGCCAATCGAAAGATGGGATCAGCCTCGCGATCCTTTAGCACCAATTCCGCCATCATCTCCCCGATCGCTGGCCCGTGTTTGAATCCATGCCCGGAACCTCCGCTCAATAGCCACACATTCTCCGCCAGCGGGTGCCGGTCAATAATGAAGTTGCTGTCCGGACTTTGTTCGTACTGACAAACGCGGGTTTCCAGCAACGGCGCATTTTCCATAGCAGGGAATCGGAACGCAAGGTATTCACGCATAGCTCTCAATCCCTCAGCGCTGACCACCCGCTCACCCGAGGTCGGCTCGAAGTCCGGCCCGCGCGTATCGTCCGCCATTTTGAATCCGCGTCCCTCAGCAGCGGGAATTCCGTAAATAAATCGATCACGGTGATCCGCCCATACCGGCAGATGCTGGTCATCAAAGCGGTTGTCGCCGGAGGGAGTCCCAAAGAAAAATACCTCTTGCTTCGTGGGTTGCACTCGATTTCCGATTGTGTCGGGAAAAAGCTCTCCCAACCACGGACCACAAGCAAAAACATATTGATCTCCCACCAGAGTCGATCCATCGGAGAGTTTGAGGTCTTTCCATCGTCTCGTATCCAGCTCTTGCGGCAGCGCGGCTAATTGCCGGTACTCCCCACCTTCTGAGATGAATGCTTCGACCACGGCCCGGCAAGCCGTCCGGGCAGTGAGATATCCGCTTTCCGGCTCATAGATTGCCCAACTCACACCGTCGAGATTTATCTGCGGCCAGCGCTGCTTCAAATCGCTTGCCGAGAGTTCCTGATAAGGGATTTCTTCCTCGCGAAGCATGTCGAGCGAGCCGCGCTCATAGCTGTCCTCGCCGTTTCGCGCCATCCACAAAACGCCGGTTCGATAAAACACCTGACGCTTCCACTGCTTTTCGTGTTCCTTCCAGAGCTTCAGAGCGCGAGCTGCCATCCTTGTATAAGGCTGCGCGGGGCCATAGGTGCCGCGGATGATCCGTGTTTCCCCACCCGACGCGGCCCGTGAGTTGCCGGGACCCCACGTGTCCAACAATGTGACGCGCGCCCCGCCACGCAAGAGATAAAGCGCAGTCCATCCCCCGAACGCACCCGCGCCGATAACCACCGAATAAGGTCTTTTTTTCCTCATGTTTATGGAACAAACATTCGAACTTGCCGAGCATAACGGCAAGCCGCATGCTAGGTAAAGAGAGCACGGTGTCCTGCCCGGTCTGACGCGGCGGCCTTGGCAATGCGTGCTATCCCTTGACACGCTCGGCGACCGTTCCTAGAATCGCAATTGGGGCATAGTATCGAATCCAACGGCTAAGTTTTTGCATCTAAAGGTGGTTAGGCGAAATAGAGTGTGCCATAAAAGCAATCTTCGACAGTAGACTCAATATGATACAAACCATCTAACTATGCCAACTCCTGGACCCATTGGCGAGCGGGAGCGTGAAATCCTCACGGCGGTCGTGGAGACATTCATAACCACGGGTGAGCCGGTGGGATCGCGTACCCTCGCGCGCTCGAATCGTGAGGGGCTCAGTCCCGCGACCATTCGTAACGTCATGGCCGACCTCTCGGACTCCGGATATCTGGAGCAGCCTCACACCTCCGCCGGCCGCGTCCCCACCAGCGAAGCGTATCGCTATTACGTCGAGCAGATCACCGGCAATGCCAGGCTTTCGCAGCAGGACGAAACCATCATCCAGGACTCCTTATCGGGCATTTCCGACGTGCAGGAATTTATGGAGCGCACCTCCCACGTGCTGTCCCTGATATCGCGAAATGTTGGTGTTGCCGTGGCGATTGGAGGCCCCAAGAACGCACTGGAGCACGTGTATTTCTCACGCCTGGGTGATCAGAAGGTATTGGCTGTCGTCATCACACGCTCTGGTCTCGTGCGTGACCGCGTCCTGCGGTTGGACTTGCCGCAAGATGATCTTGATTTGGCCGCCCGTTACATCAATGAAAACTTCCGCGGCTGGACCATGGAGCAGATGGGGATTGAAATCGCGCGCCGCCTGGAACAGGAACGCAGCGAATACGACCGGCTAATGCAATCCATCGAACAGTTGTACAAGCGGGGCGCTCTGGCTGCGGAGCAGTCTACCCAGGTCGTGTTTGTCGAAGGCGCAGCTAACCTGGTGACCGGGGAGCAGGACCGCCAGCGCCTGCAGGAAATGTTAAAAACGCTCGGAGAGAAGGAAAAGATCATCCAACTGCTGGGCGCCTATCTTGACGCCAAGCAAGAGGCGGTGCGGGTTGTTATTGGATTGGACCAGACGTTGCCCTCAATGCGCAACTTTGTGCTCATTGGTGCGCCCGCCCGAGTCGGTAACGAAGTGATGGGTTCGCTGGCGGTGATTGGGCCAACGCGAATTGACTACCAGCACACCATCACTGCCGTCTCTTATATCGCGCGCTTGTTTGACCAAATTCTTAACGAACCAGAGTGAGTAAAGCCATGGCAAGAACAAATGGAAAATCCGAAGTGAATCCTCAAGAAATTGATGTTGCTCACGAACTGCCGCCCGGCGAGGAAACCGGTGACGACATAGCCAGTGCAGGTCGGGTGACGACTTCTGAGGACTCAGCGCTTCGCGCTGAAATACAGAAACTCAAGGCCGAGCGGGATACGCTCGTTGATCGCCTGGCGCGTCTTCAGGCTGAATTTGAAAACTCGCGCAAGCGCGCTGCCCGCGAGCAACAGGAGTTTCGCGAGTATGCCGTGGCGGACGTGATAAAAAGCTTGCTGCCCATCCTGGATAGTTTTGAGCGGGCGCTGCAGTCGCCGTCTTCGCGGAGCGGTGAGTTTCGCGACGGTGTGGAGCTCATCTACAAGCAGTTGCAGGACGCCCTCGCCAAAATGGGAGTAAAGCCGATCCCGGCAAAGGGCGAGCCCTTTGATCCGCATCTTCACCAAGCCGTCGAGATGGTGGAAACCACTGAAGCCGACGATCATCAAATACTTGAGGAATTACAACGCGGGTATAAGTTCAAGGACCGTCTGCTGCGTCCCTCGATGGTGAAGGTGGCAAAGAACTCCAGGCAGTAGAGTTAAGACATTCCAAGATAAGAGGATTAGCCCATTCTGACCAGTAACGGCAAACGCGACTATTACGAAGTGCTGGGCGTGATTCGTTCGGCCAGCGATCAGGAGATCAAGAGCGCCTATCGCAAGCTGGCGTTGCAGTATCACCCCGATAGAAATCCCGACAAGCCGGAAGCCGAGGAAAGGTTCAAGGAAGTTACTGAAGCTTACGCGGTGCTCGCCGATACGGATAAGCGCTCCCTCTACGATCGTTTTGGCCATGCCGGAGTAGCTAACGCCGGCGGCGGCGCTGGTTTTGATGCCAGCGTGTTCCACGATTTTCAGGACATCTTTGGCGACTTTTTCGGCTTTGGCGATCTTTTTGGCGGCGGTGGTTCTCGCCGTCGCAGCCGGGCCCAACGCGGCGCCGATCTGCGTGAGGACCTCACTCTCGAATTCGAAGAGGCTGTCTTCGGCACTGAAACAAAAGTTACGGTGCGTCGCCACGAAGCTTGCGAAGATTGTCGAGGTTCGGGTGCAGCGCCGGGCAAGGGTCCGGTTAGCTGCAAGTCCTGCGCGGGCCGTGGCCAGGTTCGGTATCAGCAGGGGTTCTTCAGCATCGCGCGTACTTGTCCCACATGCCAGGGGGCAGGCAGCGTAATCACTGATCCCTGCCCCAAGTGCAAAGGCGAGGGTCGCTTGCTGCGCCAGCGGACAGTTGACGCCAAGGTGCCGGCAGGCGTGGAAGATGGCACACGCATTCGCTTTTCCGGCTTGGGTGAAGCTGGCACTTTCGGCGGTCCGGCAGGAGACCTTTACGTTGTTCTACATGTTAAAGAGCATTCTTTTTTTGCTCGTGAAGGCAACGACCTGCATTGTGTCATTCCGATTTCATTTACCCAGGCCGCGTTGGGTACTGAACTCACGGTGCCAACGCTGGAAGGCGAGCACAAACTGAAGGTCCCCGAAGGGACCCAGTCCGGCGCTACATTCAGACTGCGCAACAAGGGCGTGCCGGTACTGAACGACCATGGTAAGGGGGACCTTTTTATCGAAGTTCAAGTGCAGACCCCGGGCAAGCTGAATAAGCGGCAACGAGAACTCCTCCAGGAGCTCGACCAGTTGACGCGAGTCGAAAACAAGCCGCAAAATCGCACCCTGCTGGGGAAAGTCAAAGATATCTTCGGATAAAGATTGATTTGATGACCCGCCGCCGCTGGATCGCCGATGAAGTCAGCGGCCGCCGCGCCGCCCTTGTAGGATCCCATGCCCATCATCTCTCTCGCGTCCTGCGTGCCCGCCTTGGCCAGGAGTTCGATATCGTAACCGGCGACGCCGTTCGGCGTGCACGGATAGCCTCCATTCAGGATGATCGAATTGAGTTTGAGCTCGGAGAAGAAGTACCCGCCGCTACGCCTCTGCATATCACGCTTGCGCTTGCAATCTTCAAGTTCGACCGCATGGAATGGGCCATCGAAAAGTGTACCGAGCTGGGAATCGCCCGCGTCATTCCCATCATTGCCCAGCGCACCGGCCAACATCTCGCAGCAGCGGCGGGGAAACGAGTAGAGCGCTGGCGGCGGATTGTTAAACAGGCCGCTGAACAATCGCGTAGATCCGACATTCCTGAAATTTCCCTCCCCCTGAAGCTGAAAGAAGCCGTGGCACTGACTGCCGAAACGCGAATTCTGTTAGCTGAATGCGAGAATGAAGTTTTACTAAAAGACGCTATTCGAGAGCACCCTCCGGACGGGGAGGTCGTTCTTGCCATCGGACCCGAGGGTGGTTGGACTGAAGAAGAGGTACAACTGTTCGCAGGGAATGGATGGACGTCCGCTTCACTAGGAGCCACCATCCTGCGGGCCGAGACCGCAGCCATCGCAGCCACGGCCATTATTGTTTCAGAGTCGCAATAACTCTCTCATCGCCAACCCCTACCGCGCGGCGAAGATTTTACGAAGATTTCCTCTGCCTTCTCTGCTATCCTCGCCCCAATGCCTGTTCCCAAGCGCACTCCGGCGACCGTCCAGTTCTTCCCTGACGAGTACCAAACCAAAGCCATCGAACACGTACACGGGCCGATGGTGGTGCTGGCAGGGGCGGGAACCGGCAAAACTACGGTCCTGACTCGTCGCATCGCACATTTGATTCAGGAGGGCCATGCGCGTCCCTCCGAGATACTTGCTCTTACCTACACCGAAAATGCAGCTCACGAGATGTGCGCCCGCGTTAGCGCCGAACTTAGAGGCACAGACATCGACGGCCTTCAGGCGGTAACGTTTCACGCCTATTGCAACCTTCTCCTTAAGCGTTGCGGTAAGGAATTTGGACTCCTCGACGACAAGGATCTTTGGATTTATCTTCGCAAGCGCATCCGCGAGCTGCACCTTAAGTATTTTGTGCGCGCAGCTAACGTCACTCAGTTTCTGGATGATCTCCTGGGCTTCATCCGTCGCTGCCAGGACGAATTAGTCGGACCCGAGAAGTACGCCGATTACGTTGCACGTCTGGAGCGCGGAGAATTGCCGCTCCCCAGAGTCACTTCTTCAAAAAAGGCGCCAACACTAACTAGCGAACAAGTTATCGAGCGTTGCCGGGAGATCGCCGGAGTCTTTGCAATCGTCGAGAACATGCTCCAGAAGGAAAATCTGGGAACCTTTGGTCACATGATCACGGGTGCCTATGATCTTCTGCGCCAGAACAATGATCTCCTGGCGACGGAACGAACCCGCGCGCGGTTTATTCTGGTTGACGAGTTCCAGGACGCCAATTTTGCCCAAGTCAAGATACTTTCTCTGCTCGCTGGCAAAGAATGCAATGTGTTTGCGGTCGGCGATCCCGACCAGGCCATCTATCGCTTCCGCGGAGCTTCAAGCGCAGCTTTCGGATTGTTCCAGCGGCAATTCCCCAGCGCCCGCGTCAGGGTGTTGGAAAAGAACCGCCGCTCGGTTACCTCCATCCTGAAATGCGCCTTCGGCTTGATTGAGAAGAACCCACCCGTATTCCCAGTTAGTCAGGGCGCCGAACTTCTTTACCGCCGCGCCCCGCTTCTCTCGTCGCGTGATGAAGAAGCCGCTTCCGCCGGGCGGCTTATGAGTAATTCACCCGTCGAAGCTGTGCTGTGGCGAGGCCACCCACTCGAAGCCAGCGACCTGGTTACCAGCATTCTCCAGAAACGGCGGCAATTGCGCTGTAGCTGGAAGGACTTCGCCGTGCTTTACCGCAATCACGTCAGCCGCGACGATTTGGTGAAGGAATTAGTTCAACGGGGCATTCCGTTCTCCATCGAGAACATGGACGTGCTGGATACCCCAGAGGTTCGCGACATGCTGGCATGCCTGGGAGCGATCGTATTTCCCACCGATGCCGCCAGCGTGTTTCGTGTGGCAGCTTTGCCACAATTCAACATCGATCCCGAAAAACTGCGGACCGCCATGAAGTCTGCCGGTAAGGACTCCAATCTTGTGGATACTCTCAAGCAGGTCGAAGGCGGCCCCGCAGTTTTGCAGAAAATCGAAGAAGTCCGGCACGAGATCCAGCGGGCTAACGTGAAAAGCCGGGCAGCAATGGAAATCGTCACGCGGAGTTTTGCCCTCGATCGCACTTCAGCGCCCTTGAACGCCTTGCTGGATTTTGTAGACGCTTGGGAGAAGAAAGCCGTCACCGCAACTGGAGAGTTGGGCGAATTCCTCGAATACATCGAATATTTTCGCGAGGCCCGCGGGACCATTCCGCTGGCCGCCCGAGATGATGATGCCGTCCACCTCATGACCGTACACGGCGCCAAGGGACTGGAATTCGATCACGTGTATATTATCCGCGCGTTCTCCAGTAGTTTCCCCTGCGCGTTCCACGAGTCATTGGTGGAATTTCCGCGCGATTTGCTGGATCCAGACTCGGTGGCGCAAGACGAAGGCAAGGCCTTACACGAGCAGGAAGAGCGCCGCTTATTTTATGTCGCTATGACACGCGCGCGTGACTCGCTCGCCATCTTCGCCAAGCAGGGCACCGGGAAAGACGACACTCCTCCAGGCTTCTTGCGCGATCTTCTAAAGGCTTCAACTTTGCAACCATGGCTTCGACGGCGCGATGCGCGGCCTTTCCAGGTAGATCTGTTTGGCGAAGCCGAAGCAGTTACTATCTCCATGTCCAATGCTGCGGCATGGCTGTCAAAGGATAGCTTCCTCCATCCGAACTCACCGCTTAGCGCCTCGGCGATTGAAACCTATGAGACCTGTCCCTTGCAGTTCAAGCTGGATCGCGAATGGAGAATGCCAGGCGAGGTCCCGGCTGCGATGCAATACGGCGCCGCCATGCACCGCGTACTTCGCACCTACTACGATGCTTTGCGCTTCGCGCGGGATATGAGCGACGACAATCTTATTGCGCAGTTTCGTGCCGACCTGACTGGCGCAGGCATTCAGGACCGCTATCAACACGATCTGTACGAGCAGCAGGGTCTCGAGCAATTGCGGCAGTTCATTGTGGTCACCCGCCAAGCTGCCAAAGCCGAAGTCCTCAATACCGAGCAGTGGTTTTCCATTCGCATTGGCGGGGCCACAGTGAACGGCCGTATCGACCGCATAGACCGCGCCGCCGGGGAAGCCGTTACGATTGTAGATTACAAAACTGGCAAGCCTCGCTCGCAAGAGGATGCCGACGCCAGCCTACAGCTCTCGATCTACGCTCTCGCCGCTTTTCAGAATTGGGGCTACAAAGCGGATCGCCTTGTCTTTTATAACCTGGAAGACAACAGTTCCGTGTCAACAACGCGAAGCGAGATCCAATTGCAGGAAACAAAAGCCAAGGTAGAGGAAGTCGCTCGGAAAATTGCCACCGGGAAGTTTCCCGCCAAGCCCGACTATTACTGCTCGACATGCCCTTACCGCAACTTGTGTCCCGCCACCGAAAAATATCTCTATACGTCACCAGCGAAAAAGGCCGCCGGGCGCGCCAACTAGCGATTGTTCCTCGATTCCTAAGAGGCATTCCGAAATGCATGCAAGCCGGCATGGCCTGCGTTAAATCTTCACGAGAATTTGGATGGGAAAGGGCGGCGGAAACTCACGTGCAAAAAACTAGGGGACGCTTTTGGCGTCCCCGCTTTGTTTCTTGAAACGACTTAGTGTTTCTTCTTGCCTTTTTTTGCTTTCTTCTTAGCTGCCATGGATCTATTCTCCCTTCCATTTGTCATGGACTATGCAACGGTCAACTGTTGCACACTGATTGAATGTATAGAGTCAATGAAAATTGATGTCAAGAAAAAAATGATGTGTGCGGACGTGTGTCGCATGTACTAAAGTCACCGCTGAGGTAACGCGCGAACAAAATTCGCGTCATCGCGAACAACTTTTTATATTCCATCTTCTTTTTGTCTGCTCCAGTCGCTGACAAATACGTGGCCATCTGAAAAAGCAAGAGACTTTCACTTCCCCCGTCCATTCGTCTGGCAAAACTCGCAATTACAACTTTTCTGCTTCACGCACATCTATAATTGTGTATTAGGAAATCATTTAGGAGTGCGATTATGGCTGCTTTTGACGATGTCGTTATCATCTCCGGCTGCCGTACGGCGGTAGGAAAGTTTCAGGGAAGCCTTTCCGATTTGAGCACTCCTCAACTCGGCGCCATCGTAGTCCGCGAAGCGGTGCATCGCGCCCCGCTTGACCCCAAGCAAGTGGACGAGTGCATTATGGGCAACGTCATCTCCGCCGGTTTAGGACAAAATCCCGCGCGCCAGGCCGCTCTTCTTGGTGGCCTGCCTCCAGAGGTAGGTGCCATGACCATAAACAAAGTTTGCGGCTCCGGATTGAAAGCGGTCGCACTCGCGGCGCAAGCTATCCAGACCGGCAACAATTCAATCGTGGTGGCAGGCGGGATGGAATCAATGACCAACGCCCCGTATCTACTCCCCCAAGCCCGCAAAGGCTACCGTCTTGGAAACGCGCAGATCATCGACTCCATGGTGACTGACGGCCTGTGGGATGTCTACAACAACTATCACATGGGAATGACTGGAGAGAACGTCGCCGAAAAATACGGCATCACGCGCCAAGAGCAAGATCAATTCGCGGTCAACTCTCATCGCAAAGCGGTCGCCGCAATCAAAGAGTGCCGTTTCAAATCGCAAATCGTTCCCGTGGAGATACCGGCGAAAAAGAAAGGTGAACCGCCAGTTTTGTTCGTGAAAGACGAATCGCCACGCGAAGACACCAGCATTGAAACTCTGCGCTCTCTGAAGCCGGCATTCAAAAAGGACGGCACCGTCACCGCCGGCAACGCTCCCGGAGTAAATGACGGAGCCGCCGCGCTAGTAGTCACCAGCGCACAACGCGCCAAAGAACTCGGTGTTCAGCCGATGGTTCGTATCGTCGCCCAAGCCACCAGCGGCATCGATCCCAAATGGGTCATGATGGCCCCCGTCGACGCTGTGCGTCAGATATGGGAGAAAACTGGATGGAAGAACGAAGACGTTGATCTTTACGAATTGAACGAAGCTTTCTCAGTGCAAGCGCTCGGCGTGATGCGCGAGTTGGGTCTCAATCCAGAAAAGGTCAACGTGAATGGCGGTGCAGTTGCCATCGGACATCCCATTGGCGCGAGCGGTGCGCGCGTCTTGGTGACGCTCATTTATGAAATGATTCGTCGCGATGTTCATCGTGGAATCGCAGCCCTCTGCCTTGGCGGTGGCAATGCAGTGGCCATGGCGGTAGAGCGCTAGGAAAAATGAATCCCCGCTAAGAACTGGGCGTTGCCGTGCCCTCCGCCGCAACCGCGGTGCCTCCACTTGCAATTGGCAGCATCACGGTGAATACGGCGCCGCCTCCGGGCGCCGAAGCAGCTTCTATGTTTCCCTCATATTCCTTCAGGACAGCCTTGCAGATGCTCAAGCCAAGGCCGGTCCCGCGCCCAGGTCTTTTCGTGGTGTAGAACGGGTCGAAGATGTTTGGCAGAATTTCCGGCGCGATCCCAGGCCCATCATCCTGAAAGGTAGCCCACACCGAATCGTCCGTGTGCCCCAGCCGAACGCGAATTGTGCCGCGGTCGCGCGCTTCCCGAATGGCTTGCTCGGCATTGAGGATGAGATTCAGGAACACCTGCATCAACTGATGGGGATCGCCCACCACGGGAGGCAGCCCCGACTCACTAAGGAAATCGACGGTGATATTGCTCTTGCGTAGAGAATAAGCGTGCAGGTGTAACGTGCGGTCCACCAGTTCTCCGAGATTAAGGCGGCTTTTCCCCGGCGCTGGCGGGCGCGAGAAATACATCAGATTCTGCACGATCTCGGCAGCGCGACGCGCCTGCTGTTGCAGCATGCTCAATTGTTTTTTGGTCGCCTCGCCGGCGCCTTCGTCCTGTAACAGTTCCGATACGCCCAGAATGGCGGTCAACGGGTTATTGAGCTCGTGCGCAAAGCCCCCGATCATCTGCCCCATGGCCGCCATGCGTTCGCTCTGGATAATTTGTTGCTCCAGCTTTTTCTCGATGGAGATGTCGCGTACTGAAATAATCGCGCCACTTAAATTACCTTTGGCGTCGAACAATCGGCTGGCCGAAGCGCGCATCGTCCGCCAGCTTCCATCGTGGTGTCGCGCGCCATATTCACACGCGGCAAACAGCTGTTTTCCGGAAACCACATCGCGATAGAGTGTGACCAGCTCCGAGGAATGATCCTTCAGGTCGTCAATTTTGTTACCCAGCAGATCTTCAGGACGGTAGCCCAGCAGGTCGCGAATCCGCGAGCTGACAAAACTGTAGCGCTCCTCCAAGTCAACCGCCAGGATCAGATCGGGGAAGCTTTCCAGCAAATACTGACGGAACTCCTCCTGCTGCTGGATCTGCTTCTCCATATTCCGCTTTTCGGTGACGTCCACCAGCGTGCCCTGGTAGCGGATGATATTGCCCGAGCCGTCCCATACTGCTCGCGAAGCATCCTGGAAGATGACCGGCGTGGCGTCTTTGCGGCGCAGCGTGATTTCCCGGGTCCGGGTTCCGCCTCGATCGTCTACACCGCGCCCCAACACCGGGTCTTCATCAGGATTCAGGTTAAGCCCGCTGGGTTCTACGGCAAGCAGTTCCTCTTTGCTGGAGTATCCCAACATGGAAACCAGGGCCGGATTCACATCGAGCAGTTTTCCCTCCGGCCGGCTGAAATAGACTCCCTCTTGCAACGTCTCGAAGAGTTCGGTGAAGCGCCGCTCTTTTTCCCTTTCTTCGGTCACGTCTCGCGCCAACGTGCTGGCGCCGACCACCTCATCTCCTTTTACGATGGCATTCAAGACACAATCAAAATAGAGCGCCCTGGAGTTGCCTTTCACGCGCACGCGCACCACGCCTGACCAGCGCCGCGTCTCGATAAATCTCCTCAACCCCTTGTCAGCCTCGTCACGCTGTGGTTCTTCGATAAATTCATCGATCTTGCGTCCCACAATCTCGGTAAAGGGACTACCCAGCAGGTCTGAAACACGCCGGTTCACCGTACGCAAGGTGCCATCCAGCGAGATCGCAAAAGCAATGTCATCAAACGAGTCAATCAGCTCTTTGAAGCTGCGCTGCGAACGCAAAATAAGTTGGCTGAGATGATCGAGTTGCTCTTCCGACGGTGTAACTCCTGCCCGCTCCTGGAGATTTTGCAGCAGGCTCTTGAGTTCCCCAACTTCACGGCGCCGCCCGTAGGCGTAGGCAGCAAACAAAATGGACAGCACCAGAAGTCCAATTGGCAGCGCTCCCAGATGATAAGGAAGATTTTGCAGCCGTTCCCAGGAGAGTGCCGCCAAACCGGTCGCAAGCAGGACCAGGAACAACAGGGCCAAACGCCAAAGCTTGCTCTCCTCCTGTTCCAGATGGCCAGGCGCACGCGGCGGACGTGGGGAGTTTTGTTTCTGATCAGACATAGGTAACGGGTTCCAATTGCTTCCGGCAAGTATGTTGACCGCAACCTGCAGGCGTCTCCCTGCATCCTATGTCAGCCTTCGCGGCGTGAACAGCGGTTAATTATTGGACAACTTGGTTCGCTAGTTGAAGCGCTCGTGTGAAGTCCGATCTAGCTCGGTCCGCTCGTCATGGCTGGACAAGAGCTGTGACTAACTGGGGCTGGCCTGACATAAGCTTCCTCTTAACTGCACACGCCCCAAGCCCTTTCAGTGATAGTGATCTGCGCGACGGTCTCTTTGTGCCATAAGGAGAAGGAGATGGAGTGGTAAAGGATATTAAAAGGTCGACCTTTTGGACCGGAAGCCGCTTCTGGAATTCTCTGGGGCCAGGTTTGGTTACCGGTGCGGCAGACGATGATCCATCCGGAATCGCAACCTACTCCGTAGCCGGCGCGCAACTCGGCACCAACCTGCTTTGGACGGCACTGATTACCTGGCCGCTCATGGCTGCCGTACAGATGATGTGCGCCCGTATCGGCATGGTCAGCGGGCGCGGTCTCGCAGCCACCTTTAAAACCAAATTTCCGGGGCCCATTGTTTTCCTCGCGATCACAGCGCTTCTCGTGGCGAACACCATCAATGTTGGCGCTGATCTCGCCGGAATGTCTGACGCCGCAGAGATGCTCAGTCACCTGAGTTCGCATCTCTGGGTGATCATTTTTGCCGTCGGTATCTCTTGGGCGACTGTCAGGCTGCGCTACTACCAGATTGCCAGCACGCTCAAGTGGCTGGCGCTCGTTCTCTTTGCGTATGTTATCAGCGCATTTGTTATTCATCCCAACTGGAGCGCAGCTCTTCACGATACATTCGTTCCTTCCTTGCCACATGGCAAGCAAGGATGGGAAACCCTGGTCGCGATTCTTGGGACCACAATCAGTCCGTATCTCTTTTTCTGGCAAGCAGCCCAGGAGATCGAAGAAGAAAAGGCAGCGGGGCATAAACGTCTCTCACAGCGAAAGGGCGCGACCATTGATGAAATTCGCACTCGTAAGTTGGATGTCGGTATCGGAACCTTCTTCTCTAACCTGGTGATGTACTTCATCATCCTCACCACAGCGTTCACTTTGAACCGCAGCGGCCACACTCATATCGAGACCTCAAAAGATGCCGCCATGGCGCTGCTTCCGCTCGCCGGCAGATTTGCTACAACTTTGTATACCGTCGGCATCATTGGGGTCGGACTCCTGGCAATTCCCACCCTGACGGGATCGGCCGCGTATGCTTTCGCCGAAGCTCTCAGATGGAAACAGGGGCTTGATAAACAGCTGCAACACGCGCGATCCTTTTACGGCATGATCCTTGCTTCGACTATCGCCGCCGTCATAATGGATTTCATGAAAATCAGCCCGGTGAAGGCGCTTTACTGGACGGCGATCATCAATGGACTGCTGGCGCCCTTTCTGCTTGTCGGCATCCTAATCGTGGCCTCCGATTCAAAGCTGATGAATGGTCAGACAAGTTCATCACTCGGCAAAGTAGCTGTAGCAATTACCACTGTTGCAATGTTTATCGCCGCGATCGCGATGTTTTGGGTATGAGGAGAAACGGTGACGATTAAGAACGCGATGGCAATCGTCCCCCTCTTTTTCTCATTGCTCGCAGCAATGGCCGCGCAGGAGACCACAAACGATAAGCCGCAGCTAACGATTTTTCCCCATGGGGAGAGCCGTTTTTCGATCTCGGGGCAGTTAAATTTCATTCTTCAAGGCCACGGCCGATTTCCCGCTCTCAATAGCGGGCCGAACAGTCTGAAAGATACCAGCGAGCATGCGCTCTCTCGCGTGCTCACCCTTTACACCGGTGTGGAAGTCAGGCGCGGGACGGAACTGCTCTTTGACGTGGAAGACCTCAGCGGCCATGGCATCAGCGATACCCTTGGCCTAGCCGGTTTCACCAATGTGGACGTGGTTCGCAACCCCGATCTCGGTCCCAAGCCGTACATTGCGCGAATCATGCTCCACCACACGATTGCGCTCTCCGGCGAACAAGCGGAGCAAGAGCCGACGCCCTTTTCAATCTCGAAGATGGTTCCCACGAAGCGCCTGGAAATTCGAATTGGCAAACTGAGCGCCGCTGATTTTTTCGACACGAATTCCATTGGCAGTGACAGCCATCTCCAGTTCACCAATTGGACGATTGTTAATAACGGCGCGTATGACTATGCAGCAGACACGCGCGGGTATACCTACGGCGCCATCGTCGAGTATCAGCAGCCACGATTCGCCGTCCGCGTGGCCGAAATGCTCATGCCGAAAGTGGCCAACGGCGTCAACTTGGATTGGAACTTGCTTCGGGCTCATTCCGAAAACACTGAACTTGAGCTCCGTCCCGCATGGCTGGGAGCGAAGGCCACCACGATCAGGGCACTCGCCTATTGGAACACTGCCAATATGGGAGATTACCGGGAAGCCGTCACCGCCTTCCTGCGGGAGATCGATCCCAGGCCGGACATCACCGCTCATCGCCATCAAGGTTCGCTGAAATACGGATTTGGTCTTAACTTTGAGCAGGAACTACCGCACCACCTCAGAGCATTTGCGAGGGCAGGCTGGAACGAAGGCAGACACGAATCCTTTGCTTATACCGAAGTCAATAACACGGTTTCATTCGGCATCGATCTTGGGGGAGAACGCTGGCAACGGAAGTTAGACAAGGTGGGCTCCGCATTCGTCACAAACGGCATCAGTAGTGACCATGCCGAATATCTCCGCCTCGGAGGCCGCGGCTTTCTGCTCGGCGACGGCAATCTGCGTTACGGTCGGGAGAACATATGGGAGACCTACTACACCTTGCGTATGTGGCGCGGTATTTTTGCCTCGGCTCAACTGCAATTCATAAGCAATCCGGGATATAACCAGGACCGTGGCCCGGTATGGGTACCCGGAGCTCGGCTGCATGTAGACTTTTAAGTTTGAAAGGCGACTTTCCACCAAGAATCGAGCTAAGCGGCTGTGACAGGGCTATCGCACTGGCGCCGTGACCTCACGTTGGTCAAGCTATAA
Source organism: Acidobacteriota bacterium (assembly GCA_003225075.1). Taxonomy (GTDB): domain Bacteria; phylum Acidobacteriota; class Terriglobia; order Terriglobales; family Acidobacteriaceae; genus Gp1-AA124. The sequence goes on along the minus strand of QIAP01000072.1, from coordinate 2,984 downwards.
ATGAGGCACCAACCCCAACATACCTCCAAAGGTGTACTCCCCACTAAGAATCTAGTCCAATTGATTTGGTTCTTCCCCATTTCACACTGACTGTGTGTTGGGACGCTACCCAGGGCTAATGGGGTTGGTCCTCAGGAGGAACTTTATGGCCCACGTTGGCACTCTGGGCAGCCATCGTTTTTCGCAAGGTGTTGATGACATCCGCGGCGCAACCGTTTACGGTGCGGAAGATGAAAAGATCGGAAAACTAGACGACGTAATCTTCGATCACGCCACCATGGAGATCCGATATCTCGTCGTGGATAGCGGAGGCTGGTTGGAAGCTGGCAAGTTTCTGATCCCAATCGACCAGGTTTACTGCCGACGCGAAGCATAAAGACGATTTCGCCGTTGACATTACCAAGCAACAGATCAAGAGCTTCCCCCGCTATAACGAAAAGTCATTGCGTTCGGCAGACCAGTGGAAGAAATACGAAGACGAATTTAAGAAGTGTTGGGAGGAGCACATCGAATAATCCTTACCTCACTCGCAACTTAACCTCCCACAAATGAGATTTTGATTTTCCTATACTTCGAGATTTTGTTTTTCTTATACTTCGAGCAGCCGCAAGCGCAGCGGCAGCAAGCGCGTCGTCTGCTTCGAACTCCACCATCGGCCAGACAACAATGCCAGCAGCGGAGAGGACGTCTTCGAGAAGTGGGAATTGTGCCAACAGGTCGGGCTCTATGCCTTCGCTGGTCTTGTATCCTGCCCAAAGTCCGTTGCGAAAAGACTCAATAACATGATCGGTGGCAACCGCGATGTGTGTGGCGCCTTGAACTCTAATGGTTCTTTCGGGAAGGAACTGACTGCGCCGTGCAAATCCCTAATACTTACGGTGAGCGGCTGGTTCGGGCAGACAAACCCGTTTGCGTTCGATCCGAAGCGGTTCGATCCGGCACGGTCAGCTCGCAGGTTCCAGTCGGGCTCGCCGTCGATTCCAAACATCTATGCGTCGGTACGCGGGCTGGAGCTACTCCGCGGAATCGGAATGGAGAACGTGGCGGGCCAGGTGGGGCAGTTGACGACGACATTGCTGCAAGGCGCGGTCGAGCAAGGGATTCAAACGAAGACCCCGGGCCGACAGCATTGGACCCCTGGTGGTTCTCAAAGCTCGCGACCCAGAGGCGCTAGTGAAGAAGCTAGAAGAAAGCAGCACTGTGGTGTCCAGCCGGCATGACGGGCTGCGCATCTCTCTTCACGTGTATAACTCGTGGCAGGATGTGGAAGCCCTGCTGCGCGCGTTGTCCAAGAGCCTGGATTTGCTAGTCGTGGATGGTGCCGTTCCGACGCGAAACTGAGGGGTGCGGAACCATTTGCCGTTACGAGGGCGATGCATGCTGTGCAATCTCGGCCAGAGCACTTCCAAAACGATGAATCTCCCCCATCGTGTTGTAGTGGACGAGGGAGGCACGCACGGCGCCCTTGTCGATATTGAGCCCCAACCGGTTCATCAGCCGTGGCGAATACATATGTCCGTGGCGCACGCCGATGCCAGCGCGCGCCAACTTTTCCGCGACGATCGCCGGATCGATATTTTTCAAGTTAAAGCACAGTGTCGGCACTCGGTGACGCACAAGCACGGGATCGGCAATGCCGAAGATCTGGGCGCCGAGAGCACCAAGGACGCTCAGGAGCTCGAGCGAAAGCGACGCTTCGTAAGCGCGGATCGTTTCCATGGCGCGCACGATGTTCGCTCGCCGGGACTCCGGCACAGTGTTCGCAGCCAACCTTCGACCCAATCCCTCGAGGTAGGAGATTGCCGCATCCATCCCGGCGACGTTTTCGTAAACGAAGGTGCCAACCTCGAACTTGAATGGCGGAGTATCAGGAATAAAGTACTCGCGGAAAGTGGGCAAGGCGCGAAGCGCTTCCAATCGGCCCCAGAGGAAGCCCATATGAGGGGCAAAGATCTTGTATCCGGAGCAGACCAGATAGTCGCAGCCGAATGCCTGCGCGTCGATGGGTCCGTGAGGACCATAATGCACGCAGTCGAGAAAGACCTCCGCTCCGGCGGCGTGCGCGAGCCTGGCCACCTCGGCTACGTCCACGATGGATCCGATGGCGTTGGAAGCCACCGTACATGCCACCAGGCGAGTGCGGGAGGAAAGCAGGGGCTCGAGGTCGGCCACGTGCAGGTTGCCGTCATCACGTATCCGCCACCACAAAAAGGTTGCGCCTTCGCGTTCCAGGGCGAACCAAGTGGCCACGTTGGCCTCGTGGTCCATGTCGGTAACGATGATTTCTCGCCGCTCGCCCAAGCTCTGGCCGATCGCCAGGCTGACCAGCCGTATGAAAGAAGTGGCATTCATCCCAAAAGCCACTTCATTGGCTTCACGCGCATTCAAGAATACCGCCACACTCTCTCTCGCGCGCGCGATGGCTGCGTCCACTTCTTTGCTCTTCGGATAAGGGCCGCCACGCTGTACATTGCGCGTGAGCAAGTGCTGGTTGACCGCATCCAGGACGACTTGAGGGGCTTGCGCGCCGGCCGCATTGTCAAAGAAGATGAACTCGTCGCCCTGGCTCAGGGCGGGGAAAGAAGCGCGAATCTCGGCTACAGGAAATTGAGTCATGCCGCGACATGATACACGCAGTTCGTTGGAATGGTGAGTTGGTCCACTGTGAAAAATGTGCTGGCAGCAATATGACTAAGCCCGTTATTTCCGGCAACGCTCCTCCAGTTCTCAATCCTGAGAGTATGAGCGGAGCAATGCAGGCAGAGGGACTACAGCGCAAACTGAGCCAGCGGCAGCTCACGATGATTGCCATTGGAGGGGCGATTGGCGTCGGTCTTTTCCTGGGCAGCAGCGTTACCATTCATCTTGCCGGACCCGGGGTGATTGTCACCTATTTGTTCGGCGCAGTGATTGCGCTGGTCATCGCCTATGCATTGGCAGAGATGGCTGTCGTGCATCCGGTAGCCGGTTCTTTTGGCCTCTAC
>QIAP01000203.1 GCA_003225075.1 Acidobacteriota bacterium | reverse complement strand
GCACCGCAGCAACGGCGACGAGCAGTGGCCCATAGCGTGGTGTGCTTTCTGAAAACCTCGTACCGGACTAGCTGAATGCGTTTGACCTGTGGCTCGAGTCACGAGACCGTGATGGAACGCTGCCAATGCCACAAAGAGATTTGTCAATGCAAGGCTTAGCAAGAGAGTCAAGATGTTGGTCAATCGGAAATATGACAAAGCAACGATTCTTATAATTGCGGCTGGGCTTTTAGCTTATGCATCCTTCCAGCCGAAGTTCCGGTTGCGCACCGCTCTGCCCCGGGAATTTATTGATGAATCCAGCTCCTGGCCGGCTGAGAAGCGCGTCTCGGAAGAGAAAGTAGCCAGAGCGTATTGGAACTGTGCGGTCACGCAGATCCAGTGGAAATACGGTTACGGGCACCGTCTCCCACAAGACGTTCCACCCGAATTTGCCGTTTCAACGGAGGAGTTAGGCCCCACCGCAGACGATCCCGCAACCCGCGCTCGCTTCTGGCGCAAACTCCGGCAGGTCTGGTATCTGCCGAGTATTTGGGAAAAGGATTACGGCTGGGTTCTCCCTCCGATAACAAATTCGCTCCGATCGGGAGGCGAGTGGCTGCAGCACCAAATCCAGAGAATCACCGGAAGCCCATAGGCCGTTGGCGGCTTCCAGCGAAATTGCATGGGGAAGACCGGCGGAAGATCGCGACTGTGGCTAGCTCAAAGGTCCCGGAATAGACCAGCCGAAGAGGAAATTAGTAGGCTCATTCCATGTGGCCCATTCGAGCCAGCGGAGGCGTCATAAATAGATGTTTGCCTTTTTAGGACCGGAGACCTTACTCGCTTCGGTCGCGCTGCTGTTGGCGCTGACCTGCCCGCAACTCGGCTCGAAGTGGTTTCGAAGGGCGGAGCGCGCGCTCGCAGCCGTCGCTCGCAGGCATGGAATCAGCGTTCTGCTTTGCGGCCTGTCTGCGTTAGCCATGCGGACCGCGCTATTACCTGTGTGGCCCATTCCGACACCATTTGTCAACGATGAATTTAGCTTTCTCTTGGCAGCGGATACCTTCTCCAGCGGGCGTGTCACGAATCCGCCACACCCTATGTGGGTGCACTTTGAGAGTTTTCACATCATTTTCCAGCCTACCTATGCTTCTATGTATCCTCCCTTGCAGGGCCTGGTTCTAGCGGCTGGCAGAGTCATCGGAGGGCACCCTTTCTGGGGTGTGTGGTTCAGCACAGGTGTAATGTGCGCAGCAATCTGCTGGATGCTGCAAGCGTGGCTGCCGCCCGGATGGGCGTTGCTGGGTGGGTTGCTTCCGGTGCTGCGCTTCGGTGTTCTCGGCTACTGGGATAATATTTATTGGGGCGGTGCTCTGGCGGCGACAGGCGGAGCCCTGGTTTTAGGTGTTCTGCCGCGCATCGTGCGGCACCAACGTGTGCGCGATACATTGTTGCTGGGCGTCGGCGTCGCAGTCCTCGCTAACACCCGGCCCTATGAAGGGCTGGTGCTCAGCCTGGTAGTGGCAGTGGCACTGCTGGTTTGGACGGCGGGAAAAAAGGGTCCTCCGGTAGCCGTGTGGATCCGACGCGTCGGGCTTCCCCTCGTCCTTTTGCTGGCGCTCGTGAGTGCTGGGATGGGCTACTACTTTTGGCGGGTCACGGGCAGCCCCTTTCGTATGCCTCACCAGGTGAATCGAGATGGATATGCCGTGGCGCGTTATTTCTACTGGCAGTCTTCTAACCCGGAGCCAGTCTATAACCACCAGGTTGTGCGTGACTTCTATCTCAAGCTTGAACTCTCTCAATACCTACAGGCGAGGTCGGTACGCGGGTTCCTGCGCCAAACAGCCATAAAGGTCGGAACGATCTGGATATTTTTTATTGGTCCTGTGCTTACAATTCCGCTATTCACACTCCCCTGGGTGCTGCGCGACCGCCGACTCAGGTTACTGATAATAACCGGGGTTGTTTCCTTTGCCGGGACGGCGCTCGTCATATTTTTCCTCGCCCACTATTCCGCACCCATGTCCGTCGTAATCTTGGCGGTGATTCTGCAAGGAATGCGCCATCTAAGGGCATGGCGCTGGGAAGGCAAGCCGACGGGTCTCTTCCTGGTGCGCGCCATTGTGGTGATCTGTGTGTTGCTGGTGCCGATGGAGGTGCGAATCCTCGCAGCTACGCCCCAGCCGGGAACGTTGTCGGCCATGGGCGCGGAGCGCGCAAAAATGGCGGCACAGCTTGAATCCTTGCCAGAGCGCCATCTTGTCCTGGTGCGGTATAGGCCGGATCACAACGCTTTAGCTGAGTGGGTGTACAACGGAGAAAACATTGACAGCTCAAGAGTAGTTTGGGCGAGGGACATGGGCGCCACTCAGAACGAGGAACTGATCCAGTATTACAAAGATCGCTGCGTCTGGTTGATGGAACCGGATGAGATTCCTCCCAGATTATCCGCGTACCGTAATAAGCCGGCGGCTGTTGAAGGCGGGATCACCGCCATCGACCACGGACGCTGGCCCTCAGCGCCCGCCCGGGATGAATCTTTATGCCAGTGACATCTGCCCCACCTGGTGCTCGCCCAAGCAAGACGATCAATATTGGATTCAACGAAGGCACAATTGCCGAATTCGCAGCGGCAGTTCTCCTTTGCGGAGCCGTTGTTTGGGCCGCACGCGGGCCAAACGTAGAAAAAACAGATTTCTCCGTCACCTACCTGGGCGCCCGGATTATCTATCAGGGGCAGGGTGCAAAGCTTTACGATCTTCGGGAACAGGCAAGTTTGAAAAGCTCGCTGTTCGCGCGTGCCGAGCCTCTTATTTATGAGCATCCTCCCTTCGAAGCGTTCTTTCTCGCACCCCTTGCCGGCCTACCCTACCGAAGGGCTTACCTGATTTGGGGCTTAGTAAATGTCCTCATTTGGCTGGTTCTTCCGTACGTCTTCCGCCCATATGCGCCCGTCCCCAAAGACGCGCTCGGCTATCTGGCACTCTGGATTCTCTTTGCGCCTCTGGGCATCGCCCTCTACCAGGGTCAATCGTCGCTGCTTCTTCTGCTAGTGTATGCACTGACCTTCATCAGCCTCAAGCGCGGCCACGATTTCAGAGCGGGCTTGTGCCTGGGCCTCGGATTATTCAAGTTCCAATTCGTGCTGCCTTTTGCGCTCATTTTTGTTTTTCGGCGAAAATGGAAACTTCTCGAGGGTTTCGCCTTGACTGCCACGCTGCTGGGCGCCGTGTCGCTGGCGGCTGTGGGATGGCAAGGACTCCTGAGTTACGTCCATCTTCTTCTGAACATCGCCGGCAATCCCGACAATTTATCCTACGGAGCGGTCACCGACATGGCCAGCCTGCAAGGTTTTGTCCACGCAATTCTGGGACGCAGAGTCGGTCCGGCGATTGTCAGGCTCATGGTGGCTGCCGTTTCGGTATTCCTGGTTCTGCTGATTGCATGGCGCTGGCGCCAGGAAAACACAGAAGATTTTTTCGACATAATGTTCGCGGTGGCGTTGGTTGTTTCCTTGGTGACCGGGTTCCACCTGTTTTTGCATGACATGAGCCCTCTGATTCTAGCCATGCTTCTTGTGTGCGCCCATTTCCCTGGGCGCGACAGGCCCGGCTTGCGTCTGGCTCTTGGAACCACACTTGTACTTTTCTGGATTCCGACGCTTTATTTCGTGTTGCTCGCGCGGCACCGCGTTTACCTGGAGTTTCCACTGCTTATGGTCTTCGCCTTCGCGGCGCTGAGGCTAGCCGAAAATTCCGCCGACGCAACGGAGCTTGTCAGCCAATGCTTCTAATCGAAAGTAGCTTGGTGCTGGTTGCGATAGTCTTCGCCTTCACTTTTCCCACGGCGGGGTCGCATTGGTTTGAGGTATCGGAGCGGGGCTTTGTCAGGCTTGCACGTAGACGCGGGCTTGCCATCGTGGTTGTCGGGTTGACCGCGCTGGTATTGCGGGCCGCCTTGTTACCTATTTTGCCGGTTCCAGAGCCGGTGGTTCATGACGAATTCGGATATCTGCTTGCGGCCGACACGTTTGCTCACGGACGCCTGACCAATCCCACGCACCCGATGTGGGTCCATTTCGAAACGTTCAGTATCCTCCAGAAGCCCACCTATCAGTGCTTCGCCCAGCCCGCGCAGGGACTGATTCTTGCAGCCGGTAAGGTTATCGGCGGACATCCGTTTTGGGGCGTATGGTTCAGCGCTGGCCTGATGTGTAGCGCGATCTGCTGGATGTTACAGGGTTGGTTGCCACCACGATGGGCCCTGCTCGGCGGGTTGCTGGCAGTCTTGCGCCTCAGCACTTTTAGCTACTGGGCGAACAGTTACTGGGGCGGGGCGCTGGGAGCCATTGGGGGCGCGCTGGTTCTAGGAGCGCTGCCTCGAATCAAGCGCTCACAGCGTGTTCGGGACGCACTCCTAATGGGATTGGGTCTGGCGATTCTGGCCAACAGTCGTCCGTATGAAGGATTCGTCTTTAGTCTGCCCTTCGCACTGGCACTTTTCGCCTGGATGTTGGGCAAGCACAGGCCGCCAATACAGGTGTCCCTTCGCCGCGTTGTTTTACCGTTATCCCTGCTCATGGCATTGACCGCTGCTGGCATGGGATATTACTTCTGGCGCGTCACAGGAAACCCGGTGCGCATGCCTTACCAGGTGGAACGGGAAACCTACGCGGCTGCGCCATTCTTCCGCTGGCAATCTCCAACGTCGCAGCCGATTTACCACCACAAGGTCATGCAGCGAATGTATGTGGACGAGGAACTGGTTGGATCTGCGCTCGCCCGTTCTCCGGCTGGGATGATCGCAAAAGGCGTTTTGGCCTGGACTTTCTACTTAGGCCCGGTCTTAACGTTTCCACTGTTGATGATGCTCATAATCCTGCCGTATGGTTTCTCGTGGAAACAGGTCACCGGCCGAACGCGTTTTCTGCTGCTTACCTGCGCTATTTCATTGGTGGGTTTGGGGCTTGAGACGTTGTTCTTTACACCGCATTACGCGGCTCCACTAGCCGGACTGATATTTGTTTTCGTGCTGCAGGCGATGCGGCGCTTGCAATTGTGGCGGTGGCGGGTTGAGCGGACCGGGCTGTTTATGACGCGAGCGATTCCCGTGATCTGCGTAATCATGTTTCTGCTGCGCGCTGCCGCCGTGCCCCTCCACATCCCTTTGACTGAATCCTACGCGCCCGCGTGGTATCAGCGAGGTCCCGAGAGCTTCGGGCGCGCCGCGATTCTCGCAGATTTGCAGCGGATTCCGGGACGCCAGCTCGTGATCGTGCGCTACAAGCCGGGCCATGAGCCATTTGAGGAATGGGTGTACAACGACGCTAGGATTGACGACGCCAAGGTGGTTTGGTCGCGTGAGATGAGTTCCCCGGAAAACGAAGAGTTGATCAGATACTTTAAGGATCGCAATGCTTCGGTCGTTGAGGCAGACGAGAAGCCTCCAAGGCTGTTACCGTATCAGCCTCAGTAATACGCGAGTAGATCTTGTTGTTTGGCCACCGCCAACGACTGTGGAAAGCCAATCCGGACAGATGAAACGCACCACTCTACAGAAGGCGAAAGATTTTGCCACTTTTCCCTTGCGGGCGCTAACCTTGTTTCATGAGGACAGGTGGGGCCTGTCCTCTCTTGCATCCGAAAGGTTCGACTATGTCGCGAGAGAAGTCGTTGGGCGCTGCCTCGACGTGGGGTGTGGGTATCACAATAAGTTTGTTACTAAGTGGCTTGGCGGAAATGGGAAAGGCATCGACGTCTTTCAATACGCCGGCCTCTCGCAAGAAGACATAGTCGAGGACATGGCCCACTTCCCCTTCGAAGATGCATCCTTCGACTCCATAACCTTCATAGCAAATCTGAACCACGTCCCCAGGTCTGATCGAGATGCCGAGTTGGCGGAGGCGTACCGTTGCCTTAAGCCGGGAGGCAATGTCATCGTTACCATGGGCAATCCGCTCGCGGAGCTTGCTGTGCACAAGGTTGTGGAATGGCACGATCGTCTTTTAGGAACAAGATTCGATATGGACTCCGAAAGAGGTATGGGCGCCGAAGAGGCATACTATCTCAAGGATTCAGAGATCACGGAGAGGCTGGTACGGGCGGGATTCGGGAACCTGACGAAGAAGTATTTTCTAACTCAATGGGGTTTGAATCATCTGTGGATGGGATGGAAAAAGTCCGTCACCTAGCGATGTATGCAGCGACCTCTAATCCCCAATGTAAGTCGCCCGGCTTATTCCCAGCATGCTGAGAAAGACCGAAGAAAAAAGTATTTCGACCCCGAGAAAGAAAGAAAGCGAGAAGAAGAACACGGTTCGGACTGCGTCTAAGTGGCCGAAACCCGCAGCTGCCCAGTGCCGGAAGACAATGAGATCGCCGGCGAAACCCATCACCGCCAATGCACCTCCGAGCAGCATACCGTGCTCCAGGGTCACGCGCTTCAGCCAGCTCTCCAGTGTTCGCTGGTTTCGCGAGAGTTTTTCCGTGTAAGAGAACACCTTGACGAACAGGCCGATGGAAATGATATGGACTCCTAAGAGCGCCACCATCATCCCGAGTGCCATGGTGTGAACATCGAGACCCACCTTTCCCGCGAAGCGGGGGCCGGGCAACAACCATAAAACCAAGCCGATTCCGAATGCCACCAGCAACGATCCCGGCAGGAGAAACAGCCAGTTCGGCGCAGAGAGCAATATGAATCGGAGGTGCCGCCAACCATCACGGAAAGTGCGAAGGTGGGGCGGGCGATCGCGCCTGTCCGGCCACATGGTAATGGGGACCTCAGTTAATCGGGCCCCCAGTTTTGCGGCTTTGATCAGAGACTCAGACGCAAATTCCATCCCAGTAGTTCGCAAGTCAAGGCGACGAGAAAGATCCTTGCTGATGCCCCGCATACCACAGTTAATATCGCCTACTCCCGCGCCGAAAAAGAGGTTCAGAATTGCGGAAAGGATAGGCGTGCCCAGACGCCGGTGGTGCCAGGACATGGCCCCTTCCTTGATTTCGCCCTGGAATCGATTTCCTACGACGAATTCATAGCCCTCGCGCCACTGGGCGACAAAGCGGGGTATTTCAGAAAAGTCGTGACTGCCATCGGCATCGCCCATGATGATGAACTCGCCGCGGGCCTCTTCAATTCCTTTGCGCAACGCACTGCCATAACCCTTGAGCCCAGCGTGCACCACGCGGGCGCCGTGTCGTTGGGCGATCGCGACCGAGTCGTCGGTAGAACCATTGTCGGCCACCACCACCTCGCCCGAGATCCCAGCCGCGTCAAAGGCTGCCCAGGCGCTATCTACGCAAGCCCCAATGGACTGTTCCTCATTAAGGCAGGGGATGACTACGGAGACTTCGGACTGAGCTTGATAATCCGCTTCGAGTCGAGCCCCTGGTTCACGGCTTGACTCTTGAGATCCCAGCCAGATGTGGGCGACGGGGTTCACACACTTCTCCCGCGAGGGCCTTGCTGGCCGCTCACTTGTAACCTAGCAGTTAACGTGCCAGAGCCACTAGAGGGTCAAGCTCACAGCTGCCCCTGCCACTTCCGCGGTTTGCTATGTTGGACTTGCAGCTCCTGAACGCGGTTAACCGGTGTGCTGGGAAGAATTTCGGTGCTTCAGATTGTCTGTAGGTTCCGGGGTATGTCTACGAACGGAGCCACTTACCAACGAGCTACAGCGTCGCTCGGCTACACTGATGGGACGTTCGGAAGGCATCGACACAATGGGTTGTTGGCGGGACGTGAGATGATCTTGGGCACAAGGCGTCTGGCAATGGAAACGCAGAGGAAGTCAGCCGGGATGGCGCGTACCCAAAAGAGCTATCCGCCATGAACACTGGGTCTATGACTGGTCCGATGACGGACCTACTGTCTACCTGAAAAGGAAGCTACGCAATGCCCCTAGGCACCGACGAACAGAGTCCACGACCAAGTGCCAGAGACTCTGACGGGCGAATGCTGCAGTCGCCAGCAATTTACCTTCCCGAGCGATCGCGCCATGAGAGACAGATGGCGGGCCTAGTGTTCCTGCTCTCTTTCGTCTACCTCTTGATCTTCCGTCGCTATACGGCAATGGAACCAGACGAGGGAATCATTCTGCAGGGGGCACAGCGGATTCTGCACGGAGAAGTACTTTATCGGGATTTCTTTTCTTTCTTTACGCCGGGTTCCTACTACTTCCTCGCCTTACTCTTCAAGATTTTCGGCAGTTCAATCCTGGTCGCGCGAACCGCGCTTGTTTTTTTCGGAGGATTATTTTCGGTCGTCAATTATCTTCTGGCGCGCCGGGTGTGCTCGCGTGGCAGCGCGCTTATGGTGGCAGGGCTGGTGACTGTGACGACCCTGCCGTATCGCTTTCTGGTTCTGCACAACTGGGACAGCACTCTGTTGGCATGTTTGGCTCTCTATTGCGCGGTTCGTCTGCTGGAGCATCCCAATTGGAAATGGGCTTTTGCAGTTGGGTCGTTTGCATCGCTTACTTTCTTTTTTGAACAGTCCAAGGGAGCGGGACTGTCCCTCGGCCTGTGCGGCGGTTTTTTGGTGATTACCCTGGTGGGGGGACGACAGCATCTGTTGAAAAGGGCACAAGTAATCGGGCTTGGTCTGGGTCTGGCATGGCCTTTGGTCATAACTTTGATTTACTTCGCCACGCAGAACGGCTTTTCAGCCATGGTGAAAGACTGGGTTTGGCCACTGCAGCACTATTCCGCCGCGAACCGCGTGCCATACGGTTATCAAAACTGGTCCGACAGCACTCGCCACCTGTTGTTCGGAACCGGCTCGTTTGGTGTGCGATTTCTGAAAGTGTTGGCCATCAGTCCGTGTCTCTTGATTCCCGTTCTACCGCTGGTTGGTGTCGGGATACTGGTTTATTGGATCGTTCAAATGTCGGGCCGGCGAGCATCACAACCCCAGTCCGCTTACTACGTATTGGCAAGCGCGGCATTATCAGGCCT
>QIAP01000237.1 GCA_003225075.1 Acidobacteriota bacterium | reverse complement strand
CACCAGATGCGCGATTATATGTGGCGAGAGCAATTAGTATGACAACCAGCAGTGCCATATACGAGATTTGGCGACGGTATGACCAAGAAATGCGAACAGGCTCGTTACAGGCCATGCACAACGGTTCGCGGGGATTGCGAAAGCATAGCGGTTCACCGCAATTCGGGCAAACCGATTGGGTACGCACTGGAGCGGTACGCATCAGAATTCACTTCGCTAGGCAGCAGACGCTACGACTAGATCATTGTAAGGCGCGTTTCAATATTCGTTTGCGTAATTGCTGTCGAAGACAGGCGATAGCGCTCATTGAGGGATTTTGAGTGCAATCGCGATTTTACGCCAACAATCCGTGGCGACCTGGTTCGTTCTGAATTATCGTTGAGTGCGACAGCAAACGCCTCACGTAGCCAGGGGCGGTAGCTTAGACTCTTGGTTGGTAGAACCAGATGTGAACGGCACACTGCCAGGCTGATGGATCAATTCCGCTCATGTGAAGGTTGACCGCCCTGCATAAGAGGGAATGATGACATGAAGACGAACCGGCGAATTCTAGTAATAGATGTTGGTGGCACACACGTAAAGCTGCTCGTCACCGGTATGAAGCAGCCCATTCTCATTCCTTCCGGGCGAACTTTGACTCCAGCGGTGATGATCCGGCAGGTCAAGGACGCCGTGAAAAGCTGTCCGTATGATGTCGTGTCGATTGGCTACCCAGGACCTGTGGTACACGGAAGGCCATTGCGGGAACCACATAATCTCGGACAAGGATGGGTGGGCTTCGATTTTCGTAGGGCGCTGGGACGACCCGTAAAGATCATTAATGATGCGGCCATGCAGGCGCTCGGTAGCTACAAGAAAGGTAGGCTACTCTTCCTCGGCTTAGGCACCGGATTGGGCTCTGCCATGATCGCTGACGGAGTAGTAGAACCGATGGAGCTAGCCCACTTGCCTTACAAGCGCGGAAAGACCTATGAGGATTATCTCGGGATTCGCGGCCTGAAGCGGTTGGGTCGGAAGAAATGGGCGCGACAGGTGGCGAAGGTGGTCTCGTTAATGCGCGCAGCACTGCAACCGGAAGAGGTTGTGCTGGGAGGGGGCAACGTTAAAAAGCTCAAGAAGCTTCCGCCCGGCACCCGCCTCGGAAATAACGAGAACGCGTTCCGGGGAGGCTCCGAGCTGTGGAACGAGGACGTAGATCATCGAAGGTTTAGAAGTTAACCCGAAAGAAAGAACAATTGCGGGATGGCGGTTCCGGGCAACACCAAGGGGGTTGTGAGTGTAATGGGGATATTTCGTCAACAACCCTCTTGATAGCGTCAACTCCACGACTTTCATTGACTGGCCCACGCTTCCGCCATAGCATTGCCCGAACCCATGATCGGTCAAACCATTTCGCATTACCGCATCGTCGAGAAGCTCGGCGGCGGCGGGATGGGTGTGGTTTACAAGGCCGAGGACGTGACCCTGCATCGATTTGTGGCTCTGAAGTTTCTGCCCGATGAAGTAGCCAAGGACGCACAATCATTGGCCCGCTTTCACCGTGAAGCTCAAGCTGCTTCTGCGCTAAACCATCCCAACATCTGCACGATCTATGAAATCGGACAGCAAGATGGTCACCCATTTATTGCGATGGAGTTTCTGGATGGCATGACGCTGAAGCACCGCATCGCAGGACGGCCACTGGAAATGGAGATCCTGCTGGCCTTGAGCATCGAAATTGCCGACGGGCTAGACGCCGCCCACAGCGAAGGCATCGTTCACCGCGACATTAAACCCGCGAACATCTTCATCACCAAGCGCGAACACGCAAAAATTCTGGACTTTGGGTTGGCAAAAGTTACTCCCATGAGCGGCACCGCGATGGGAGCGTCGGCAGGAACGTCGCAGGCGACCGTCGAGTGGAGTGCCGAGCATCTGACCAGTCCGGGAACGGCGATGGGAACTATCGCCTACATGTCGCCGGAACAAGTCCGGGCCAAGGAATTGGACGCACGAACGGACTTGTTTTCTTTTGGTGCCGTTCTCTACGAGATGGCAACAGGAGCATTGCCGTTTCGTGGAGAAAGTTCAGGAGTGATCTTCAAAGCCATTCTTGATGGGGCCCCAACGTCGGCGGTGCGGCTAAATCCTGACCTGCCAGCCGAACTTGAAAGGATCATCAACAAGTGTCTGGAGAAAGATCGAAACCTTCGCTACCACGCTTCGGAGATGCGAGCCGACCTGCAACGGCTGAAGCGGGACTCGGAATCAGGCAAGACCGCACCTGGTAGTAGCGCGATGCACCACTGGTCGCGACGTAAGATGGTGATTAGCGCCGTAGTGTTCGCGTTCGTCGTAGCACTGATTGCAGTGGGAGAGTTTTATTTTGGCAATACTCGCGGTCACATCAACTCGGTCGCTGTTTTGCCCTTCGTCAATTCCAGCGGCGATCCCAACACGGAATACTTGAGCGATGGAATAACCGAGAGCCTCATCAACAGCCTCTCCCAGTTGCCGAATTTGAAGATTAAGTCGTGGGATTCCGTATTCCGCTACAAAGGACGAGAAACGGATGCGAAGCTAGTAGGTCGACAACTAGGCGTCCGATCGATCTTCAAAGCTAGGCTTACGCAGCGGGGCGATACTCTGGACATCAGCGCCGAGCTGATTGACGTCCAGAACGATACCCATATCTGGGGCCAACAGTACAACCGGAAGCTCACCGATATCTTCGCGCTTCAGGACGAGATCGTCAAAGAAATCACAGCAACACTGCGACTGCGCCTAACGGGTGAGGCGGAAAAGCGCCTAGCTAAGCGCTACACCGCAAATCCCGAAGCCTATCAGGACTATCTTAAAGGCCGATACTGGTGGAACAAGAGAACCAAGGAGGGATTGAACAAGGGCATCGAATACCTTCAGCAGGCAGTCGCCAAAGATCCCACCTACGCTCTGGCTTATGACGGTTTGGCTGATTGCTACAGTCTACTTGCATACTACGGTTTTGTTGACTCGAAGGAAGGTTATCCGAGAGCGAGGGAGGCCGCGCTGAAGGCACTGGAAATTGATGACTCGCTCGCCGAAGCTCACACTTCGCTCGTATTTGTCAAAACGTTCTATGACTGGGACTGGGCTGGCGCCGAGAGAGAATCCCAGCGAGCCATTGAGCTCAATCCGAGGTATGCGACCGCCCACCAATGGTATGGCGATGCCTTAATACAGATGGGACGCCTTCAAGAAGCCATTGCGGAGGAGAAACGAGCCGTGGAGCTCGATCCATTCTCGCTCGTCATTAACAGGGATTTGGGAGATGCACTTTACCTTGCACGGCAGTATGACCAAGCGATAGAGCAATACCGGAGGACACTAGAGTTGGACCCAAACTTCATTACGGTGCACGGTGGCCTCGGCGCGGCCTACCTCCACAAATCTCTGTACAAGGAGGGCATAGCGGAGTTTGAAAAGGAGTTGGCGATCTCCCCTCACAGCGCATATGCACTAGCGGGGCTCGGATACGCCAATGCGGTAACGGGTAGAAGGGCCGAGGCGCAAAAGCTGCTCGATCAATTGAACCAGCTCTCGAAGCAAGAGTATGTTCCAGCGGTGTTCAGGGCCCAAATCTATGCGGGTCTCGGCGAGAAGGATCAGGCATTCGAGTGGTTGGAAAAGAGTTATGAGGATCGTTCTATTGCTAGTCTTGCAGAGATCAAAGTAGATCCACAATTCGATCCGCTGCGCTCGGACCCGCGTTTCCAAGATCTTCTGCGCCGCATGAACCTGCCGCAATGAGTTGTTCCGCCCCCTGGAAGGACGCCGACCCCGTCCCCCATCCTGAAGGAAGCCAAGACGGAATACGCGAAGGTGCAGTGAGCTGTAACCCTGGTTTGTTGTTTCCCAGCACGCTGAAAGTGGCTTTTCGGTGCTGACCGGGGTTTTGTTAGAGCAGCGCACCGGGCCTTCGGCCGCGGTCACTAGCGCCAGAAACTTGTGGCGAGCACCCGCTGCTTGCGAATCTATCCGAGGATCAGGTTCGGCAAGCTAAGGCCGAAAGAACACTGGTGCTTCGTGCCCGCGTTAGAGCATGGCTCCGGTACAGGCGATCACTGGCATGGTGGCAAGGGCCGTC
>QIAP01000201.1 GCA_003225075.1 Acidobacteriota bacterium | reverse complement strand
GGCTCTGGATATGCCCAGAATTTCAAAACTCTTTGGCCGCAGCACTGATCCCCTGGGCCCTCAGGCGATGGCTTTGTGCATATTGGCCCTCATAAATTGCATTTCCGTCCTCGCATTCTTGTTCATGAGGCGGAGCGTCTGATTTGCCAGCAACACGCAGAAACTTCCAAACCGAATAGCGATGCGACATGAAGAGATCAGATGGAATCCGGCACTCGAAGAGTGGTTTT
>QIAP01000202.1 GCA_003225075.1 Acidobacteriota bacterium | reverse complement strand
GCCATGAGTCTGGGTGTCCGCTACGATTTGCAAGCTTTCAGCACCAAAGGACTGGTAACGAATCCGCTTTGGCCCGCGTCGGGCAAAGTTCCCTTTGACACAAATAACTTCGGCCCCCCGGTTGGACTGGCATACTCCCTGGGCGAACATCGTCCGCTGGTTATTCGCGCCGGATACGGCCTTTTCTACACGCGAATCCCGCAGCTCTATACTTCCACGTAGCGACTGACAACGGAATTTCATCGGCGAATCTGTTTTTGGATAATTCCAAGTTTTACCCTCGCCAGGTCTTTCCCACATATCCCAATCCAGCGGTAAGTTGCGCGCTGACCGCGACCACCTGCACACCGTCAGCGAACCTGGCAGGCTTTCTCACCAGCGACGTTTCCGCATTTGCACCCAATTTCCGCAGTCCCAAAGTCCAGCAGGCCAGCCTCAACCTGGAGCGCGAGATCGTGGATCGCTTCGCCGCGGGAGTGTCTTATCTGTACGTCCATGGCGTGGACTTAATACGCGCGCGTGACGTAAACCTCCCCGCACCGGTTAACGAGGTTTACCCGGTCTACGACGATTCCGGCACAAATTTCCTCGGCACCTACGACAACGTCGCGTCTTTCTCGACCTGGCAGTTCACGCCCTCCATCACCTGCCCATTTGTCCCCTGCATCAACCCACTGGTGAGACCTATCCCTCGACTTGGCGCAATTAATCAGTTTGAGAGCGCCGCTTCCAGCGTCTACCACGGCCTCACCGGTGTCGGTGCGCCGTCGGATGCGCAGCGGATTCTTGGCCCGGATTATGCCAGCACTGACATGCGCTTGACCCGACGCATTTATGCTGGCGACCACGTGAAACTCGAATTCATGGCAGAATCTTTTAACCTGCTGAATCGTGATAACAAGCGTGTGAATTCTAACGACGACGGTTTTCTGAGCAGCGCCGCCCAGTTCGTACAAATCGATAAGCTTACTGGGCTCAATCACTTCCCGGCACACTTCCGGCAGCCAACGCACTTGCTTTCGGCTACCGGCGCTTACGCCCCGCGACAAGTTCAGCTCGCTTTGAGACTGATTTTTTAATAACACTGACGACGTTTCGGCATGACGAAATGTAAGTTTTCTGCGCTAGCATGTTACATAACTCTTGACTTACTAATAGAACCTTGCAATAACTGTCGGGTCCAAATGGGACGAGTTTGGGGGTGTAGTCAGTTTGGCAGAAGTCAGAATCCAGGAGGGAGAATCCCTCGAAAACGCGCTTCGTCGCTTCAAGCGTAAGGTGCAGCAGGAAGACATCATCAAGGAGGTCAAGCGTCACTCCTTCTACCTGAAGCCCGGTGAGAAAAAGCGAGTCAAGGAAGCTTTGGCTCGCAAGCGCAGTCGCAAAAAAGCGCGGAAAGAACAGGACTAACATCCACGGGGTCGCTGCCCCTTCCCTGGCGGTGGCCCTTTTCTATTTCACTCACTCCCGTTACTTAAGATGAACGTCATAGCAGTCAGGCTTCTCTCATAGCAGTAACCATGCATCTCTCCGATGCATGGCGGGCCGAATCCTGGGGCAGTTGATCTATTTGAATTGAGGGGGGATGAACGACCCTGCGCACTCGCAGGCCGCGGAACGCTTGTGTCTTCCCGGCCTGATTGGGCAGAAGGGCGGTCGAGCTGAAGGGAGCATCTCAGTGGAATTCCAGGACAAGATGTTGAAGTGCATTGACTGCGGCGCCGATTTCGTCTTCACCGCGGGAGAACAACTGTTTTTCCACGATAAGCAATTCAAGAACGAGCCCAAGCGCTGCAAGGCCTGCAAAACCAAACGGGTGGCGGTGCTGGGTGCCACACCCAGCGGCGGCCAGTCCTATAACAAAATCGAAACCAAAGCGGTTTGCTCGCAGTGCGGCAAGGAAACCACCGTACCCTTCAGACCGACTCAAGGCAGACCAGTCTTCTGTCGGGAATGTTTTCAACAGCGGCGACAGGCTGCAACCGCCTGATCGTTTCTAAAAGAAAAATTTCTTTAAGGAGAATGGCTAGTGGAACCAACAGGCGCTCGCCCGGGGCGGAGCCCTCCGCACGCTCGAAATTGAGACCGCTAGGCTCTCTTCCCCGATTCGGGAGCTTGTTTACCGGCCCGCTTTTCAGAAGCGGGAAGAGGAACGTTCTTTCGGCTTTGTTTCTCGTCTTCGTGCTGCACTAATAGCGCTTCCAACTGACGAACCATATCCTGTGTGCCCACCGGTTTGACCAGCAGTGACTGCGCTCCTTGTTTTTTCCAATCGCCATCGCCGGGAGGATAAGCAGTCAGCAACGCTGTCGCAGGATCATAATGCTGTTTGCGGGCAGCGCGAATCACCTCGAAGCCCGCGGTCTCCGACTCCATCCGCACGTCCGTGATCACCATCTGGTACACGCCGGACTCGAGCTTGCTCACAGCCTCCACCGCAGAGGCCGCGGTGTCCACCTCAAACTGGTTCATTTCGAGCACTGTCTTCAACGTGAGTAATACTGCAACATCGTCGTCAACCAGTAAAATACGCCGCTTCATAATCACCCCAGACTGTTCCTTGCCCAGCCATGAAACCTTATCACTCCAATGTTAACCGGCCAATACAGTAAGTTACTATATTAGCGTGGCAAGTTTTTATGTAGAGAACTTCGGCTGCCGGGCCACTCAGGCCGACGGCGCGGCCATCGAACGCCAGTTTCGCAACCGCGGACTGGAACGCTCTGCCCTGCCGTCTCAAGCTGAGATTGTTGTGCTAAACACCTGCACCGTCACCGCCTCCGCCGACCAGGACGCGCGCGCCGCCATTCGCCGCATCCATCGCGACAACCCCGCCTGCCAGATCGTCGTCACCGGGTGCTACGCCCAGCGCGCACCCGAGGAACTGGCTGCTCTGCCCGGAGTTAGCCGCGTAATCGGCAATTCCCACAAGCATCAGTTGGTGGATATCTCCATCCCAACTTCCGTCTCAACCTCGACGCCATCCTCTACCGCAAGGGACTTTGTTCCGCTAACCAGCCTGATGCCAGAATCGCCAAGCCAGATTTACGTCTCCGACATCTTCGCCCACACCGAACTGTTCGCCGCTCCGGTCTTCGACGCCGCCAACGAGCGTACACGTCCCAATCTCAAAGTTCAGGATGGATGCGACAACCGCTGCTCTTTCTGCGTAATTCCCTTCGTGCGCGGACACAGCCGCTCTTTGCCGCTGCCCCAAATACTTCGTGAAGTGAATGCGCTGGTCGAATCAGGCTACCGCGAAGTAGTGATCTCCGGAATCAACCTAGGCCGCTGGGGACGAGACTTGGCGCCGCAGAACGATTTAGTGTGGGACGAGCAAGTGTCGGGCGATCTTGTGTGGGGCGGGCGCCCTCGCCCGCCAAAAGCCGCATCGCACCCAGCCACTTTCCGCTTCGAGGATCTCGTCGCTGCCATCCTGGCCGAGACCACACTGGAAAAGCTCCGCATCAGCTCGGTCGAACCCATGGACTGGAGCGAGGACCTGATTCGCCAGATCGTCGAATCTCCACGTATCGCCAGGCACGCGCATGTTCCCATGCAGTCCGGCAGCGACAGCGTTCTGCGCCGCATGCACCGCAAGTATCGGCCCTGGCATTATCGGGAAAAGATTGAGAAGATCCGCGCCGCCATGCCCACCGCTGCAATCGGCGCCGACGTCATGGTCGGATTCCCCCGCGAAAGCGACGCCGAATTTGAAGAAACCCGCCGCATGATAGAAGACCTGCCGTTCACCTATCTGCACGTCTTCACCTACTCGCCACGACCCGGAACGCCCGCCGCAGCCCTGCCGAATCAGGTGCCGGTGCGAATCGCGCGCAATCGCAACCGCGTCCTTCGGGACCTGGCAGCAGCCAAGAAGCTGCAATTCCAAAAATCTTTCATCGGGAAAACGCTCGACGCGATCACCCTGAACGTATTCGATGGCAAGTATACCGAAGCCCTCACCGATAACTATCTAAAGCTGCGCCTGAAGGGACGGCACGCCCCAAACCGCTGGATCACAGCGCATGTCGATCAAGTAGAAAGCGGCGCGCTGCTCGGAGTGCGGTATCGACGTAGCGACGGGCATCTCGCCCGTCCCACTCCTGTGTCGACGTAGGGACGGACGTCTCGCCCGTCCACCCTTGTCATTCCGAAGGCCGCAGGCCCGAGGAATCTGCTCTCGCTCGTGTGGGGCGGACACTCTTGTCTGCCGCTCTTGACCTTGATGTTGACTACTCTTATTTCTTCACCGTCAAGCGATCGGCAATCTTGTCGTACTGGCTCTTCGCCATGATGTGCCGCGTCACCAACTCGCCGGGATCGCCATACGGACGCCCCGCAATCACCCGATCGGCTTCTGCGGCAGTCACCCCCGGCAGGCTCATCAACTGCTCTTTTGTAGCAGTATTCAAATCCAGCGGATTGCTGCGGCTCCAGCCCTCGCGTATCCCTGACGCTACCGCTTTGGCATCACTCTTGAGCGCAGCCGTCGCCTGAGCAGTTTTTTCTTTCAGATCGTCGGGATTCTGCGGATGCTGCTCGGTGTAACATCCCGCCAGCGCAGCCAGCAACCCAATCCCAAAGATAAATAGATATCGGAAACGCATGTTTGTGCACCCCTCGGTTCGATGGCATGCCTGCGCTAGCCGGTTGGCTACTAAGCACGGGATGACGAATGCGCATGGAGCCTCTTTGTTCATTCGTCACCCTGAGGTTTGCGCCTAAAGACCCCAAAAACCGCTTGACTGATTCTTCCGCCGTTCCGTTCAATTGAGAGGGACGAGGAGCCACCACCTATGCCCACAACCGATCTCAAACAACGCCTCGCGCGTTACCGCCAGATCAAAATCAGCGTCATTGGAAGAAAATCCGGGCACGCCATCTCCATGCCGGTCTGGTTCGTGTTGGAGGGAGACAAACTCTATCTTCTGCCTGTCCAAGGTTCCGACACCCAGTGGTACAAGAACCTACTGAACAATCCCTCCATTCGGATTTCTGCCCGCGGCCCGGAGGCGGAATTTAAGGCCACTCCCGTGACCGATCGCAAGACGGTCGCATCCATCGTGGAAAAGTTTCGCGACAAATACGGCGCGGGCGACGTCAAGAAATATTATTCGAAGTTCGACGTGGCCGTCGTGGTTGATTTGTCCAACCAGCGCCCCGGTTAAATTTCGCCTTAGCGTTCCTCATCCTCACGCTCACGCCCAGGGTCAGATAAAGGTGGCATTTCGCCCCGAGCAGATCACATTCTTCTTGTCATTCCGAGTGAAGCGAGGAATCTCTTGCCTTTTGTCCGCGGATTTAGGCGCTCCGGCTAGGCTGACCTTTGATTTGAAACCTCACACCGGCTCAAAGACTGGCGGCGATTCGGGCGCCTCGATGGGGCGATTGCAGCCGCCCGAGCCTTACCACCACTCCACTCATTTTCTGATAACTTTCCGCCATCTCGCCTGGTGACAAACGCAAACCTGGGACCGCTACCGCGGCGGATATCTTGACCAGGGACAGTAACGCATACAGACGAAGATGCATGGCGCTCTCCGCCAATTGCTTGCCGGCATGCGCAATGCTCAAGTCTGAACTCTGACTGGCCGCTTCGCCCGCCCGCAGCAGGACAGCCCCATTGCGGGCTGCGCAGCGAACGTATTCGGCAGCCGCCTGAAGGCGTTCTCGTTGGACAGAGCGGAATTCTTTTGCCGGCAGGCTCTTTCGTAGAAACGCTTCCTCTTCGGGATCGATCAGGTTTCGGAACGCCTCGAGGTCAACAGTGCTGAGATGCTGCGACAGATCGTCGAAGGTCAAGATTCTCACGCTCTGCCCGCGAATAGCTAAAAACACAAATGTGCATAGCAGAGCGGCCGCAACCAGCACGAGAATGAGTGAAATAATCATCGCAGCAGCAACCTTCGGAGTTCCTGGTTCCACTCCTCCAGTTCGTTGTGCGGCAACATCCGAACCGTACTCTGGGCGGTCTGTGGTTTCAATAGATAGGTCAGCCAGACCAGAACCGAACAGTTGTACGCCAGCGGCAGGACCATATTGTACGTTCCGTCAAAAGCAGACCCGAAGTGCATGCGCAATGCGCTGGTCGCTAACTCGATGGTTCCGAAAATCCCGAACCCGAGCGTGATTCCAATCGCGTAGTGTTGCCACCCAAGACCGAAGTATGAGGCGAAAAGAAAAAGAAAAAACAGTAACCCGCACTGCACCACGCTCAAGCTTCGCTGAAGCAAAAGTATGCCGGAGATCAACCGGTTCGTATCACTGCCGTCTTCGGAGGCAACCGTCACTACCGCCAACATGAGGAGGATTACTAGACACCACCCGAACAGTAACGACCCAAGCCGCCGGAAAGCCTCATAGGAGTAAAACACGTGGGAGAAAATCTCATAGATCACGGCGAAACTGAGGCTCACCTCGATAATCTTTCCTAGCCAGGAAACATAAAAATAAAGACTATAAGAGGCAGCGGGATGCAGGGCGAGAGCCAGACAAGTTAGCGAATTAATGATTTGGAAGATGGTGTAACAAAGGAATACCGGAAAATCACGATATAGCTTCCTACCTGTAAGGATGGCCGCAATAATCACCTGCAGTGCCGTCGGGACAATCCATGTGAAATATACGATGAAGCGCTGCACGGTCATGGGCCACCGTTTGGGCAGCATACCGCGTTTAGCGGCGACCCACAACCGAAAGCTTAATCAGTCTGAGACACAAGGGCTTGCTATTAAGGCTTCCTGCAAATCCCCGTACTCGGGTCGCACAAAGGCAGGGGATTGCCGCCGGCAAAAGACAGAATCCCGAATGTCGGCACCAGAACCACGTAGAGCGTAAGTGTAAAGAGAATTTTTTTCACGGTGCAGCTCCTTTCCAAGTTGGACGCACCGTGATAATGTGCGGGCGGCAAGTCATCGCCGACCAAGTACCTTGCAACGATTTCATTTTCCGAAAACGTAATAAGATGACCTTAAAGTCAGCCTTTGAGGACTTGACGGAAACTACTCTGCATCCGATCTCTGGAATGTTAGGGAAGCTCGACTATCTTTCGAGCCTGCGCAGGGCCACGGGTTACTACGAGCACTGGGGACTGGGCCGGGTGCATGGGGAGCTCGCTGCCCAACGAGCCTTGGCGGAAGCGCACCGCTCTATGCTTTCGCGAATACTGCGTTCACCATTACAGAGGCTGGTTGAAGATCTGGAACTGTCAAGCCAACCCAAGGGGATTACTCCGGCGGTTTATCTGCAGAATTTGCGGCTGCGAACTGATCTGTTGCCACCCGAACCGGGCGCCGCCTCGGCGCGTCATTTCAATTCAGTGCTGCATGCTCTTTCGAGTCTGACGTAGACTCGTGGTGGTGCCACTCACCCAATCTCATAGCTACCCCCACCACCTGGCCGATCACTTCCGCTTCTTGAGGATGCTTCAGAACGCGGATTGACATCGGCGACAGAGGATGCGGCTGCAGGACGATGTTGTCCCGCTTCACCGCACACCAGCAGCAGGTATATCCATCCCGGGTTTCGACAAAATAGATCGGCCGTTCGTACTCCGACCGCCACGTCCCCTCCACCACCTTGTCTTTCGATTCGTCAACCTGCACAAATGTTCCCGGAGGCAGAATGGGATACATGGTGAAGTCCTGGCTGCCTATATATCCGTACGTATAGTCGCGAATTGCCAGCTGCGCCAGATGCGCCATTGGCACCAATCCCCACTGCTCCACCATCCGTCCCAGGTTGCTAGTCCGGCCAGGATCAAAACTGGGGTCGAGACGCACTGGAATCTGAACCGCTGAACTGCTCGCCAGCGCATCAGAAATATGTGAGTTCGGCGGAGATGCCAGCCCAAGATCGGATGCGGCGTAATTAAAATCCACTCCATACCATGACAACAGCTCGCGCGCGTCCCGTCGGTAAATTACCGCCAAAGCGTACACCCGGTAAATACTGGGAACCACTCCCTTGGTTTCTATGTCAGACAAGCGGCTCGGAGGAATAGCAAATTCCTCGTTCTGGTGCTTTCGTGCTATGCGCGCACTCGCGCCCTCCACATCCCGCATTTTTAACCCGAGACTCTCCCGCAACGCGCGAAGATTTTGCCCCGCTGAGAACATCCGCCCCCCTTGCCCCGATGACGGTAACGTATGATACCAATTTGCGGCGGCAGATGTTACGCATGCCATAGCTTTTGTACCGTTACGTTTATGGAACGCTGCAAGCCGCTGTGAATCGACTCGAGAACATCATGTGAGTCTCATCCTCATCGCGACCACAGCGTCACCATCGTTCCGCCACTATCTCCCTGTTCCGATTCTGTAACAAATAAAACATCGCCGCTAAATTATTCCCGTTTGTCGCTAGCATCCCCTTTTCTAAACCCACCCATGGTCAGGACGGAGACTTCATGAAGAATTCGGTGCCCAGAAATTCAGCGCCAGCGGCCGTCGCAACCTCTAGGTCGGCAAAGCGGACTTACGCTAGTCCACGTCTTGTGCCTATGACGCCGGCTGCC
>QIAP01000200.1 GCA_003225075.1 Acidobacteriota bacterium | reverse complement strand
CGATTCTTTTGAACTGCACGAAACAAGATGTCGCGATTGCCCAGGTCCGGGCGCTCCAGCAGGTGGCTTTGGCTGAGGCCAACCGGCTCACGCCAGTCGTGCCCGGAGACGACGCGGCCCACGCTGCTCACTTTTTGGAGCCGGTGCAGGCGGCCTGACATCTAATTTGTTTCCACTCGGAGAATGGGCCGCGAGTACGGCGTCATGAAGTGCCCGCTCACTGTGGTCTTGGGTACAAAGATTGGCGCTTGCTTTCGTTGTTCACGACATAAGAGGGACCCATGGCGAAACGGATGATCCTAATGCTGGCGGTGACGGTAACGCTCCTCGGCGGCCTCGGTTTTGTGAAATACCGGGAAATTCAGACGGCAGTCGCGCACGGCGCCAGCTTCCAGCCTCCCGCGACGGCGGTTACGACGATTGTGGCGAAACAGGAGAAATGGCCGGCAACGTTGAATGCGATCGGTACGGCGGTAGCGGTACAAGGCGTGACGGTGAGCGCAGATCTGCCAGGTACCGTCGCCCGCATTGCTTTCGATTCGGGGAAATGGGTCAATGCAGGGGACGTGCTCGTGGAGCTCGACACGCGGCAGGAACGAGCTCAGTTGGCCGACATGGAGGCCCAGCGCGACCTTGCCCGCATTAATTTTGATCGCATGCAGCAGCTCGTAAAGGAAGGCGTCCTCGCACAAACGGAATATGACAACGCGATCGCCCAGCAAAAGGCGACGGAAGCGCGGGTGGGTGAGATCCGTGCCACGATTGCGCGAAAGACAATCCGGGCGCCGTTCTCTGGAGTCCTGGGTTTGCGCCAGGCCAATCTGGGACAGTATTTGGCGGCCGGCGAAGCCATTGTTCCTCTCCAGTCGCTAAATCCGATCTATGTAACCTTCGGTGTGCCGCAGCAGACAGCCACCCAGGTGCGGGTCGGACGTACCCTACGCGTCTCCAGCAACGACGTCGGAGGCATCAAGTTCACCGGGCGAGTTACAGCTCTCGACTCGGTCGTAAACGAGGCGACCCGGAACGTTCAGGTGCAGGCGACCCTCGATAATCCTGGAGGCAAGCTGCGTCCCGGCATGTTCGTGCAGGTTGAGATAGTAACGGGCGCAGATCGTCCCGTCATCGCACTCCCGACCACCGCCATCAACTACGCACCGTACGGCGATTCGGTGTACGTGGTCTCCGATCTTAAAGACCCGAGTGGCAAGACCTACCGCGGGGTACGCCAGCAGTTCGTTAAGGTTGAAGGTTCGCGCGGAGATCAGGTCGCAGTCATTTCAGGTGTCAATCCCGGTGATGAGGTTGTGAGCTCGGGCGTCTTCAAACTGCGTAACGGCGCCGCCGTCCAAGTCAACAATAAGATCCAACCGGGGAACAATCCGGCTCCCAAGCCTGAGGACAGCTAAATGAAGTTTACTGATCTTTTTGTCAAGCGGCCGGTCCTCGCGGTCGTAGTCAACCTGGTGATTCTGATTGCCGGGCTGCAAGCCATCCGCTCTCTGAGCGTCAGGCAGTATCCGCGCAGCGACATCGCCGTGGTGCAGGTCACGACGGTTTACGTGGGCGCCAACGCGGACCTGGTCCGCGGCTTTATCACGACACCGCTGGAGCGCGTCATCGCCAGCGCTGACGGAATCGACTACATGGAGTCGTCGAGCGCTCAGGGCCTCAGCACGATTACCGTGCACCTGAAGCTCAATTACGATACCAACGCGGCGCTCACTCAGATCCAGGCGAAGCTGGCCCAGGTCCGCAATGACCTGCCGCCTGAATCCCAGGCGCCGGTCATCGACTTGCAAACCGCGGACAATCAATTTGCCGCGATGTACCTCGGCTTTTCATCTGCCAGTCTTGATCAAAACCAGATTACCGATTACTTAACGCGGGTCGTTCAGCCGAAGCTAAGCGCCATCAGCGGCGTACAGCGCGCCGATATTCTGGGTGACCGCACCTTCGCCATGCGGATTTGGCTCAAGCCGGACAGGATGGCGGCGCTTGGTATTTCCGCTTCTGCGGTGCGAGACGCCTTATCCAAGAACAACCACCTTTCGGCGCTCGGACAAACTAAGGGTTCCATGGTGTCGGTCAACCTGATAGCCAACACCGATCTGCGCACCGCGGAAGAATTTCGCCAGCTGGTGGTCAAGGAAGACAAGGGAGTTGTCGTCCGGCTGGGCGAGATTGCCGACGTCGTGCTGGGCGCACAGAATTATGAACAGGACGTCCGCTTCAACGGAGAGACCGCGACGTTCATGGGTATATGGGTGCTTCCCACCGCCAACTCACTTGAGGTGATCAAGAAAGTCCGCGCAGCGTTGCCCGAAATCCAGTCGCAATTGCCTCCAGGAATGAAGACCGGCATTCCCTATGATTCGACGGCCTATATCCAGGACGCGATTAACGAAGTGCTGAGTACGCTGACTGAGACGCTGCTTATCGTGGTCGTCGTCATTTTTCTCTTCCTGGGATCATTCCGCTCAGTGCTTATTCCAGTTGTTGCGATCCCGATTTCGCTGATTGGCGCCGTTTTTCTGATGCTGGTAGCCGGCTTCACCATCAATTTGCTCACTTTACTGGCGATCGTGCTTTCAGTCGGCCTGGTGGTGGATGACGCGATCGTAATGGTAGAGAACGTCGAGCGGCATCTTCACATGGGCAAGTCCTCCTTCCAGGCGGCCAAGGATGCAGCCCGGGAATTGGTCGGCCCAATCATCGCCATGACGATCACCCTCGCCGCAGTGTATGCGCCCGTCGGCATTCAGGGCGGTCTGACTGGCGCGCTGTTCCGGGAGTTTGCATTTACCCTCGCGGGTGCGGTGATCGTATCCGGCGTAGTAGCGCTGACGCTGTCGCCAATGATGGGGTCGAGGCTGTTGCGCGCGGGAGACACCGAGCGTGGTTTTGCGGGCTTCGTCAACCGCCGCTTCGAAAGCGTGCGTAAGACCTATTCGCGAATACTGTGCGGGACGCTGCAATACCGACCCGTAGTTCTTGTTCTCTGGGCGATTGTCATCCTGTTGATCGTGCCTTTCTACATGTTCTCGCAGCGCGAGCTGGCCCCGGCAGAGGACCAGGGCGTCGTCTTCGGGGTCATCCAGTCCTCGGCGAACTCCACAATTGATCAGACGAACTTGTTCACATCTCAGGTCTATGACGTCTACCATTCGTTCCCCGAGAGCGAGAGTATCTTTCAGATCACTTCTCCGAACGGCGGCTTTGGCGGCATGGTGACCAAACCGTGGAGCCAGCGGAAGAAGACTGCTCAGCAACTGCTGGTCGAATCCGTGGGGCCGTTGTCGAAAATTCCAGGCATCCGTGTGATCCCATTGACGCCTTCCCCGCTGCCGGGTGGCGGGAATTTCCCAGTTGAGTTCGTAATTGTCTCGGCGGCAGAGCCAAGGCAGCTTAGTGAATTCGCCGGCCAACTAGTGAAGAAAGCATTCGCCAGTGGCCTTTTCATTTTTGCCGACACCGACTTGAAGTTCGATCAGCCACAGGCTGAGGTCGTCTTCGACCGTGATAAGGTTCGTGCACAGGGAGTGGACTTGACCCAAGCCGGCCAGGATCTTTCCACGCTGCTTGGCGGAGACTATGTTAACCGCTTCAGCATTCAGGGCCGGAGTTACAAAGTCATTCCGCAAATCAAGCGCGCGGAGCGTTTGACCCCTGATCAACTGGAGCAAATCTACGTCACTGGATCCGGCAACAAACTGGTTCCACTATCCACTTTCGCTACACTGAAGACCACCACTGAGCCGCGGGAGCTGAAGAAATTCCAGCAGCTCAACGCGGTGACGATTCAGGGCGTGATCCCGCCTAACGTGCCACTGGACAAGGCATTGCGCTTCTTAGAGGACGAGGCTAAGACGATCTTGCCGCAAGGTTTTACCGTCGACTATGCCGGCGAGTCGCGCCAGCTCCGGGTAGAGGGCAGCAAGTTCCTCGGTACCTTCTTGCTGTCAGCGGTATTGATCTATCTGGTATTGGCAGCGCAGTTTGAGAGCTTCCGCGATCCGTTCATCATTCTGGTGGGCTCGGTGCCGCTAGCCATTTCCGGTGCCCTGATGTTTTCCTTCCTGGGACTGACAACGCTCAACATCTACAGCCAGGTGGGATTGATCACGTTGGTCGGTCTGGTGTCGAAGAATGGAATCCTGATTGTGGAGTTTGCCAACCACCTCCAGGAAACCGGCAAGGACAAGCTGGCAGCGATCATCGAAGCAGCCACCACACGGTTACGCCCGATCCTGATGACGACCGCGGCTACCGTGGTTGGTCATTTCCCGCTCGTTCTGGCGAAGGGCCCAGGAGCGGGAGCGCGCAACAGCATCGGTATCATGTTGGTCAGCGGCATGATCATTGGAACGCTGTTTACCTTATTTGTAGTGCCGTCCATCTACATGCTCGTGGCGCGCACACACGTGCCCGCCTCAACAGAGTGGGAGACAGAATCTACGGTCCCTGAGCTGGCAGAGGCTGCGCTCTAAAGTGCTGCTTGAATACGGATCAGCGAGAGACGCAAATTTCCTCAAACAAGATCTGGACGACTACCTGCCGCCCCGATCCTAGTCTTAGATTACGGAGCAACGGTCGGCTGTGCCTGAGGCTTCTGCGTAAAGTCAAAGCAATCCGTCATCCCGTTCGACGTCTTGTCCCGGTCCGTCAAAGGTTCGCCCTCCTGAGGACGTTCCCGCCTTGCTTGCAAATGTGGATCGTGTCCGAGAAGGAAGTGAAAATGCTGGGATCTGGCGGCATCGTCGAAAAGACGAAACCATCATCCACGTGGAGATCACTTCTTACGCACTCATCTTCGCAGGCCGAGCTGCAGAAGTAATTGTGGCAGTTGATGTCACCCAAAGGAAACGTGACGAAGCAGAAAAACGCATATTCATGGAAAGCCTAGCTGCTACCAATCGAGAGCTAGAGCTTCGCAACCGCGACGTGGAGCGCGCAACCGAGTTGAAGAGCAAATTTCTGGCCAGTATGAGCCACGAGTTGCGAACCCCCCTCAACGCCATTGTCGGTTTTTCCGGGCTCCTAGCGGAGCAAACTGCCGGTGAACTCAACGACAAGCAAAAACGTTTCGTCAACCACATTAAACAGGGGGCCGGTCATCTTTTGCAATTAATAAACGACATCTTAGATTTTTCGAAAATTGAGTCGGGAATGCTAGAGGTTCTGGCAGCTAACAGCAGTACTGTGGATTCAAAGCATGGCGAAAAGCCGTTGATCCTGATTGTAGATGATGAACTGCCCGCACGCGAGCTAATAGCCAGTTACTTGGAAACTGCAGGTTACGCGACAGCACTGATAGGCTCCGGTGCCGAGGCCATTGCGAAAGCCCGTCAATTGCGTCCAAGCGCAATCACTTTGGACATACTGATGCCCGGGGGAAGTGGTTTCGAAACGCTGTTCCAACTAAAGAATACATGCGAGACCGCCCACATTCCCGTCATTGTCGTTTCGGTGGTGGATCAAAAACAGATGAGGTTCACTTTGGGTGCGGCAGAGTATCTGGTAAAGCCGGTGCAAAAGGCAGCGCTTCTGGAGGCTGTCCAGAAACATGCACCGCCCCACGATGGGAGTTCCAGTGATGTATTGGTGGTAGACGATGATCTTAAAACACTTGATCTCGTCGGCGATATTTTGTACTCGGGTGGGCTATGTTCCACATCTGGCATCTAACGGGAAGGATGCTCTGCAGCTTCTGGCAGAAATTCGTATGGATGCTATATTGCTGGACCTGATGATGCCCGAGATGGATGGATTTGAGGTTCTTGCCAGGATAAAGAAATATCCGGCGTGGAGCGAAATTCCTGTTTTCATCGTTACGACGAAAGACCTTGCCGAGGCCGAAATGAAACTCTTGAAGCGCGAAGCCCGTGCCCTATTCGGCAAGGAAGGGTCCTGGAAGGCGGACCTGTTGGCTGAAGTTCACAAGGCAGTAGGAGATTCCAAGCTAGCCAAATCAGCGGGACAGTCATGAGCAAGATTCTGGTGCAGAGGACAATCTTCCAAACCGGGAACTAATACGGGAAATCCTGGAGACCTGCGGACATGAGGTGATTGAAGCCGAAGACGGCCAACAAGCATTGGACAAGCTCGAGCACATCCACCCCGACTTGGTTTTGCTGGACATTCAGATGCCTGTGCTGGACGGATACGCTGTCGTCCGCCGACTCCGACAGATACCACGTTTTGCCAGCCTTAAGGTATTAGCCCTTACCGCGTACGCGATGCAGGGAGACCGCGAAAAAGTTCTAAAGTCTGGTTTCGATGGCTACCTGACAAAACCAATCGATATGGCCGCATTGACCAGAGAGATCGGTCATTTCCTCGAGTAGAAAGCGCAGTCTTCGCGAGAGGTCGCAAGAAGGGCCAGGAGGGCTCGTTTTCCAAATTACCCTTGCGATCAGCGGAATCGTATGCGGTCGGGAAGTTGGTAAAGAACTGCGGAAGAACTCCAAAGGAAATGCAATGAGTCCACTTTGCCGTCCATGAGCGAGCATCCCTTAGAATCGCTTCAACCGTAATAGAGGGTCGCCAAACAATATGAAAGTCCGGCGTGCATCTGGATCTGTGATGTCCGACTTTGCCTGTCTTGTGGCATCTCCAATTGTGAGCGAAGGTTGCGCGAATAGTAACTTCACGACATTTTGATCCATCTGCAACTGCGGTTCGGGCGACGTTAGCCCAGAGGAAGCCCAAACCGCTGCCGCTCCACCATTTTTGGCCAGAAGCAGCGCCTCCGCAAGACTTTCAGTGTAAACATCATGGAAGAACCCGTTGAGACAGTTCATAATAAGAAAAACGGGCAGCTTAGAGCCGTTGGTTAAAGAGGCAGCCACAGTATCATCCAGTAGATCCTCGCCCGACCAAATTTCTACTGAACCGTGCCCATCATAATTCACTAGCAGCTTACCGCTATTGATGCCGGCAAGAACCTCCGCTCTTGCGGCGCTCGGATCCAGACCGGTGGCGAATACAGAACTCACGTTCATGGAATGAGGTAGCAATGCCTGTATGGACTGGGCCTCCTGGGTAAAGCTCACGGTGGGATCGTCTTGATCAGCTATCAGGAGGGCCTGATTGGTCCAGTCAGCAAGATTTTCGTTCCGCTCGTATTCAACAATTTTTCCAACTACAATCTTGGCATCATCCGGCGTGCGCACTGGCAGGCGCCCTGTGGAAATCTTTGGGAACCCAACATTACCAAAATCTGAGAACCAGTCGTCAGACGCAGTCTTCAGCTCGGATGTAACAATTATCTTGGTGGGCACGAAATCAAGGAAGCCAAAACCAAGATAATTCCGCGGATCTACAGAAGCATCCCCTACAAGCAATAGGTATTGTGGTTTCGTCTGCCAACGGGCGTTAGCCGTCGTAAGCAGCGCTCGGATCACATCCGGACTTCTTTCCCCGAAATTGAACTCATCGTAGAGATCGTCAATGTTGACGACGGCTACGGTCTTGCCCTGGGCCCGGCGTAAATGAACCAGAGGCCCTATTTGGCCGATAAATTCGGAGTGGGAGATCATTACAAGCTCGGCCCCAGGTTGGGCACTATGCCAGCTGGAAGCATGATTGTGATTCAGGTCCAAGGCCTTTGCAATCTGTCCGTCCGAGACTGCTAGCAAGGTGTGAGTGTCCGGAACAAACCACGGCACCCTCAGCTCCAATACGTAGTTCCCCTCCTCACCGTGGACGCGAGGAACGAGCATCACCGGTTCTAATGGGTTCGTGATGTCGAGTAAACGCGTAGGGGGATGGTGGAAGCCTCTTACGATTACGTGGTCACCTGCTTCCGCAGTGAACTTTAGAGAGTCAGGTTCGGCAGTGTAAGTGTGTGGATATATTAGCTTGATGTAATCCACAAGACTGAAGTCGTTCTCTCCCGCCTGCGCAGTAAGAGTAACCGTATTGTCGCCTTCGCGGACTAGATCGCGAGGAACCCGCAGAACGATCCGGCCTTCGTCTTGGCCAGTGAACCTCAGGTCTCTCAAGGTCGCGCCATTCAGAGCAATAGTCACATCATGAGGCGCTCCATCAGTTATACCCTGCAGCACCACCACCAGTTTGACGTCATCGACTGCAATCGCAGCGATATCGGTCGCTTTGAGAATTTGGTCCACAGGAGTGGAGGAAACGAGCGCGCCAAAGAAATTGTCAGTATTCTGTTTGAGCAGCGCGGCGAAGTATGTGGTCTTCTGTTGCAATTTGACCGTCCGCGGGAAGCTGTGCGGTTGTGGGCCACCATCTTCAAAACCCGGCAGATCCTGAATTCGTTTACCTGCTCTGTCACCCACGACTAACCAGTAGACTCTTTTATCTGAATATGGAGTGTTCAACCCCTTTCCATAGAACTCAATTGCTGCTTGTGTGCCGAATCCTCCGCTGCCTTCCGTAGCACCAGTGATTCGAATCGGCTGTTCAATGCCCTGTACAAACAGCATCAGTAATCTTGGATCGGCGGAAACAGGCAAACCCGCAGCTACTAGTTCCGGCTGCGTTACGCGATACCATCCCTCGTGCCGTACGAGGATCTTCACCGCGAGATGGGCGGCGAGGCGGAATTGAGTTTCCTGACGCTCCGAGATCGTGCCTGGAACGGGGAAGGGATCCTCTACAATGTGACTTCCCGCCGAATCCGTTGCCTCTGAGCTGGCGCCATTTAGTTCGGTAATCATGTTGGAGCGCGATGAAATTTGCAGCGCTAAGTCGGAATGCGGAAACACGGGGCCGTGCAGCGTGCGAGAACCATCCAAGTCCACGTCTTCGAGCCAGTAAAGAGCAGTACCCGCGCTCGGCGAACGATCGATCCAGCCGTAACTCTTTGCAGCGTGTTGCGGCAACGCCGCCCTCATGAGGAGCGCAGAACCGGCAATCAACGAAGGATTGAGCCGCACTCGTTCCCCGTTGTTCTCCCGATAGACATTGAATCCTAGGTTCCGCAATTCGCCGCCCGTCTTCCATGACAGGAGAACCTGGTTACTGCTGGCCGCGGCTGTAAATGTCTGCAGTTTCACACGCGTTGGGGCCGTGATTAGGGTGTATTGTGACGGTGGCTGTCGTACCGCTGGTCATGGCGCCAAGGAGACACGTTACAGTTCCAGTTGCCTGCGAACAAGTGCCCTGTGAAGGGGTGGCCGACGTGTACGACACAGTCGTCGGCAGAGTATCGGTCACAGTAACATTGCTCGCGTCCGAAGGGCCGTTGTTAGTCACGGTCAGCGTGTATGTAAGAGTATTCCCTTGTTTTACGGGATTTGGTGCACCCGTCTTAGTGATCGCCATATCGGAACTGGAGACGATGGTGGTAGTATCCGACGCCGAGTCATTGGTGACGTTCAGTTCATTTCCCCCCGAGGCGGTGGCGGTGTTAGTCAGAGTGCCACCCGCTGTCTGAGCGACCAAGACTGTAATAGTGATCCCTGGGTAGCTGCTGACTGCCGGAAGCGCGTCTGATCGCGTACAAGTAACCGTCTGTCCGGCGATTGGGCAGGACCACCCTGTGCCGGACGCAATTGTCGGGGTCAAGCCCGCAGGCAAGGTGTCACTTACAGTAACAAGACCACTGGACGCCGCGTTCAAACTGATATTGCTGACCGTCACGGTGTAGGTTCCAGTGGTACCCCGCACAAAGTTACCTGAATGGCTCTTCGCAATACTCAAATCCGGAGTGCACTCCGCTCCGGAACGAGATCCCGGCACCTCGGGGAGGGCCACGTTCGTGGCACTGATGCCAGAGGCGCCGCTTGTGGCTCCATACGGGACTCCGGGGTTAAGGGTTGTTCCATTGGATCCGCCGCTGACATCAATACTCGCGGCTGGTCCCGAGAGCAGAGCCACCCCACCGCCGCCGCCTCCACCGGGGCCGTGCCGATTTGCAAGGCTGAATGCTTGAGCGTCCCAGGCGTCTCCACCTCTGCCCCCGTGGGCTGCCACCGTTAATCCGGCCGTCCCGCCTGCCTGTGAGGTGACGATGATGCTTCCTCCAGCGCCACCGCCACCGCCGGCATCGTTGAGTGTGCCGTTGTACGCTGCTGCACCGTTCGCAGAGATGGTAGCGGTTCCGCTCAGGCTTCCTGCACGAATTATCACTAT
>QIAP01000071.1 GCA_003225075.1 Acidobacteriota bacterium | reverse complement strand
TGCTTGCCACCACGTGATCTTCCTCGCCATAGCCCGCAAAATCACTTCCTGTACTTTCATCGCCCGCTCCATCGCGGCCTTCGGGTAAGAGAACATGCCTGCCATGTTCTCTTACCCTCACCGCCAGAAAAGCGGACAGATCACGTGCTATCACAACCGGACATATCATGTGCTAACGACACATGATCACAATCATCTTGCAGCAGCGCCGCTCGCTCATGTAACCTCACGGCGGCGTAGCGGTCATCGCTTCGCTCTTTCGCAGTCGCGTGCGCCTACCCCGAGGCGCTTCCCGCTCCTGACAAAGAGAGAAAAAGGCTCTCTGCCAAGATGACAGGCCCAAGATGACAGGCATCGACTGGCTCATTCTGTTTCTTTATTTCGTTTTCGTCCTGGGCATCGGCGTAGCCCTGCGAGGGCGGATGAAAACAAGCACCGACTTTTTCCTCGCCGGACGCGCCATCCCGGCGTGGGTCTGCGGGCTGGCTTTTCTTTCTGCCAATCTCGGTGCGCAGGAAGTAATTGGCATGGGCGCATCCGGCGCCAAGTACGGAATCGCCACCAGCCACTTCTACTGGATTGGGGCCATTCCAGCCATGGTGTTCGTCGGCATCTTTATGATGCCGTTTTACTACGGATCGCGGGCGCGGTCCGTGCCGGAATATTTGCGGCTGCGTTTCGACGAAAAAACCCGCGGACTCAACGCCATCTCTTTCGCCATCATGACGGTTTTCTCTTCTGGCATTTCGATGTATGCCATGGCCAAGCTTATCCAGACGCTGCATGTCTTCGACCAGCCCTTTCACAACGTTGGAGTGGGTCCACAATGGCTTTTCCACATCGGCATTCTCACTTCAGCGGTAGTCGTGCTCGTGTACATCCTGCTCGGTGGGCTCACCAGTGCGATTTACAACGAAGTATTGCAATTTTTCCTGATCGTTGCGGGTTTCTTGCCGCTGAGTTGGCTGGGCCTGAGGAATATCGCCGGCTGGGCTGGACTGAAGGCACGACTGGACCCGAGCTTTACGCATTCGTGGTCAGGTATGGGAAGTCCGGCGACCAATCGGCTAGGCGTGGAATGGTTTGGCCTGGTGATGGGACTCGGATTCGTTTTGTCGTTCGGCTATTGGTGTACGGACTTCCTGGTCGTGCAGCGCGCCATGGCGGCCAACTCCATGAGCGCCGCTCGCAGGACGCCGCTGATTGGCGCGTTTCCAAAAATGCTTTTTCCCTTCCTTGTGATTTTGCCCGGCATCATCGCCGTGGCGCTCCCCAGTCCGTCGGCGACAAAGACCTCCGCCGCCGCCGCAGTGTCCCCCGCTCATGGGCTCATCCCCTACAAGATGGACGCGACCACGGGCGCCCCGGTAATTGATAAAAACGGAGTCGCTCAACTCGACTATGACCTGGCGATCCCCAGTATGCTGCTTCACTATTTCCCGTCCGGCATGCTGGGACTTGGCATCACCGCACTTCTGGCAAGTTTCATGTCGGGTATGGCAGGAAATGTCACCGCATTCAACACTGTCTGGACTTACGACATCTACCAGTCTTATATCCGGCCAAATGCAACTGATCAGCATTATCTCTGGATGGGTCGCGCCGCGACAGTCTTCGGCATCGCCTTTTCTGTGGCCGCGGCGTACATGGCGAACCGCTTTAATAACATCATGGACATGTTGCAACTCGTTTTTGCCTTCGTGAACGCTCCGCTGTTTGCGACCTTTCTACTCGGCATGTTCTGGAAGCGAACCACGGGTCACGCGGCCTTTTCCGGGCTGCTCGCCGGAACCACCGCGGCAGCTGTGCACCACTCTCTCACTCTCCCCGCGGGAGCGGTCCCAGGCATCAAGGGCGGTTGGATGGCCGTGCTGCACACTTACCCCAGCGAGATGGCACAAAATTTCTGGACTGCGATTTTTGCCTGGACAACTTGTTTCCTCGTCACCATCTTCGTCAGTCTCTTGACCAAAGCTCCAGAGGAAAGCAAGCTCGTCGGTTTGGTCTACTCTCTGACACCGCGACCCAAAGAGGAGTCTATGGCCTGGTATTTGAAGCCCGCTTCGCTCGCGCTCATTGTGCTTGTGGGCACAGCTTTGTTGAATTTCATCTTCTGGTAGGAGCAGCCTGCATGGACATTCGCCTTCCGATCGGAATCTTATTCTCCGTGCTGGGGTGCATTCTGGCCGCATACGGTCTACTCGGAGATCCCTCGCGATACCGGCAGTCACTCGGCATCAACATTAATTTGCAGTGGGGCACAGTGCTGCTGGTATTCGGGCTCGGGATGTTTCTGCTCGGCAAACGCGGTATGCGCAGCGCAAAACGCGAGCATGCCGCTCGCTCTTCCGAATTGTCACTCAAGAAATAGCGTCAAGAGGTTGCGCCTCCCCCTTCGATCCAGTACAAATAGGCCGGCCCGGAACAGAATGGACAGACCGCTCAGCCTAGGTGAACGATTCCGCGTGCGCTTTGGAGCCGACGCACGTTTTTACCGTGCCCCGGGCAGGGTCAACCTGATTGGCGAGCATACCGACTACAATGAGGGCTTCGTACTCCCCGCGGCAATCGACTTCCATTGCCTGGTCGCCGCTAATCGCAGACCGGATCACCGCTTGGTAGTTCACTCCGAGGATTTTCACGAAACCTGCGAAATTGAATTAAGCAGCGATAGCATAAGTCGGTCTCAAACCTGGAGCGATTATCCGGTGGGAGTTGCCGTGCATCTCCAGCGAGCCGGCTTCCACCTTCAGGGCACGAACCTGCTGATCCACGGCGAGGTTCCGATAGGCGCCGGCCTGAGTTCCTCTGCGGCCATTGAAGTTGCCACCGCTTATGCCCTCCTCAGCGTTTCGGGTTGCTCCATTGACCGGGTGCAAGTAGCCAGGCTTTGCCAGGAAGCAGAGAATGAATTCGTCGGCGCGCGCTGCGGTGTCATGGACCAGTTTGTTTCGCTTCATGGTCGGGCCGGTCACGCCTTGATTCTGGATTGCCGATCGCTTGACTACGAACTGCTTTCGATTCCGGACTTCGTCTGCCTGGTGATCTGCAACACGATGGTGAAACATGAATTGGCCTCCAGCGAATACAACCGGAGACGGGCGGAATGTGAGGAAGCGGTGCGCC
This sequence comes from Acidobacteriota bacterium, assembly GCA_003225075.1. Lineage (GTDB taxonomy): Bacteria > Acidobacteriota > Terriglobia > Terriglobales > Acidobacteriaceae > Gp1-AA124. The sequence continues at coordinate 60,607 of QIAP01000071.1, read as the reverse complement.
GCCTTTCTGAGGCTGTGCCCGGCATCCGCGCCCTTCGCGACCTTAACCCGGAACAGCTTGAGCGTCATCGCGCGCTGCTTCCGGAAACCATTTGGCGCAGAGCGCAGCACGTTGTTTCCGAGAATGCACGTACCCTCGAGGCCGCAGCAGCACTTCGCGCCGGAGACCTCGAAGAATTTGGCAAGCGGATGGCCCAATCGCATCACAGCCTGCGCGATGTTTACGAAGTAAGCTGTCCCGAGCTCGATTTGATGGTCCAACTCGCCAGCGGGCAAAGAGGCGCTTACGGCGCGCGCATGACCGGAGGTGGCTTTGGCGGCTGCACTATCAACCTGGTGGACAAGCAGCACGCGGAGAAATTTCGGCGACAGGTTGCCAAAGCCTACGAGAACGGTACCGGACTGAAGCCGCAGATCTATGTCTGCTCGGCTGCCGACGGCGCTGGCCTAGTTACACCGGAGATGGAATTCAAAGAGACCACATGAGCCCAGAGAAGCTCGAGGAAACTCCGCACCGCCGGTTCAATCCCTTGACCCGGGAGTGGGTTCTTGTCTCTCCGCATCGCGCGAAGCGTCCGTGGCAAGGTCAGGTGGAAAAGCCTTCGCTCGAAAAGCAGTCTGCCTACGATCCAAAATGCTATCTGTGTCCGGGGAACTCACGCGCCAACGGAAATCGCAATCCGGCGTACAGCAGTACATTCGTGTTCGATAATGACTTCCCCGCGCTATTGCCCGATGCACCACACAATGAAAGGGATGAAGACGGCCTGATTGTTGCCCGCACCGAGCGCGGAATCTGTCGCGTGCTTTGCTTCTCGCCGCGACATGATTTGACCATCCCGCGAATGAAGCTGGAAGAAGTCCGTCGGGTGGTTGACGTCTGGGCAAAGCAGTACCGCGAACTCGGTTCGATCCCGTGGATTCGTCATGTTCAGATCTTCGAAAACCGGGGCGCAGTGATGGGAGCGAGCAATCCGCATCCCCATTGCCAGATTTGGGCCAATGCCGAAATGCCCAATCTTCCGGAGCGCGAGCAACTCGCGCAGCGCGACTACCTGGCACGTCATGGCACATGCTTACTTTGCCGATATCTGAACCTTGAGACGGAACACCTCGACCGTATCGTCTACATGAATCCGGGATTCGTCGCCCTGGTGCCCTACTGGGCGGTGTGGCCTTTCGAAACTCTGGTGTTGAGCCGGCGGCATGTCGCCAGCATCGCACAATTAGATCAAGGCGAGACGCTCCAACTAGCCGACATCATGCAGCGTCTGACCATCCGCTATGACAATCTCTTCCAGGCGTCCTTCCCCTATTCCATGGGATTTCATCAGCGCCCCACGGACCGAGACTCATATCCCGAGTGGCATTTTCACGCTCACTACTTTCCGCCACTACTTCGCTCGGCGACAATCCCCAAGTTTATGGTGGGATATGAAATGTTAGCTACACCCCAGCGCGACATCACGCCGGAAATTGCAGCAGCCCAACTGAGAGAGGCTGGTGATACCCATTTTCTGGAACGCGGTGGCCAGCGAACTCTAGAGAATTCTTCAAAAAGAGGACGCAACCAATGATGCCACGAATATCCAGAAAGCGTTCGTGGTTCCCCTGATTTGTCATGCTTACGTTTTTATTTTGCGCCGCGAGGCTACGGAGCGGCGGCAGTCGCGTGTTAGATATTGTTTCGAGTGAAGCCGAATGAACCAGCGCTACTGCCTTACCCAGGACCTAAAAGACGACCCGCAATTGATCGCCGAGTACAAGAGATACCACCAGAAGATCTGGCCTGAGATCACGGCCAGCTTAAAAGAATCCGGCGTCGAGGACGCGGAAATTTACCTGATGGGAGCGCGAATGCTCATGATTCTGGAAGTGAATGACTACTTCTCTTTCGAAGCAAAAGCGCGCGCCGACCAGAAAAATCCCAAGGTTCAGGAATGGGAAGAACTCATGTGAAAGTTAAGCAACCGCTGCCGGAGGCGAAGCTAGGAGAGAAATGGCTCTTGATGGAGAGGATTTTCAAGCTGGAAAGTTAACAACTCTCCCCTTCCACATCTCTTCCAAGGTCGCTCCACTTCTCGGTGGGTCTCGAGGCCCGAATTTCCCAAAATGGAACTCTCCGACTCGACGACCCCATTTTTTTTAACCTCGATATACTGGAATCATCACTTTACCGAGCGACCCCGCGCAAATCTAGAGAACAAAGGAGTTAGCTAGTAGCTAACGTCACGATTCGTGACACTTCTTGTAGCATGGCTTGTTTGAGGCGTCGAAGTCAAGAGGGAATCTTTTCGGTGATGCACGATGGAAATCAATGCAAAGCACCAGAACGGCTAGCAGCCCGAGGTCCTAACCCGATCTGTCGAGCCACGTAAGAGTCGGCCCCAGCACATAGGCCACGAAAAACCCGATAGCGTAAATCGCGACCGAAATCCATAGAACGACAATGCTGAAATGGGGCGGCTCTGGTGCAGGAATCATCGCGCTGCTCGCAGGTAAGGGTGCTCACTCTCAAGCGTGGCGCGACTACATGCACATACAGAACATTAGCGCCAATCAGTACACCGGCAACCGTAAACACCCAATTCTTGTGATGCGAAAGGCTGACCAGCCACGGCACCGCCGTTAGCAGCGAGCCCACAGTGGCGCCCAGCCCAAACAACACCAGCAATGACGGCAGAGCACAGCACAACAGCGTGCCCAGCGATGAAAAAAGGGAAAGATATTGCAACCAGAAGTTCTGGCGATTGGGCGCCGCTGTCACGGGCATAGTTCACTTTTCCACGATGGAGTCATACCTTAATACTTCCGGAGTTTTTCCTTTGGGAACTTCCGGGATGGTGCCGATCACTTCGACAGTTTCCCTGACAGTCCGGTTGCCGCGGAAACATTCGCGTCCGCGGGTTCAAGCTTCAGCCGCTCGTTGCTGCTGCTGACGCCAAGGTTAGTCACGCCGTCACTCGCGCTTACGCTGCCGTCGGCAACGACCTTCGAGCCTTTCACCACAAACCCATTCTTTTCGATTGCACGCAACAGTTGTTCGTACTTTACCGCATTAGCCGGTTTGAGAGTCACGACGGCTTCGCCTTTGCTCAGGCTTACATCAACGGTATCTGTACCGCTGATATTCTTCAGCGCCACGCGCACGGCGTGGGCGCAGACTCCTCAATCCATGCCAAAGACTTTCATTTCGACCCGGCGCAGTTCCGCCTGTGCCGAAACTGCCAAGGTCAAAGTAATGAATGCGCAAATCAAAATTCTTTTCATAAATTCACCTCAATGCGAATGTGAGAAAAGGAAATAACTGACGTTAATGGCGAACCGCACGCGTTCACGCGGATACAGCCGCCCCATATCTCGATAAATCGGAAACTGCGCGCCACCGGAGATTGCAAAGTATTTGTAAATGCCCAGCACCGTCGGCCCGCCGAAAATCTGACTGGCGTCGGAGCCGGGCATCAACGCTCCTGCCCGCTCCATCAGCCCTACGTACTCGCCGCTAAACTCGGCGAACAAACGCCAATCCCACGGCCGATCGTTGCGCCAGGCATGTGGCCGGTACCCATAGACGAAGCTGGTTGAGTACACGTTCGGGCGGCGATCTCCCTGCGATTCCGCGAATCGCATAAGCCCACCTCCGATCCACAGGTAATGACTGCGCGAGGCGACGCCTGTAGCAATCCAACTGCTTACGCCCGGCGCCAAACGCATGCCGCGAAACATTCCGAAATTGTCCTGGGGCCCGGCACCACCAGACCGACCGAAGCCGTGCTTTCGAAGCGGCTTCCAATCGCATTCGGCTGATGATGAAAACGCCACGCCAAATTGGTTTGGAACTCGCCTCCGCCCGACATCATGGTCATCGGCAACGATCCTTGCTGCGCGAGTGCGGGGGCGATCAATGAAAACTGAAGGTGGGGCGTGAAGCCGTAACTCGCCATCGTCCGCGCCGTGAGCTGCGAGCCGAACGTAGCATTCCGCCCGAACATTCCGGCGTCGAAACTCCACTCCCCCTGCGAATTCACCGGTGTGGCAAAGCCGAAAACGGGGCCATGACCGGAAGCGAATGCTTCCGCGCCGGTCCCCAGCAATAAGGCGAATAAAAGCACATGAGTGCGCATAGTTCTCTCCTGTTATGTCGGTAAACACACGACTGCCGCTTCCGTATAGAGAACGGGCTTAGATTCTCAGGATGGTTGAGCTGGGCGAGGATCGCGGCGGCGGGTGGATGGGATTCAGAGGATCTGCATTGTAGGCATTCGGCGATTCGGACGCGGCTTGGTAACTGGCAATTGCGTGGAGCTGGGGATTCACTGATGGCGCCGACGTCTTCACCAGCGAGGTCTGTGCCCGGACCTCAATTTGGCAGCACGAATGAGAGGACGACATCCTCATCGACCCACACTGCCGAGCCATGCGTTTGCAGCAGGCGTGCTCTTGCGGCGTGAGGGCGCGTCCAGGCAATAGACATGCTAACGCTGGCGCTGCCATTACGCAGAGCAACACTCGGACGACTCCAACTGATGTTGCAAGCGTCCACACCAAGCAAGACTACACCCACAGTCGAAGACGTTTCAATCCCAAAGGAGATGAAGCAATTCTTGGAACGAAGTGAATCAATTCCGTTTCAATAGATAGAGTCGCAGCAGGTGTCGTGTAGCATTGCTCGCAGCGCTTTGGAAATCACACACGGTCATTGAGGCGTGTAGTTGGCGTGGCGTGTCATTCCACGTCAAACATTCTGAGCGCCTCCTTTAATTCGCGACCGTCCAGAGAAGGCGTGGCGCCCGGACGGCTAGCTACCCCTGCAGCAAATCGATTGCCGGCTTCGTTAATGGTTTTGAGAGAAGCGCCGCGAAGGTAATGATGCGCCAGGCACGCGGTGAAAGCGTCTCCAGCGCCGACGGTGTCAACCACATTCACTCGGAATCCAGGGTGGGCCGCGGCGCTCGATGGACTTACCAGCAAACTGCCATGCGCTCCTCGGGTGACGCAGACCAGCTTCAATCCATACTTCTGGAGCAGCCGCCGGGCGGAACTTTGCTGCTCGCCGAACTCCAAAGAGAGAAGATTGCACACCAGCGGCAGTTCCAGGTCATTGAGCTTCACCACATCGGAATACTTCAATGATTCGCTGAGCACCTCTGCGGAGAAGAAAGTCTGACGAAGATTTACATCGAAGACGCGCAGAGTGTCAGTTCGCACCGCCTGTAAAAACCGGCGAATGGTGGCGCGGGAACTTGGAGATCGCTGGGCCAGAGTTCCGAAGCAGACGACATCGGCCTGGCCCGCCAGGTCTTCCCACAGGGGAGTCCAGTCGAGAAAGTCCCATGCTACTGAGGGCGTAATGGTGAACTCGGGCTGTCCGGTTGGGTCAACTTTGACTCCGACGGTGCCGGTGGAATGGGTTTCGTCAGTCTGCAGGTAAGAGGTGGTGAGCCCCAACAGCTGCATTGTCGCTGCCATTTCTCGGCCGAGCGGATCGCTGCCAACGCGGCTGGCGACGATTCCATGATCTCCCAGCAAGTTTGACATGTACGCGAAGTTGGCGGGAGCGCCGCCGAGTTGCTTGCCGCCAGGCAACAAATCCCAGAGAACCTCGCCTATGCCGACGATTTTGAGAGCGGACGTCTTCATGGCGAGCCAGCGGGTGCGAAGGGAAGGCGGCTTTGGCTTCTATTCGCCGGCCAATACTGTAGCTCAAGTGCAGGATTTGCGGTCACCCTCCCTGAACGCAAGCGGCTTTCACGGAGGTGCGCTCGAACCAGAATTCGCTGTGGTGTATCATTTTTAGTTGTCCTAGCAGACGTCTGATCCGGTGTTTCCGCATGGCTAAGATCCCCTTAAATGTGAATGGAAGTGTCTACGACGTGGACGCCGATGCGGATGTCAGCTTGCTCAGCGTATTGCGCGACCATCTCGATCTGACCGGAAGCAAATACGGTTGTGGCGAGGGCCAGTGCGGAGCCTGCACTGTGCTGATCGACGGAAACCCGCGCCGGTCGTGCATCACGCAGGTTGGCAGCGTGGGGAACAGACGGATCACAACCATTGAAGGTCTTGTGCAGGATGGACGTCTGCATCCGTTGCAACAGGCATTCCTTGATGAAGACGCCATGCAGTGCGCCTACTGCACCTCGGGAATGATCATGAGTTCGGTGGCGCTTTTGAAGACGCATCCCAATCCGTCTGAGAGTGAGATCGCGCATTTTATGGAAGGTAATATCTGCCGCTGTGGAACTTATCCGCGAATTGTGGCTGCGATACAGAAGGCGGCGAAAGCAATGAAGGAGGCCAGCCAATGAGCAACAATCCGAATTGGCGACTGGAGCCCGAGCGCTACGAACTCAATGCGCCGCCTGCCTACTATTTCGAAGTTGATCGGAGGGAATTTTTCAAGTTCCTTGGCGCCGGGGTACTAGTTTTCTGCGTGCTGAAGGATGGGCGCGGTTTGCAGGAGTCTGGCACCAGGAAACGGCCGCAGGGGGAATCACTCCCCAATGAGATTGGAGCTTGGCTGCACCTCGGAGAAAACGGTGAGGTAACCGTGTACACGGGCAAGGTCGAAGTGGGCCAGAATATTCGAACGTCGCTTAGCCAGGCGGTCGCGGAAGAGTTGCGCGTTCCCGTCGACAAGATTCATATGGTGATGGGCGACACGAAGCTGACTCCGTACGATATGGGCACGTTTGGCAGTCGCACCACGCCAACCATGAATCTGCAATTGCGGAAAGTTGCTGCGGCTGCGCGCGATCTGCTAATTGGGTTGGCGGCTGCGCAATGGCAGGTTGATCGGCGAAGACTGGTCGCTGCGAACGGCAAGGTCACAGACACACAAAGCAAGCGCGCGGTTGAATACGCAGCCCTGTTAAAAGGGCAACAGTTCACCCAGGCCATTCCGGCAGAGGATCCGCTGATACCCGCGACGCAGTGGGCGGTCGAAGGCCAGTCATTGCGCAAAGTGGATGGGCTGGACTTCGTCACCGGAAAGCATCGTTATCCTTCCGATCAGAAATTACCCGACATGCTGCACGGCAAGATTTTGCGGCCGCCGGCTTTCGGAGCGACGCTGGTCTCACTTGACACCCACGACGCGGAGAAAATGCGTGATGTTGCGATTGTGCGTGACGGCAATTTTGTAGGAGTCACAGCGCCCACCGTAGAAATCGCCAGTCGCGCGATAGCCGCACTGCACGCCGAGTGGAAGTCCGAGCCGCAGCCTTCGAACAAGGAACTCTTTGAATATCTGAAGAAGAATCCGGCCGGAGGAGAGGATCGGGCTGAATATGAAATCGGATCGGTCGAGAAAGCGACAGCTTCCGCCGATCACCGTTTGCAGCAGACTTACAACGTCAGCTACATTGCGCACGCGCCCCTGGAACCACGCGCGGCGCTGGCGCAGTGGTCGGGCGATAATCTGACCGTCTGGACAGGCACGCAGCGGCCTTTCGGCGTGCGCAGTGAACTCGCGGAAGCCTTTCGCATTCCTGAGGATCGCGTTCGTGTCCTGATGCCGGATACAGGGTCAGCTTATGGAGGAAAACACACGGGCGAAACCGCGATCGAGGCGGCGCGACTGGCGCGCGCGGCCAAGCGGCCGGTTAAGCTGGTGTGGACGCGGGAAGAAGAATTCTCCTGGGCCTATTTTCGTCCCGCGGGGGTTATTGATGTCCGCAGCGGACTGCGAAAAGATGGCACGATTCTGGCTTGGGAATTTCACAACTATAATTCCGGCGCGGCGGGAATCCGTACTTTCTACGATATTCCCAACCAGCGAATTCAGTTTCACGAGACGCGCTCTCCCCTTCGGCAAGGGTCGTATCGCGCGTTGGCAGCCACCGCGAATCACTTTGCCCGCGAATCACACATGGACGAGCTCGCTCATCTGGTGAACATTGATCCGCTTGAATTTCGCCTGAAGAATCTGAAGAACGAACGGCTGCGAGGGGTGTTCGAGGCCGCCGCCAAGAAGTTCGGATGGGGACGAAAGAAAACCGCTGCCGGCCAGGGCTTCGGAATGGGCGGTGGATTCGAGAAGGGTGGAAATGTTGCGACCTGCGTCGAGGTGGCGGTTGATCGGAGTTCCCGCGAGGTGAAAGTCGTTCGAGTGGTCACTGCCTTTGAATGTGGCGCCATTGTTAATCCCGACAATCTGCGCAATCAGATTGAAGGCGCGAATGTCATGGGACTGGGCGGCGCACTATGGGAAGCCATTGAATTCGAAAACGGGCGCATTTTGAACGGACGTTTCTCGGATTATCGGGTCCCACGATTCAGCGATGTGCCGGTGCTGGAGACGGTCTTGCTCGACCGGAAGGATCTTCCTTCGGCGGGGGCGGGAGAATGCCCGATGATCGGATTGGCCCCGGCGATTGGCAACGCCGTCTTCGACGCGATCGGGGTGCGAGCTGTGACATTGCCCATTCGGATCGAACCTTTACCAGCCTGAACGGCGGTGAGCGGGAATTTGAAGTTATGAGATTGCTCTGATGAGTTTCAAGACTGTCATTCGCGAAGCCTTCATAACGTTGACGCGGCATTGGATCCGCAGTGTGCTCACCATACTTGGCATATCGGTGGGCGTGGGCGCATTCATCTGCGTGGTGGCTATTGGCAACGCGGGGACCAGCAGCATCGAGGACCAATTACAGAGCCTGGGAGACAACTTCGTTTGGATCGAGGCGGGGAGCCGCACTCACAATGGCATGCGGCTGGGATCTCGTGGCACCAGGTCGCTGGTGCTGGCTGATGCTTATGCCATCCTGGAACAGGTTCCGACGATAAAGCTTGCAGTGCCAAACGTCGACGGACAGATACAGGTCGTCTATGGAGGCGAGAATTGGGCGACGTCCTATCGGGGAGTCACTCCGGAGTTTTTGCAAGTTCGCCGGTGGACGCTGGCGCATGGATCGTTTTTCACGAGCGCTGACGTGGATAACGCCGCGATGGTTTGTGTTCTAGGACATAGCGTGGTGGAGAATCTTTTCGGGGACGAAGATCCGATAGGAAAGACAATTCGTTTGCAGAGTTTGCCGTGCACCGTGGTTGGAGTCATGCAGACCAAAGGATTTTCAGCGACCGGACGCGACCAGGATGACTTTGTGGTGATGCCGTACACCACCGTGCAAAAGAGAATTACCGGCACGTTTTGGCTGGACGATATTTTCTGCTCGGCGGTTTCTCGCGAGGCGATGCCTGGGGCAACACGGCAGATCACAAGTCTTCTACGTGAACGTCACCATCTGAATGCCGCCGAAGACGACGATTTCAACGTTCGCCGGCCGGAAGATGTGATTCAGGCGCAACTTGCGACCAGCCGGATTATGACCGTGCTGATGGCGAGCGTAGCGTCGCTTTCGTTGCTCGTCGGCGGTATAGGAATTATGAATATCATGCTGGTGTCGGTTACGCAGCGTACGCGCGAGATCGGTGTGCGGCTGGCGGTGGGAGCGACGGAATGGGATGTGCAAATTCAATTTCTTAGCGAAGCGATTGCGCTCAGCCTGCTGGGCGGAATTCTAGGCATTCTATTCGGCATAATTTCTTCGGTAGGGGTTGAAAGGCTATTCCAATTTCCCACTCTACTGACCCCGGGAATTTTCTTGATTGGTGCCGTTTTCTCCGCCGGAGTGGGAATTCTTTTTGGCTACTATCCTGCTCGGAAGGCATCACAACTCGATCCCATCCAAGGTCTGCGATACGAGTAAGGATACGCGCCATGCGCTTCGCCGTCTAAGCCATCCAAAATGGACCACGGCAGTCTTTAAGTCGGATCTTCCTTTCATAAATTGAGCAGCGTGACCTCAGCAACTCGCATCTACCCTGCTGAAGCTGTTTAAGCAGCTACCTCATTTCATGTCCTTTGACGCAAATGTAATTATCCTGGGAGCAGGTGCGGCTGGGCTTTCGGCAGCGACGGAACTCTCTCGCGCCGGCCGGAAAGTTTTGATTTTAGAAGCACGCGAGCGCCTGGGCGGCCGCATTTTCACTCGCTATGATGCCGTATGCGATGTGCCGGTGGAATTGGGCGCAGAGTTCATCCACGGCCGCCCGCCCGAAATTTGGGACCTGCTGAAAAAGCACAAAACGGTAGCGAGGGAAGTGAAGGGCGAGAACTTTTGCGTTCGCAATGGAGAATTGTGTACCTGCGATTTCTTTTCTGAGGGGGGCAGTCTGTTGGAAAAGTTAAATGACCGCTCGCCGGATGAATCTTTTCTGGAATTCATCGAGCGGCGCTATCCAAGCTGGAAGACTGACCCGAAGCAAAGGGAGTCAGTAGAGTGGGCCAGGAAATACGTGACCGGATTTCATGCGGCAGATCCTGGCCTGGTTAGTGTTCATTGGCTGGTGAAGGGGCTGCGCGCCGACGAGAAGATTGAAGGTGACCGAGCCTTCCGCATTCCGCAGGGCTATCAATTGTTGACCGACATTTTTCAGCGACAACTGGCAAGCGCCAGTGTGGCGATCGAGCTCAATACGGTTGCTGAGAGTATCCGTTGGACTGGCCGTCAGGTGGAGGTCAAGGCGCGCAGCGTCAAAGGGACACTCACTTTCAACGGTTCGTGCTTGCTGGTAACCCTACCGCTCTCGGTGTTGCAAGCTAGTTTGCTTGAGCGGGGACAGGAAGAAGTCGGGGCAGTGCGTTTCGTTCCAGAACTGCCGCCGAAGAAGCAAGAAGCGCTCGGCAAACTCGCCATGGGCAAGGTCATTCGCGTGACACTGCGTTTTCGGGAGCGCTTTTGGGAGAACTTGCGGCCAAAGCATAGTCCCGAATCTAAGACGCTGGCGAAAATGGGTTTCCTCTTGTCGGATGAAAATCCATTTCCCACCTGGTGGACCACAATGCCGGAGAAGCTGCCCATCATTACCGGCTGGGCGCCGTTCAAATGTACCGAAGCTATCTCTGGCAAAGGCGAAGACTTCATTATTGACAAAGCCTTGGATACTCTCGGCAGATTATTAAAGGTTGATCGGCAGGAGCTTGAAGGTCTGCTAGGAGCGGCCTACACGCACGATTGGCAAACCGACCCGTTCGCGCGGGGAGCTTACAGTTATGTAAAGGTTGGAGGTGACGGCGCCCAGCGAGAACTAGCCACTCCAGTGGAGGATACGTTGTTTTTCGCTGGCGAGGCCACTGACCTTTCCGGGCACAACGGAACGGTGCACGGGGCGATCGCCAGCGGGCGAAGGGCGGCGAAGGAAATCTTGCGCAGCATGCCTTAATAGTTCTCATCTAATAAGGTTAAAGCTACCTTTTGGTGATCTCCTTTGCTGATTAGGGTGCACTCGTATAAGCTACCCCGCATTCATGTCCTCTGCTTGCGCAACGGAAGATTGCGGGCGCAGAAGGAACGCTATCATCCGCTCGCCCTGCGTGCGGAAACCTGAGCTGCGAGGAAATTATGGAGAGCACTCCAAATCTCATTCATGCCGGTCCTAAGTCTCCCGGACGCCGAAAGTTTCTCACCGCCACGAGCCTGGTAGCGGCCGCGGCGGCAACGCCGAACATCGCCTCTGCCCTGGTGAACCAAACGTCTTCGAGTAGTGACGCGGACTTGCCCGCAGGCCCCGCGCGAAAAATCCCAATTGGCGTGTTCGATGCGGTATTTCCCGACCTCTCGCTGGATCAGATGATCGACAAGATTTCCGGCTGGGGAATTGAAGCAGTGGAGATTGGCACCGGTTGTTATCCGGGAGATAAGCATTGTCAAGTTACGGAATTACTGAGCAGTCCTGCCAAGCTGCAAGCGTGGAAGAAGAAGTTTGACGATCGCAACATCCTGGTGGCGACGCTGAGTTGTCACGGCAATCCGATACACCCCGATCCCAAAAGGGCGGAGCGCGACGCTGCGATTTTCCGCAACACAGTGCTGCTGGCAGAGCGCTTAGGGGTTGGGGTAATTGTCGGATTCTCGGGATGTCCGGGAGGTGCTCCCAATGAGACGATGCCGAACTGGGCTACTTATCGTTGGCCGCCCGAATACGCGCAGATTCTGGATTGGCAATGGAAAGAGAAAGTGATTCCGTACTGGAAACAGGCCGCGAAGTTTGCTCGGAACCACGGTGTACACAAGCTTGCTCTCGAAATGCATCCCGGGTTTGTCGTCTACAATCCGATGACCCTTTTGAAGCTACGCGAGGCTGTGGGCGAGGCGATTGGCGCCAATTGCGACCTCAGCCATTTGTTCTGGCAGGGTTGTGATCCCCTCGAGGTGATTCGCATGCTGGCGAAACAGGGCGCACTATTCCATGCCCATATGAAGGATACCGTCATGTTCAAGGACAACGTGGCAAAGTACGGCGTGCTGAATTTTGCCTTCGACACCAAAGGTTTAGCGCAGGCATCGGAAACGTTTCGTGCGGTTGGTTATGGGCACAGTGCGAGCACGTGGAAAGATATTGTCCGCACTTACATGGAAGTTGGTTATCAAGGGATTCTCAGTATTGAAAATGAAGACCCCATCCTGCCCGGTGAAGTTGGTGTGCAGCGGGCGCTTTACGTGCTCAAGAATGTTCGAAATGAAATTCTCGGGATTACAACCTGATGCTGCACGCTCGAGAGCTCATGAATTGAAGTGCGTAAGAAAAGCGATTCAGTGCGGAGATTCGAATCATGAATCGGCGCGACTTTGCTAAAAGCTTAACCGGCGCCGCGTTGAGTACCGCGGTATTGCCTTTAAGTTCCGGGTTATCTTCACAGGCCAGCGATGCAAGTCCGGTTTTGCCATTCAAACTATCCGTAATGCTGTGGACCGTATATGAGCACTTGCCCTTTGAGGAGCGATTGGAGAAAGTTGCCGAGGCGGGCTATCACGCGGTGGAACTGGTAGACGAATACAAGAACTGGTCAGTGGAAGATTTTCGTAAAGCCGACACAAGGAAGAGAGCACTGAACATCACCTTCGATACCGTGGCTGCAACCAAGAATGGCGTTGCCAATCCGGGCGCGCGCGAGGCATTTCTCTCCGACATAACACGATTGCTTCCTGTAGCTGAGAAGCTAGAGTGTCCGGCGATTATTGTTCTCTCCGGGAACAGAGTGGAAGGACTGTCCCAGGAGGCGCAGCACCAAAGTTGTGTAGAGACTCTGAAGCGGGGAGCCGATCTTGCGGCCAAGCAGAATGTGACGCTTCTGCTGGAGAATATCGATCAGGAAGAAAATCCCAAGTATTACCTGACCTCAGTCGCGGAGGGATTCGAGATTGTTCGCCAGGTGGCTCACCCTCGCGTGAAATTTCTCTATGATTTCTATCATGAGCAGATTTCTGAAGGAAACTTGATTGAAAAACTGGAGAAGAATATTGGAGATGTGGGGCTCATCCACATTGCCGACGTACCAGGTCGTCACGAGCCAGGTACAGGGGAGATTAACTACGCGAACATTTATCGTAAATTGGTTGAACTGAAATACAGCCACTACGTCGCCATGGAATTCATTCCCACAGCCGATACAGTCGCCAGTCTGCGCGCTGCGCGTGAGATGGTGTTGCGCGCGGGAACCGCGTAACCGCGGTCCATTCGGCTGTTTTGGCGTGCGCAGCGCCAAAATCGATTTTTTATATTACGATTGACTGCCCAAAGCTGCGAGGTTTAATCTCCGCCCTTACACATCTGGGAGGGTCGCGAATGGAACGACGTGAGGCACTCAAACTCCTGGCTGGTGCGGCAGCACTGCCGATATTGTCCCGGGATATGTTCGCTCTGTTCCGGCAGGTGCATGAAGAGTTGCCGGCCACAGCAGCGCTGAAGACTTTTAATCCCCACCAGAACGCAACTGTTACCGCAATCGCCGACTTAATTCTTCCGCAAACCGACACGCCCGGCGCGAAAGCAGCGCGGGTAAACGAGTTTATGGATGCGATTCTCGCCGAGTGGTGCGAGGACAAAGAAAGATCAAATTTTCTCAGCGGGTTGGACGATGTTGATGTACGCACCCGCAAGCAATTCGGGAAAAACTTCGTCGAATGCACCAGCGATCAGCAGAAGGACATTCTGGCGATCCTGGATGACGAAGCGACAAGCGTACGTGAGCAAAAGCTTGAAACGCGGCGAAGGCGGCGGCCACGTGAACCGATGGAAGGGCCGTTCCTGGCCAGCGTGAAACGGCTCACGCTGGTCGGCTATTACACCTCTGAGATTGGGGAAACCGAGGAACTCAAGTTACGGAATCACTTTAGCCGTTATCAAGGTTGCGCTCCACTGGAACCCGAGGCCTCAAGGAGTTAGGGATGGCGGATGTCAAATACGACGCGGTCGTCATAGGTTCAGGGATCACCGGCGGATGGGCCGCCAAGGAACTCACCGAGAAGGGTCTCAATACGCTGGTTCTGGAGGCGGGACGCCCGATCGAGCCGGATACGGACTTCGTGGAACACGTTCCGGCCTGGCAAGTCCGTTTTCGTGGTCTGGGCGACCGCAAGGGAACGGCTGCGCAGCAACCCATCCAGCGCGAGTGTTACGCATGCGACGAGTGGGCCTCGAAATTCTTTGTGAATGATACCGAGAACCCCTATATCACCGATCCGGACAAGCCATTCATGTGGATTCGCGGGCGCCAGGTCGGCGGTCGATCAATCATGTGGGGACGGCAATCGTATCGCTTAAGCGATCTGGATTTTGAGGCCAATGTGCGCGAAGGTATCGCGGCGGACTGGCCCATCCGCTGCAAAGACATTGCTCCCTGGTACGACTATGTCGAGGATTTCGTTGGCGTCACAGGCCAGAACGAAGGACTGCCGCAATTGCCGGATGGAAAATTTCTGCCGCCGATGGAGATGAATTGTGCCGAGATGGTGGTGAAGGACGCCATCGCAAAACATTTCTCGGGGGAGCGGCTGATGACGATCGGCCGCGCCGCAGTGCTGACCCAACGCCACAATGGTCGTGCACCATGTCACTACTGCGGACCGTGCCACCGCGGCTGCAGCACGCGCTCGTATTTCAGCAGCCTGAATGCCACCCTTCCAGTTGCTCTCGCTACCGGTAAACTCACCGTTCGTCCGCACAGCGTGGTACACAGCTTGATATTCGATTCCAAAGCCAGAAGAGTGAGTGGAGTCCGGGTCATTGATGGTCAAAGTCTCAAGGCTTTGGAGTTCCATGGCCGCGTAGTGTTTCTTTGCGCATCCACGCTGGAATCAACGCGCATCCTGCTCAACTCTGCGACTTCTGAGTTTCCCAACGGCCTGGGTAATTCCAGCGGTGAACTGGGGCACAACCTCATGGACCACATCATGGGCGGGGGCGCCGCCGGCCGGATCGAGGGAAATGAGAATCGAGTGGACTTTGGCAACCGGCCGAACGGGATTTATATTCCGCGTTTTCGAAACGTGAAACAGAAGTACCCCGGGTTCGTTCGTGGCTACGGTTTCCAAGGCGGCGGAGGGAGACAGGATTGGAGCCGGGGAATCACTATGGCTGGGTTCGGTCCCGAGTTCAAGCGTGTGCTGCGCCAGCCTGGTCCCTGGATGTTTAGCTTTTACGGCTTCGGCGAGTGCCTCCCCAACCACGCTAACTTTGTTGAACTTGACAAGGAAAAGGTAGATGCCTGGGGCGTCCATGTGCTTAAGATACACTGCGCTTTCCGTGAAAATGAAAAAGCGATTTTGCAAGATATGGCGATTACCGCGGCGGAGATGCTTTCGGCAGCCGGGGCGCACGAGATCGAACCGTTTATTGAAGACAATGCACCCGGGCTGACAATCCACGAGATGGGCACCGCTCGTATGGGACAAGATCCCAAGACTTCCGTGCTTAATCCGTTCAACCAATTGCACGATGCCAAGAACCTGTTTATTACCGATGGCTCCGCCATGGTTTCCTCTTCGTGTGTCAATCCTTCACTCACTTACATGGCGCTTACCGCTCGAGCTTGCGATCACTCGGTGGGATTGATGAAGCGGGGAGAAATCTGATGATGAACCGTCGAAATTTCCTGGGAACTATAAGCGCTGCTACGCTGCTGAGCCGACGCTTGGGCTGGGCAGCAGAGCGCAAGATCGAAAAAATCGGCGTGCAGCTTTACACCGTGCGCAACCAAATGAAACAAGACTTCGAAGGCACATTGGCCAAGGTCGCGGAAATCGGCTACCGCGAGGTCGAGTTTGCCGGATATTTCGATCACTCGCCGCAGGAAGTGAAAACGATTCTTGATCGTCATTCGCTGGTTGCGCCCTCGGCCCATGTGGACTACAAGGTTCTCGGGGATAAGTGGCCGGGAGTGCTCGACGCAGCCAAGATTGTCGGCCACAAATACATCGTCTGCCCATGGATTCCCGAAGAGATTCGCAAACAGCCCGATGGATGGAAGCGAGCGGCGGAGACTTTCAATCGTGCAGGTGCTGCCAGCAAAAAGGCAGGAATCCAATTTGCGTATCACAATCACTGGTTCGAGTTCGATCCAGTCAACGGGAAGTTGCCTTACGACACCCTATTGGAGCAGTGCGACCCGAAGCTGGTCAAAATGGAAATGGATCTTTGCTGGATCACGGTTGGGCGGCAGGATCCGTTGAAATACTTCAATCGTTATCCCGGACGTTTTCCCCTGGTTCACGTTAAAGACTTGACAAAAATCCCGGAGGCGTCAGCATCAGGCGGCCAGAATTTCGGCGATTCGTTGCCTGAAATGACCGAAGTGGGCAGTGGCATCATCGACTGGAAAAAAATCTTTGCACAGTCGGACAAAGCGGGAATCAAGCATTACTTCGTGGAACATGACAATCCTAAAAATCCCCTGGAGAGCATCAAGATCAGTTTCGATTATCTCAACCGGCTGCGGTTCTAAAGAATCGAACGCGATCTCAAACCAAGCCTGGGGCGCATGGCAAAGCGGCGTCTATAATTGCATTTTTGCGCGGAGACCTAAATGGCCCAAATAACTCGCTCACCGAAACCGTACGACGTTTGCATTATCGGGTCCGGTGCGGCCGGGGGCACCGCTGCGAAGATACTTACCGAAGGCGGGCTGAGTGTCGTGATGCTTGAGGCTGGGCCTCCTCTAGATCCGGCGCGAGACTACAAAGAACATCTCTGGCCTTACGACCTCGAGCATCGCGGTATCGGGGTCGGCGGCAAGCTACGCGGTGAACTCAATAGTGAGTTCCTGGCTCCGAATGGGGCGTGGGATATCGACGGCGAGCCCTACGTGTCAGCTCCTGGTTCAACTTTTCGGTGGTTTCGTTCCCGAATCGTCGGTGGCCGCACCAACCATTGGGGCCGTATTGCACTACGTTTCGCGCCGGTGGATTTCAAGTCGCGATCGACCGATGGCATGGGCGACGACTGGCCTATTACCTACGAAGAAATCGCCCCGTATTACAGCAAAGCTGAATCCTACATTGGAGTTTTTGGTACCAAAGAGAATATTTCCAGTGCGCCTGATGGCGTTTTTATGCCGCCGCCCCCGCCGCGTTGTACAGAAGTTTTGGTCAAGAAAGCCTGCGACAAGGCCGGTATTCTCTGTGTGCCTTCCCGCATGGCCATCCTCACCAAACCTCTCAACGGCCGAGCGGCCTGCCATTATTGTGCGCAGTGCGGACGCGGATGTGTAACAGCCTCCAACTTCAGTTCCAGCCAGGTAATGATTCCGCCGGCGCAGGATACCGGCAGGCTGACCTTGATCACAGATGCGATGGCGCGCGAGATCCTGGTGGGCAAGGACGGAAAGGCAGAGGCGATTTCCTATATCGATAAAACCACACGCACTGAAAAACGGGTGAATGCCCGGGCCTTCGTCGTCGCAGCCAGCGCTTGCGAATCGGCACGGCTGTTGCTGAACTCACGCTCAAGACTTTTTCCTGATGGCTTGGCGAACTCGTCGGGAGTGGTGGGGCGCTATCTGACCGACTCTGTGGGGAGTTCGGGCGCTGGGTACTTTCCCCAGCTAGCCAAAGTTCCGCCGCACAATCACGACGGTGTGGGCGGGATGCACATGTACATTCCGTGGTGGAAGTTTGACCGCAAGAACGAATTCCTGCGCGGATATCACATCGAGTTCTATGGGGGCCGCTTCATGCCCGGCGCCGGCGACTTTGATGGTGTGTGCGAGGAGTACGAAGGATACGGCGCGCCATTGAAACAGAAGTGCCGTTCGAGCTATGGCAGCTACATCGGCTTCGAAGGCCGTGGCGAGATGATTCCCAATGAAAACAGTTATTGTGAAATCGATCCCGACGTAGTTGACCGATGGGGGATCCCGGTACTTCGTTTTCACTGGCGGTGGAGCGACAACGAGATCCGGATGGCGCGGGATATGCAGGAGACCTTCCGGTCGATCGTTGAAGCTGGTGGAGGCACTTTCCAGAGCAAGGCTGGTGACGGCAGCGGTCCTCATCCTTACGGAATCACCGATGGCGGCGTCATCATCCACGAGCTCGGAACCGCTCGTATGGGAACTAATCCAAAGACATCAGCCTTGAACAAGTATTGCCAGGCGCACGACGTAAAGAACCTGTTTGTAACTGATGCGGCCTGCTTTGTCAGCAATCCGGACAAGAATCCAACGCTTACCATCCTGGCGTTATCCTGGCGAGCGTCGGAGTATCTGCTCGAGCAGGCGAAGAAGGGGAATGTCTAATTTGTTTATGCCGAAGTTTGAGAACTCAAAACTCGGGATGACTGACAACTCATACAGCACGTCACTGCCCGGTTCAAGCGAATCGATCAGCCGTCGCGACATTCTGAAATCGCTCGCGATGGGAGTGTTGGCTGGCTCCGTTCTCCGAGTCATTCCCGCGCAAGCAGCCGAATACGCTCATCATTTAGTGCAGGCGGAGAAAGCATCTGCCGGAGGCGCCTATGCACCGAAGTTCTTTTCGCCGCAGCAATACAAAACGCTCCAGGCGCTTTGCCAAGCCATCATTCCACCAGACAATCATTCGGGAGGCGCTATCGAAGCCGCCGCTCCCGAATTCATTGACCTGCTGACCAGCGAAAACAGCGACTACCAGTTGAAATTAGGCGGCGGCCTGATGTGGCTGGATTCAACTTGCAACGATCGTTATGGGAAGAATTATCTGGAGTGCACGCCGGAACAGCAAAAACAAATACTTGATCTGATTGCTTACCGAAAGAATGCAAAAGCCGATCCAAGCATCAGCCAGGGTGTGGAATTCTTCTCATTCTTGCGGAACTTGACCGCGGATGGCTACTTCACTAGCGCGATTGGAATTAAAGATCTTCAATATATCGGGAATAAGTACATGAAAGACTTTCCGGGTTGCCCGGTGCTTCCGGAAGCCTGAGCAACGAATCTGCCACCCGCAGTTTTCTGCTAGGCCTGGCGGAACGGATCTTCGAGTGACGGACTCTGCGGCGTAAACAGTTCCGCGCCATCTTCCGTGATGTGCATGTCATCCTCAAGACGCACACCAAACTCCCCACGGATATAAATCCCAGGCTCATCGCTGAATGTCATGTTGGCGGCAATTTTACTCGGGTTGCCGCGCACCAGATAAGGCCACTCGTGTCCGTCCATACCCATTCCGTGACCCACGCGATGCGTGAAATATTTATAGTCGGGACCGTACCCGGCGTCGGTGATTACCTTGCGCGCTGCTGCATCCACCGCAGCACACTCCA
This sequence comes from Acidobacteriota bacterium, assembly GCA_003225075.1. Classification (GTDB taxonomy): domain Bacteria; phylum Acidobacteriota; class Terriglobia; order Terriglobales; family Acidobacteriaceae; genus Gp1-AA124. Next base: position 41,027 of record QIAP01000071.1, on the reverse strand, counting down.
AACCTGGGCGAGCTGCTGCCAGCGCGGCGTTTTGCGCCCGGTGTACGATGTCAAAGACTTGTTTCATCTTGTCGGTCGCCTTTCCGAGCACAAACGTTCGGCTGATGTCGGAGGTGTAGCCTTCCGCTTTGCAGCCACCGTCTGCGAGTATGATCGTCCCTTCGCGGATGACCTGCGGCGTGACCGATCCATGCGGGAAAGCGGCGAACTCTCCTACCTGCACGTCGGCTGAGCCTGAAAATCCCAGCTTGGTATGTGCGGCCTCGATGAGATTCTGAATCTCTTGCTGGGTCATTCCTTCCTTCAACGATCGCCAGGTTGCTTCATAGGCGGCTAACGTGACCTTGGCCGCCAAGCGCATCAATTCAATTTCATGATCACTCTTAATCATGCGGCATCCGGCAGTTACCGGTGTGGCGCTTAAAAGTTTGACTTGGGGCGCGGCTTGCGAGATGCCGTCAGTGAATACGAAGTGCACCGTTTCTTCAATGCCAAGCTTTCCGCCGACAAGTCCGCGATCTTTCAGCCCGCCCGCGACGCGCTGGTAAGGGCTCTCGTCTTCCTGCCAGATACGCACATCGGCGCGCTCGCCATCCGGGGCTTTCGCGATCTGCTCCCGAGCTCGGCCCTCTTCAAATGCGGGACACACATAAAACGCCGCACCTTTGACCGGCAACACCATGGCAAACAGACGCTCGCCTCCCCACCAGCGTATGCCGGTGAAGTAGTTGAGGGTAGTGCCTTCGGTCAAGAGAATGGCGTCAAGATTATTCGTTTGCATGAGCCGCCGGGCTTTTTCCTCTCGTTGGTTTCGCTCCTCCGGCGTGATCGGCTTGGCCTGGCCACTCATTGACTTCAGACTTGCGATAGAAGCTGGGAGCGGCGGACTGTTTGTCTCCGCGCCGGGTGAGAGTTGTGGCAGCAGGCTAGTACCAGCAGCAAGAGTTCCGGCTTGCAGGAAACGGCGGCGCGAGAACATGGAAGCCCCCAAATAAGGTGACCGGAGATTATAGAGGTCGTGTGGAAATTCGGCATCACCAAATAAAAAGAGGGAGCGTTGCGCTCCCCCTTTTTGCTTTAGTCTCGCGATTGAGATGCATTACTCGTCGTCTGCGAGGGCTAAGGCAGGCAGTGCGGGGGTTTTCTCGACTCCCACCGACTTTAAGTCGCGGGGTTCGAGACCCAAGGCTCGCAGGATAGTCGGCGCTACTTGTGACGTCGTCACTGGAGTTTTGATCACGCGGGTGCGCAGTTTAGGATTCGAGACCACCAAGCCGACGTTACAACCCATCTCATAAATGCCTCGAGCCCCGAAGCCTAATTCGGACCGTCTCGCTTTTGTGGTTCAACTTCCGGATGGCTCGTGACTCGAGAGCAACGCGGTAGTGTTGAGCTTGTACGAAGCTCAAATGAGTGCCTTGGCGATCTTGAGTCAGCCGAGGAAGCGTTCTGTTGTCCAGATTTCAGAGTCACGACCTGGGCACTTTGCATCGATCCGCCGTTTGCCAAATTGATTCGGGGTAGCTGGTTTGCTAAGGTCGTCGTCATGTCCGAGCGTTCCACCGAGCAGATACGCGAATTGCTCGACTCCCTTTATCGCGTGGATTCGGGACGAATCCTGGCAACTCTGATCCGCTTGCTCGGTGATTTTGATCTTGCCGAGGAGGCGATGCACGAAGCCTTTGCGGCTGCGCTGAGCCTGTGGCCGAGGAGTGGAGTACCCGGCAACCCGCGGCCATGGTTGATTTCGACGGCCCGATTCAAAGCCATTGATACTCTACGTCGACGGGCAAGATTTGATGCGTCTCAAGACGAGCTCGTGCGATATCTCGAAGCGCAATGGAATTCGGCGGAAAGGTCTAATGAAGAGGACAGCCTCGAGGATGATCGGCTGCGCCTGATTTTTACCTGCTGTCATCCATCTCAAGCGCCGGAAGCGCACGTTGCGCTCACCTTGCGTGAGGTGTGCGGGCTGACAACCGAGGAGATAGCAAAGGCCTTCCTGATCACTCCGCGTACGCTGGCGCAGCGCATTGTGCGCGCCAAGGCAAAGATTCGGGAGACACGGATTCCGTACGAGGTGCCGACGCCGCAGGAATTGCCGGAGCGACTGGGCGCGGTGCTGCAGGTCATCTATCTCGTCTTTAACGAGGGTTATTCGGCTGCGGCGGGAACGGAGGTAACGCGGGCCGAGCTAACCGGCGAGGCGATTCGACTGGGCCGGTTGCTGGCCGAACTCCAGCCAGAGCCGGAAGTCATTGGGCTGCTTTCCCTGATGTTGCTACACGAATCCCGTCACACCGCGAGAACCTCTCCGACCGGAGAGCTGATTTTGCTGGAGAACCAGGATCGCTCGCTCTGGAACCGGGAGCAGATGGCGGAGGGAGTGGCATTGCTGGAGAAAGCCCTGAAGTCCCGCCGCTTCGGCTCCTACACACTGCAGGCTGCGATTGCGGCCGTTCATGCGGAGGCGGAATCGGTCGCTATGACCGACTGGCGGCAGATTGTTGCGCTTTACAACCGATTGGTACGAATTCAGCCTTCGCCAGTTGTACGGCTAAATCGTGCCGTGGCCATTGCAATGCGCGATGGTCCAGAGGTCGGTCTGACGCATATCGACGCGGTGTTGGAACATGGCGAATTGGCAAATTATTACCTGGCGCATTCCGCCCGTGCAGATATGTACCGCAGGCTCGGCAGGACAGCTGAGGCTCGGTCCTCTTATGAGAAAGCTCTGGCGCTGACCCAACAGGAACCAGAGCGGCAATTCCTGCAGGAGCGGATTCGGCAGTTGAAATAAAAGAAAATCGTCAAAAGCCGATGCGGATATTGAGATGACCAGGCGCAAAGCATAGTTCTAAAGCGCGGAAGAAGCAAAATTTCTTGGACGATTTGTCGAATTCCGGTCCGGCCGTTCGTCTATATGGTGAAGGCAGGGCAACCGGCCCGGCTCGAAGACCGTTACAGGAAAAGGAGAAATCATGACGCAGTATTTGGTTGCTATTCACCACCCCGACGACTACGACCCGTCCGTCGAGACCGAAGCGATGTCCCGCGATATCGACGTGCTCAACGACGAGATGGTGGCTGCCGGTGTCAGGATTTTCGTTGGTGGCCTCTCCGCGGCCAGCAACGCGAGGTCGCTGCGGGCGCAGCCCAATGGCAAGGTGCTCATCACAGACGGGCCGTACCTGGAGACCAAGGAGCACATAGGCGGTTTTTGGGTGCTGGACGCCGCCGACCTGGACGAGGCACTGGCGTGGGGGCGCAAGGCTGCCGTCGCCTGTCGGACGCCGGTCGAGGTGCGCCCTTTTGGGAGGACCAACGGAACCAACTGAGCGGCAGTGACAACACTGCCGGCGATGCCGGCCTGACGGGCCGGTGTCGGGGTGCCGCGAGCCGGGTCAGCATCCCTGCTTCCAAGTGGCATTACCTGGCTCATCGAAAACCGGGGACACCCGTAAATTAAACAAAATCAGATAGGACTCGAAGGAACTCAGTCATGAGAAAAGTCAATGTGCTTGAATTTGTCTCCCTTGATGGTGTCATACAAGCCCCAGGCGGGCCAGAGGAAGATACCAGTGGCGGCTTCGCGTATGGCGGGTGGATAAGTCCACATTCCGACCCTGTTGTTTCAACGGCCATAAGAAAGCAGATGAACATGCCGTTTGACTTGTTGATAGGGCGCAGAACCTTTGACAATTTTGCACGATTCTGGCCGCAACATAATGACATGTGGCCAGCCGTCAACACAGCGACCAAGTACGTCGCTTCGAATACCATGACTTCTCACGAATGGCAGCCGTCCGTGTTTCTAAATGGAGATATTGCGGAAAAAATCACCAAAATTAAGCAACAGGAAGGGCCGGATTTGCACGTTTTTGGAAGCGCAAATCTCGTTCAGACGCTCATCAAGCATGATTTGGTCGATGCGTTCTGGCTGAAGATATATCCGATAACGTTGGGCGGTGGAAAACGATTGTTTGCCGATGGCACGATCCCGGCGGCATTCAAGGTGACGGAAAGCACAGTCACCTCAAAAGGCGTCATTATCGTGAATTACGAGCGTGCAGGCGCAGTCCCAACCGGAAGTCTATAAACATTCGGCCGGGTGGCCCGGGCTTTTGATCTTGCGGGCATTACCAACCCAGTGGGGTGCCCCTCGAGCCCACTTCCGGCCGCCATTCGAACGCATCAGTGACCCACAGACTCTTCTGACGGGGCTAGAAATAAAGAGCAGCTGTCGATGTTCGGTCTCCCGAACGACTATCTGATAATAGAACGATGAGCTACGGCTCTCTGAATCACAGGAAACAAGGAGGAATTGATGAAATACATCTGTTTAGGATATATCGAACCCGGCAAGTTCGAAAACATGTCTGAGAGCGAGCGCAACACCGTGCTGGACGAGTGTTTTAGCTACAACGACGAACTGCGGAAGAACGGACATTTAGTCGCTGAGGAACCTCTTCAGCCCGCCAACACGGCGGTGACCGTGTATTGGAAGAACGGAAAGGTTGCAGTGACAGACGGTCCGTACGCGGAAACGAAGGAGCAATTGGGTGGAATTCAGGTGCTTGAAGCGCGAGATCTGAATCACGCAATTCAGCTCATTTCCCAACATCCGGGAGTGAAGTTGAAGTGTGGAACAATCGAGATACGTCCAGCGGCGGATATAAACGAAATCATGAGAAAGAGCGAGCGGCGACGGCGAAAGGATACCTCGCGATGAGGGCGGCCAGGAGGGAAAGAATGATCAGTATCATGGCCGGGGCTGGCCTGGTGGCAATCCTGTCTTTCAGCTGGCTTGGTCAGGCTGCCGCCGGTGCGCGGACTGCTTCACGGCATCAACACAGGAATGTGCCATAAACGTGACCTGACAGACCAACAGTGGAAGATCCTTGACCCCCCTAGTCCCAGAGCCCGCCAGGCGACGTGACGGCCGGGGTCGGCCCTGGAAGGAGCGGCGGGCAGTTCTGAACGGTATCTTATGGGTTTTACGCACGGGTGCTCCCTGGGTTGAAGTTCCGGATCGATATCCGTCGTACCAGACCTGCCATCGCCGATTCCAGCAATGGGTCCAGTCCGGAGTGATGAGAGGAATTCTGGAGGCTCTTGCTGCAGAGCTCAAAATCCACGGCCTGATCGACGTAGAAGAGGCCTTCATCGATGGGAGTTTCGCACCATCGAAAAAAGGGGATCCAAGATCGGGAAAACAAAGCGAGGTAAGGGATCGAAAATCATGGCTGTGGCAGACCGGCATGGTCTCCCCGTTGCCATCTGCGTCGAGAGCGCTACTCCTCACGAGGTGAAGTTAGCTACCAACACTCTCGTCCAGATGGTCATCCCAGATGCGCCCCAAAATCTAGTAGGCGACAATGCCTATGACTCCGACAAATTGGATAGCGAGCTTCGCCGATACGGAATTGAACTGATCGCCCCACACCGCATGAATCGAAAAAATACGACCCAGGACCTACGTCGCCTGCGACGGTATCGCCGACGTTGGAAGATTGAACGGCTGTTTGCGTGGCTACAAAATTTCCGCAGGTTGGTTGTTCGTTACGAACGCTACGCTGGAAACTTTCTTGGAATGCTCCACTTAGGCTGCTGTTTGATCTTGCTGAGGCATTTATGGGATGGGTAGTAGTGTCGCCGAAGCTGAAGCCGCCGTGCTCGGCATTCTTTTTTGTCGAAGTTGTGTAGATCATGCCGTACACGGGCTGCACGATGACATCGGGTGTGCGGCTGTCGCTGAGCGGATTGTTGAATCTGAGCTTGAGTTCCGTCCCGGCCATCACCTCATCGATGAACAGCGCGTTGGCATTGGTGTTCAAGTAGCCGGCAACCTGATGACTCATGCTCTGGTCCTGCAACCAGATTAAAGCGACATCGTCGTCCGCAACGAAACCACACGAACCCGTGGCGCAATTCGCCGCGCTGACGATGGCGATCGCCGCGGGATGGGTCCCGCCATCTGGCAGACCTGCAACCAAATCCCCGAAGTGGCCCGGCTTATCGACCTTCACCGAGTTGATGGGAGATTGACCGTGCTTGGCGGTGACGATGAACAGCGTCGATTGGTAGATGCCCTGGTCCTTAAGCGCCTGAATCATTTTGCCGAGGGCCTCGTCAGTCTTTTGCAGCCCGTAAGCGAGAACGTCAGTCGGCGTGCCAGCGCCGTCCGTGTAACCGCCGGGCTGACCATTCAATTCGCCGACGTCGTCAGTGCAACTGCCATCTGCGTTGTCCTTGGCCAGTTTCTGGCCTACGCTTACCGCCTGGAAGTTCATGCCAAAGATGGCCGGCACGCCAGGTCCCGGCGTTCCGTCGTGCCTCAGACCGTGAATCTCGTTGAGGATTGCCTTGACCTTCTTCTGATCGTTCTCGACGGTACAAACCACGCTGGCGGTCGCATCGAAGCCGCCGACATTGGTGATTTCCGGCGTGTAGAGGTCATCCACGCCAGTGCCGGATGGACCGTTTACCAGATCGTAAGCGGGGTGCTTGTCTGCCCAAGCGGTGTGCCCGCCAGCAGCCTTTACGACTTCGAAGATGGTGTTGGTCCTCAGCGCGCTGTGGGGATACAGCGGGACGCAATTCCCGTGCGCGTCCAGGTGAGGTGGCAGCTTGCTTGGATCGATTACGTCCAGCGAGACGTGCGACGAGTTATACAGGTCGATACTCTCGTCAAACACCATCATGTTGCCAGGGGATCCCGCGCACGTCGTGTTCGTGGGGTCGAAGATGGTACGGTCGTAGCTGACGTCGTAGAACAGTCCGTGGCTGATGGGTGAACCACCCGTTACCAGGGCCAGAAGGCCCGGGAAAGAATCTGTGTTCGCCGGCGTACGTGTATTGGAATAAGTAATTCCGTGACGGGACAACTCCGCCAGCGCGGAGTTGGGATGGCTGTCGACAAAACCTGCCAGGTCGAGAGCGTGCAGGCCGTCCACGTTGATCAGCAACCCATGTTTGATGTCATTTTTGTCCTTATCCTTTGCGGATGCAGCAGAGGAAAAGGAGCAGCTGCACAGAATCAGCATACTGAGAAGTCTCGAAAAAAGATTACGGGTGGACACGAGCAATCCTCCGTTGAGAAAGTAGAAGAGAGGTTAGGGGCGTCTCATCACTAAGCGGTTAATAGAAGATGAATAGTGTGTTAAAAACTTGGAACGAGGTTCCGAGAGTTCCGGCAATTGCTCATATGGAAAGTGGATTTCAGTGCGCCGGCTGCGGAGAGTGGAACGAGACTACGGTGGACGAATCCGCCGGGCGCGAGCAGAAATATGTGGAAGACTGTCAGACGTGTTGCAAACCTAATGTGCTTCATTCACGGTATGACGAGGCGACGGCGCAGTATGTGATTGATGCGCGGTTGGAATAAGAGTAGCTCGCCTTCTATCATGACGGCGAGGCTATAGGAGCTCCGCGACAATGGAGCAGCGGGAAAGGAATTAGACATATGGGTACAAACTACAGCGCTGCCACGGGTCGAATGGTTCAACACAACATGGTGACCACGCAGTTTGAACTGGATGGCTATCGCATTGTTCGGACGTTCGGTGTAGTGCGAGGGATCACCGTACGCTCGCGCTCGATTTTCGGCACTATCGGCGCGGGCCTGCAGACGCTCGTCGGCGGCAACATCACCCTGCTCACGAATCTCTGCGAAAAAACGCGCGCCGAGGCCTTTGACCTGATGCTCGAGCACGCCGCCCAGTTGGGCGCCAACGCGGTTGTGGGCGCACGTTACGATGCCACGGAAATCATGCAAGGCGTCACCGAGGTTCTGGCTTACGGGACAGCGGTGGTAGTCGAAGCGATGAAATAGGTCTGAGAAAAGAATGCGGAAGACACCGCTGCCGCTCATCATTGTCTTGAGTTTGATCGTTCGCCCCTGGCCGTCCGTGGCCCAGCAAGGCCGATATCTTTACAAGGCGACCCTGGTACAAGCAGCTCCGGGCAAAATTCTTGAAGTGATTGACCTCTTCCAGACAATCAGTAATGAAATGAAGCAAGCCGGAACTCAAGCTCCTCTCTGGATGCGTCACAGTCAGGGAGATCGCTGGGATCTTTTGCTACTGTTTCCCATGGGTAGCTATGGTGATTACTACGGGCGGGAGAAGGTAGGAAGACGGGACACGAATGAGCCGCTCTCGGTGCCGGCACAAAAGCTGAAGCAGGATGTCTCCTGGCAGGAAGATGTTTTCGTTTATGGACCGCCCCTGCAGGAACTGCGAAAAGCGTTTGATGCGGCAGGCTTCTTTCACGTGGAGATGTTTCAATCCCTGCCCGGCAAACAGGCGGAGTTGTACAGGGAACGGGACCAAGAGAACCTGTACTCGCGAGCGCTCAAGCAACCGGAGAATCTTATTTTTGTGCGCGACCAGGGAGCAGCTTGGGATCTGTTTACGATTGGCTGCTTCCGAGATCTTAAGCACTACGCCGAGGCCGCGGATGTTTCTCAGAAGGATCAGGATGCAGCCGCGAAAGCGGCAGGCTTCGAATCGGCGAGTCAGATCGGCCCTTATCTCCGAACTCTGATTTCTTTGCATCACGACACGCTCGCGGTCGCGGTGAAATGAGCATAACGTTTGGAGATTTCCACAAGAATCTTCGCTGGCAGATTGAAAAACTGAATGTGATCGCGGCCTTGAACCAAAGTTCAAAACCCAACCTATTGTGGTCACCTAATCAGTTAGCTACAACTCCTCGCGGTTTTCAGGTCTGACTAACAGCCTCGTCTACCACCTATAACTTTCTTATTGACAACAAACAGTTTGGGCGTAGGATGTGGACAAAAGTGGTACAAAGTGGAGAACACGGTACAGCTCGTGGGCAGCGGTGATTAAAGAAGAGGCGCCAGTGGGATTTGAGACTGACACCCCGAAAAATAGCCCGAACGAACCGGAAGTGACCGACATTTTGACCGCTTTTACCTCCCTCGCTGTTTTTGTGGCAGTCGCAAATAAGTCCCGGAGCCCGATAAAGGGCAGAGCACATGTTTCGCGGCAATCACCCAACCCGCGTCGACGAAAAAGGACGACTCAAGGTCCCGTCGGAATTCAAGCGGGTCATCGACGAGAAATACAGCACGCAATTTTACATCACGAGCTTAGACGGGAAGGTTGCTCAAGTGTATCCCTTCGAGGAGTGGGAACGGATCGAGCAGAAGTTGGCGGGCCTCTCCACCTTCAATCCTACGAAGAAGAAGTTTTTGGACCGGGTGAACTACTGGGGACAGCAGATCGAAATGGACGGCCAAGGCCGGCTATTGATGCCGCAGTTGCTGCGCGAGTCGGCACAGATCAAGGGCGAGGTCGCGGTGACGGGCAATCTGACCCACCTGATAGTTCGCAACCTGGAGCAGTACCGCAAGGAGATCGAGGAGCAGCCGTTCACGCCTGAGGATGAGAAGACGCTCGACGAACTGGGCATCTAGTGGACGAAGAGTTTGGGAAGGACACTCCCGAGCGGGGTGGGCATGGCGGCAGGGAAGTTGGCCATGTTTCGGTTCTTTTAAAAGAAGCGATCGACTTTTTAGCCGTCCAGCGTGGCGGGACTTATATCGACGCCACGGTGGGCCTCGGCGGGCACAGTTACGAAATCGCAAAACGCCTAGGCGCAGCGGGTCATTTGATTGGGGTCGATAAAGATCCTGCGGCACTGGAGTTGGCCCGCGAGCGGCTGCAGCCGTCCTCGGAGTTGGAAGGGGATTGGCCGCAGATCACGCTGCTGCATGGTTCGTTCGCGAAAATTGGTGAACGGTTTGGATCGGCATCAGCCGACGGACTGCTAGCCGATCTCGGCGTAAGCAGCCTGCAACTGCGAGACACGAAGCGGGGATTCAGTTTTCAGGCGGAAGGAGCACTCGACATGCGAATGAATCCGCAAGCCGAGCTGACCGCCGAACAAGTGGTAAATCGCCTCGACGAGCGAACACTCGCCGATGTGATTTACGAATTCGGTGAGGAAAGGAGGTCGCGGAGAATCGCCAGAGCCATTGTCCGGTCGCGGCCGATACGCACTTCCACGCAACTTGCGGAAGTCATAGCGGCCGCGGCCCGGCCAATGAAATCTGAGCGCATTCATCCGGCGACGCGTACTTTTCAAGCTCTCCGAATATTCGTAAACCGCGAACTGGACGACTTGCAGGCGCTGCTGAAAGCGGCGCCGCGAGTGCTCAAACCGGGGGGACGACTGGTGATCATCAGCTTCCACTCGCTGGAAGACCGGATTGTGAAAGACGCCCTCCGCGATGGAGTGAAGCAGAATCACTACCGATTGTTGACGAAGAAGCCAGTAAGCCCGGGCGAAGAAGAGATCGATCGCAATCCGCGGTCACGCAGCGCAAAGTTGCGGGCCGCCGAGCGAGTTTAATTGACGAGTTTGGCCTCGGAAAAACAGCCGAGGCTCCCGGCGTGACTCAGGGACGGCACGCCGGGCAAGGTTTTCCGGGTTGCGTGGTAGCAACTTTGAAAGATAAAGGTTTCCGGGACAGCATCGCCTCTCAAAAGGGCGAAAACAAAATTTCCTACCAATCTCTCGATGCTGTCCCGGCGAGAGTTCAGTAGGCGGAGGTCAAGGACATGTATACAGGCACATTGATTGAAGAGTTGATTGCGACGGTGGAGCGGACGGAGCAGTATGGCCGGCTGCGGAGCACTGAAGAACTGGAGAACTGGTACGCGGGAGCGCACTCGGAAGCCGTCCGGCCCGAACAAAATCTACTTGGGGTGGCGTAAATGGCAGCAGCAGGCGCAGCAGTTCAGGGTGCAATTCCTTCCAGCCGCAGAGTACCGTGCTGGACCGGGACACCGGAAATTTACTTTTCCAAGGCAATCGACAACTCGCGCCTGGTCAAGGTCGAAGACCCGGTGCGCAGCCGCGAAATGAAGCATTTCGGGATTGCCCTGGGCTGCCTGTTCCTGCTGGTCATGACGTATGCCTGGCAGCACTTCAAGGCGGTTGAATACGGCTACAAGATCGAGTTACTCACAACCCAGCGCGATGGATTGGTGGAAATGAACCGTGCCCTCCGCCTGGAGGAATCCTGGCTGCGGGCTCCGGATCGAATCGACGAGATGGCTCGCAAATTAAATTTGCAGCCGCCGCAGGCCGGGCAAGTGATGCACCTCGACGCCACAAGTTCAGATGGTGGCGCACCAGTAATGGCAAGTGCCGCTCCAATTGCGGTGATCTCGGTTCCGTAAGAGGAGATATGAAACTCCAAGCCATTGGTATGTCCTTAGGCTATGAGTTTTGTGGCTATACTAGAGCCAGCGGGGTCACTTGCTAGCCGTAGGCAGAAAATTTAGGATTCCTGTCTTGTCGACGCTCTCTTCATTGCCGGGAGCCAGAGAGAGTAACTCCCGAGACAGTACTGAGGCGAAATCGCCGATTTTTCAAAAAAGTTGATGGCGGAGGAGGCGGGTATGATTCAGGAAGCGCCCCGAAATACGCAGCAGATTGAGAGTCTGCTCCCTTGCCTATTAAGGGGGGCTACTCCTCCGTGTCAAAAGATGGTGGGCGTGATTGGAGTCGAACCAACGACCTCCGAGTTAGCATCTCGGCGCTCTTGGGGGCTTTGGAACTGATCAAGGACCTAACCCCGTTCCGCTGAGCTACACGCCCACCGGTTACTACAGCATTTAGAGGGAGTCGTCTCGGAAGTGCACGAGTTGGTACATTCTGAGAAAGGATTCCTCAGTAATGGAAGGATGAGTTTCGGATTCAGGGAGACGAAGGCGGAATCAGTTGGGAAAGTAGAATCTGCGGGTATCTGGCGGCTTCCGCTGTGCGAGCGGGCCGCCATATTTGTCTGAGGTGTTAAAGGAATGGCAACCAACAATTCCCGCGGCAACGCAGGCTACCGGCTCTACCTTCTCGGTGGAATTTTGGCATCATCTTCGATCGCGCAGGTCATGAACTGGCAATGTCGGTTTCCGTCGATTCAGTGTTTGCCGTGCCCAGCGAAGTTCCGGATCAGGCCACCACCGCCAGCCTGCTGGCTCGGGTGCTGAATGCGGATCCGCGGGAATTGCTGGCCCGCTTCAAGACATCGCACACCTTTTGCTGGGTAGCGCGCAAGGTGGATGCTGAGACCAGTGATCGTATACGCGCCATGAATCTGCGCGGCATCTACTTCCAGAAAGAGTCCAGGCGTTCCTATCCTAAAAGCGAGCTGGCGTCGCAAGTTCTCGGCTACGTAGGAATGGACGATGAAGGACTGAGCGGGATTGAGCGCGAATACGACGGGCAATTGCAGGGCAAGCCGGGAGAGATGTTGATTTCGATCGATGCCCGCCGCAAATGGTTCGGCCGCGTGGAAAAGCAGCCCGAGCCGGGAAACAATGTAGTTCTCACGGTTGACCAGAACGTCCAGTACATCGCGGAACGGGAACTGGAGAAGGCAATTCACGGCACTCACGCCATCGCGGGCACGGTGATTGTCGAAAATCCGCGCACCGGCGAGATTCTGGCACTCGCCAACTGGCCCAGATTCAATCCGAATAGTTCAAGGGGAATGAAGACTGAGGCTCTGAAGAACCGGGCTGTCAGTGATGTCTATGAGCCGGGTTCGACTTTCAAGCTGGTAACTATTTCCGCCGCCCTCGAAGAGAAGTTGACCCGCCCGGACGAAGTCTTTGACTGCCAGATGGGGTCGATCGTGATCAACGGCATGCGCATCCGCGACAGCAAACCGCATGGTTTGCTGTCAGTGGCGGGAATTCTCGCTGAGTCCAGCGACGTGGGTGCGATCAAAATTGCGCTGCGGCTCGGTGAGGATCGCTTTTACAAATACATCCGCGCCTTCGGATTTGGCCAGCAGACTGGCATCGAATTGCCGGGCGAGACACGCGGCCTCACCAAGCCGGTAAGCCGCTGGTCTAAAGTATCTATCGGCGCGATTTCCATGGGCCAGGAGATTGGCATTTCTCCGCTTCAACTGGCGGGGATGGTTTCAACAATTGCGAATGATGGTGTGTGGGTGGCGCCGCGCATCGTGGCAGCTACGACACAGCCGCAAGGGACACCACAAACGGTGGTGTTTCATCCCGCCACCGAGCATCGCGTCATTTCCCCTCTGACCGCCGCCAAAATGAAAGAGATGATGCAGGGAGTGGTGTTACACGGCACCGGACGTAAGGCGGTGCTGGATGGTTATTCCGCAGCCGGCAAGACCGGCACGGCACAAAAGGTGGATCCTGCGACCGGCGTCTATTCGCGCACAAAGTACGTCGCCTCTTTTGCTGGATTCGCCCCCATCAACAACCCTGCAATCACGGTGGCCGTCATACTGGATTCGCCCGTCGGCATCCTGCATCAGGGAGGGCAAGTTGCGGCGCCAGTCTTCCAAACAGTGACGCAGCAGGTGATGGAATATCTGCACGTGCCCCATGACGTCGAACTGTCTCCCAATAGACAAGTGCTGCTGGCTGCTCGACAAGTGAAGGAAGAAGACCTTGCAGAGATCTCACCTGACCATCTGGGCGCCACCCTCGAAGTGGCAGAGTCCAATCCTCCAGAACCTCCTCCGGTTCAATCTTCAACGAATTCGGCAGAAACGCGAAGACCGTCCGCCGCAGCCGCTGAAAAGATAATTCCAGCATCGCGAGTGCAACGAGAGGTCACACCAAGCGCAGCCTCTCCCCGAGACATCAATCAGTCTGCGATGACAGCAGAGTCGCAGCTACCATCCACCGGCACGGTGATTCTGGAGGTCGAGCAGGGCGGTATGGCAGTACCTTCTTTCCTTGGGAAAACCGTTCGTGGAGCCATAGAGGCGGCCGAGGAAAGCGGATTGGAACTAGACGCCGTAGGCAGCGGCATTGCACACGACCAGTCGCCTTCGCCTGGGTCACATGTTGCGGCGGGAAGCCGGGTAGTGGTTAGGTTCGAAAGGTGAAATGCCTTAATACTCAAGGTTTTGCGCAGCCTCTGATGCCCGCCATGCGCCCTCCCGCTGTGCAATATAATTCGAATCAATGAATTTCCTTCAACTCCTGAATGGGGCGGAGGTGTTGTCCCAGAGCGGCAATCCCGGCGTCAGCGGTATGGAGTACGACTCGCGACGCGTACACGCCGGAGATGTTTTTGTCGCCATGCGGGGAGAGTCGAGCGACGGCAACAAATTTATCGACAAGGCTATCGCCGCGGGAGCGGTAGCAGTTGTCACTGACTCAGCGAACGAGCAACCGCGGCCGAACGTGGCATGGGCGCAAGTGTTGCATGGACGCCGCGCCCTGGCCCGTCTCAGTGCCAACTTCTACAAACGTCCGGCGGAACGGCTCGCCATCACCGGAATTACCGGCACGAACGGCAAGAGTACGACTACATTTCTGCTCGAATCCATTCTGAAATCCGCAGGTCGTAAGAGCGCTTTGATCGGCACAATCGAATATCACGTTGCCGGGAAGACCTTGCCCGCACCGCATACGACTCCCGAGGCGCTGGAATTGAATCAGAGGCTTGCCGAATCGCTGGGCACTGGAGCGACGGAAGCTGTCATGGAAGTGTCATCGCACGCGCTGACTCAGCAGCGGGTGTTCGCCATCCCATTCGATGTTGCCGTTTTTACTAATCTCACCCGCGATCATCTCGATTATCACCAGACGATGAATGACTATTTTGAAGCCAAACAGACACTGTTCACCGGTTGTGGAACCGACCCGCCGCGCGCGGCTGTGATCAATGGGGACGATGAATACGGGCAGAAGCTAATGAAAGTAAGTAGCAAGCATGGATCGCGTGTGCTCAGCTATGGATTCTCCAGCGGCAATGTGCACGCCACTGAGGTCCAGATCACGCAGCGTGGCACTCGTTTTCAACTGATCATGCCCGAAGGCACGATTCCCATCTGGTCTCCACTGCTCGGCAAGGTGAATGTGTACAACATTCTTGCCGCAGCGGCTGCATCTTACGCGCGCGACTGCAGCAGCGAAGCAATCGCCCAAGGTGTCGCGTCGCTGGCTCGTGTTCCGGGAAGATTCGAACGCGTGGATTGTGGTCAGCCTTTTACTGTAGTTGTAGATTACGCTCATACCGATGACGCCCTTCGCAATCTCACCGTACTGGCGCGTGAGTTCGTTGCGCAAGCAGGACAAAAGGGTCAGGTGATCACAGTGTTTGGCTGCGGTGGGGACCGTGACCGCGCCAAGCGTCCATTGATGGGCGAGGCCGCGGGACGAGACAGCGACTTCGTCGTGCTCACTTCGGATAACCCGCGTAGCGAGGATGCTCTCGCCATCATCAATGACGCGGTTGTAGGCTTGCAGCGCTCCGGCGCGAAATACACCATAGAGCCCGACCGTCGAGCCGCGATCGTTCTGGGAATTGGACATGCTCGCCCCGGCGATATCGTCCTGCTCGCTGGTAAAGGACACGAAAAAGTGCAAGTAACTCGGGACGGGCCGATTCCATTTGACGATGTTGAGGTGGCGATGCAAGTCCTGCGCCAAACCGGTTACGAATGCGGCGAAGTTAAGGCCACGGGAGCAGGGTAGAAATGAATTTGCCGCTTTCCCGGATTGCCGAATTTATGGCCGCTACGGGCGATTTCGATCCCAAGGCGATTGCCGAAGGATATTCGATCGATTCGCGAACCGTCCGTCCAGGCGAGCTTTTCTTCGCAGTCAGAGGCGAACGGTTGGATGGCCACGATTTCATTGACCAGGCATTGGTCCGAGGCGCCGTAGCAGCCGTAGTGCGCAGAGACCATCTGGCCCGCTACCCAATAAGGGCGCAGCTTGTGGCCGTGGAAGATACGCTGGTTGCGCTTCAAACATTGGCTACAGCAGTCCGCCGTATGTGGGCGAGACCACTGATCGCGGTCACCGGTTCAGTCGGCAAGACTACTACTAAGGACGCGATTGCTCACGTCCTGGCCAGCCGCTTCCGGGTGCTGAAATCTGAGGGCAACTTTAATAATCATTTCGGCTTGCCATTGATGCTGCTCAAGCTCGAGCCCGAGCACGACGTAGCCGCCATCGAGCTCGGCATGTCGCACGCCGGGGAAATTGCGGCGCTGGCAAAAATCGCGCAGCCGGAAATCGGCGTTGTCACCTGTGTGGCAGCCGTCCATCTCGAATTTTTCAATTCAGTCTCTGACATCGCCCGCGCCAAATACGAATTGATCACCTCTTTGCCTGCGACCGGTATCGCGGTGCTCAATGCCGACGATGAATATGTCTGCCAGTTCGGGCGTGATTTCAAAGGCAAAGTCGTAACCTTCGGCATGAACCCATCGGCAGATGTCCGGGCTGAAAACATTGAGCAGCGCGGATCTCTGGGTTCTGGGTTTGATGTGATAGTGGGCGGCTATCGCGAAAAAGCGACGTTGCCGCTGGTCGGCAATCACAACATTTTTAATGCGCTTGCGTCGGTGGCGGTAGGGATAGAACGCGGGCTGACGCCCTCCGAAGCAGTAGGGGCGCTCAGGACCCTCGCACCATCTGATAAACGCGGGCAGGTCGTCCAACTGGATAACATCACCATCATCAACGATTGCTACAATTCAAATCCGAAAGCGCTCAAAGCGATGGTGGATGCCCTGGTTGCGATGCCCGCCAAACGTCGCATTGTGGTTGCCGGAGAGATGCTTGAGCTCGGCCCCTCGGCGGCGGACCTGCATCGCCAAGCCGGCGAGCACATAGCCGGCCAGAAGATTGATGTGTTGCTGGGGGTGCGAGGTCTGGCCCAGGAAATAGTCGCAGCCGCGCAGTCCAGGATGCGTGCGGATTTTGTAGCAACGCCGGAGCAAGCAGGCGAATGGCTGGCGCATGAGGCCCGCGACGGCGACGTGGTCCTGCTGAAAGCCTCGCGCGGGGTGAAGCTCGAACGGGCGCTGGAGACCTGGAAGTCGCGTCGGGCGGCCGTTCTCAGCGGCAATAACAAGAACTGAGGTCTGATTCCGGACGGAGGCTGATTGCTTTATTGGCTGCTCTATCTCAAACTGTTCCATTATTTCCCGCCGTTCCGAATTTTCCGTTATCTTACGTTCCGTACCGCGTTCGCCAGCCTGACCGCACTGTTTACCGCTCTCATCGTCGGCCCGCTCGTCATCAACCGCCTGCGCGAGTTTCAGATCGGCCAGTACATTCGTGAGGAAGGTCCAAAAGCCCACCAGAAAAAGTCCGGCACGCCCACCATGGGCGGATTGCTGATCGTAATCGCGATGGTGGTACCGACACTCTTGTGGGCGGACTTGAGCAATCTTTTTGTGTGGATCGCCGTGTTAGCCACTTGCGCATTCGCCGCTATCGGATTCACCGACGACTACTTGAAGGTAGTTCACCGAAGAAATCTCGGGCTGACCGCCCGCGCCAAGCTGGGACTTCAGACCGCCACCAGCGTCCTGATTGCCGTAGCTCTGATCGCGATGCAGACCCGGGGCATGTATTCGACCAGGCTCCTGGTACCTTTCATTAAGCAATTCCGCCCCGACCTCGTGATCGAGCCGTTGTTGCACTATCCTCATCTTTGGCCCTTAGCGTTTGTGCCGTTTGTGGCATTTGTAGCCTTCTTCATTGTCGGCGCAAGCAACGCGGTGAACCTTACTGACGGGTTAGACGGCCTGGCGATCGGCTGCACAGTAATTGCGGCAGGGGCTTTGGCGGTTCTTACCTATGTCAGCGGACATGCGGTTTTCGCCGGATATCTCGAGCTCCAGCGCATGCCTCAAGTGGGTGAACTGACTATTTTCTGCGGAGCGATGGTGGGTTCATCCATCGGATTTCTCTGGTACAACGCGCATCCTGCAGAAGTTTTCATGGGGGACGTTGGGTCGCTGGCGCTGGGCGGTGCGATCGGTACGGTGGCGGTAATGATCAAGCAGGAGTTGTTACTGCCTTTTATCGGTGGAATATTCGTGATCGAAGCAGTATCGGTGATATTGCAGGTCGGGTCCTACAAGCTGCGCAAGAAACGCATTTTTAAGATGGCCCCCTTGCATCACCACTTTGAGCTCCTGGGTTGGTCGGAATCGAAGATCATTGTGCGCTTCTGGATTGCCTCGTTGATCTTCGCGCTGTTCGCCCTGACAACGCTTAAGTTGCGGTGATGTCTTGCCACAGAGGCACGGAGACACAGAGGTAAACAAACCATGATCGCTTCGTCTCCCGTTGCGAGAACTTGTCGGCGCATAAATTCAATAATGTGGCCTTTTCTCGGTGCCTCGGTCTCTCCGTGGCAAGATCGAGGTCTGTGGATCTAAACGGAAAACGCGTGCTCGTCGTCGGCCTGGGCAAATCGGGCGCAGCCTCGGCTCTGTTTCTCAAATCGCGGGGCGCACGCGTGACCGTGTCCGACGCAAAAACAGAAGACGAATTGCGATCTGCGATTCCGGTGCTGCTCGATAACGGCATTACGGTTGAAACTGGCGGGCACGGCGACCGTACCTTTCACGGGCAGGACCTGATCGTCGTCAGTCCAGGCGTGCCGGTGGACGCGCCACCGATTGTGCAGGACCGTTCTTTCGGCGTTCCGGTGATTGGCGAGATCGAATTGGCCGCTCAATTTCTGCCGGGGCCCGTTGTTGCCATCACCGGCTCCAACGGCAAGACTACGACCACGACCCTTACTGGGAAAATCCTGACTGGAGGAGGTTTCCCAACCCTGGTCGGGGGAAATATCGGAACTCCTGCAATATCGCTGGTGTCTTCGGCTAAACCAGATACTTTGATTGTGCTCGAGGTTTCCAGTTTTCAATTGGAAACCATCCAGACCTTCCGGCCCAAAGTAGCGGTAATTCTGAACATCACTCCTGACCATCTTGATCGTCATCGAACCTTCGAAACCTATGTAGATGCAAAGGCTCGGATCTTCGAGAACCAGCAGGCGGATGATTTTGCAGTGCTGAATGCTGACGATTCCAGTTGCGTACCGTTGGCGGCACGAACGAAAGCCCAGGTTTTCTGGTTCAGTCGAAAGAAAGAAGTGGACCATGGCACTTTCGTACGCGATGGAAGCATCTTCTTCCGCGCAGCCGATGGGGAGCGCAACCTCATGCTGGTATCTGAAATTCCATTGAAAGGTGCGCACAACGTCGAGAACGTTCTGGCAAGTATCTGCGCAAGCGCGCTCATGGGCTGCCCGCCTCAAGAGATTCGACAAGCGGTAAAAGATTTCAAGGCAGTCGAACACCGGTTGGAGTACGTGGCCACAATCCGAAATGTTGACTACTACAACGATTCCAAAGCCACCAATGTGGATGCCACCATCAAGGCGCTTGAATCTTTTCCGGCCAACATCCACATAATTCTGGGGGGCAAGGACAAAGGCAGTGACTATACCGTTCTCGCCGACGTGCTGAAACAGAGAGTGAAGCGTGTATACACCATTGGGGCTGCGGCCGAAAAGATTGAATCTCAGATAAAAAATGCCACCGAGATCGTTCGTGCCGAGACATTGGAAAGAGCGGTGCGGCGGGCTGCTGCCTTAGCCGAACCCGGGGACATTGTCCTGCTGGCTCCGGCGTGCGCCAGCTTCGACCAATTCGAGAACTATGAGCACCGTGGCCAGGTTTTCAAGGAAATCGTGCGCGCTGTGGCGGAACAGGCGAAAAATTCTTAGCCGCCGCTGCCCCGTGGCAGCATAGGAAGCAAAATCGAAAATCCACGCAGCGAACCAAGATCACCAACAGCGGTTACAAATGAAACCCTTTAAAATCTCTGCGGCTCTGTGTCTCTGTGGCAACCTCATAAATAATGGCGAAGCGTGTCAGTGTCGATCGCTGGCTGTTTACCATAACCCTACTTCTGGTATTTCTTGGACTGGTGATGGTATTCAGCGCTTCGGCGGTAATGGCGAAAGAGCGCTTTAATTCCCCCTACACGTTCGTAATTCGGCAGCTTGCGTGGGCCATTGCAGGCATCGCGGTGATGATAGCCGGCATGAAGATCGACTACCGCCGCTACAAGCATCCCGCCGTTGTGTTTTTGTTGCTTGGTTTCACCACATTGATGCTCATCGCGGTCTTCTTTCTGGATCGATCGCACAATACCCATCGCTGGTTTCACTGGGGTGCATTTTCGTTACAACCTTCCGAAGTCGCCAAACCTGTCCTGATCCTGTTCCTCGCCTATTTTCTTGAGAGCCGCACCCGATCAATGGCCGACTGGCGGAACACCCTGCTTCCGGCAATCGCGCCCACTGCGGTTTTTTTGGTCCTGATCGTGTTTCAACCTGACCTTGGTACGGCGATCGCCTGCGCCGGAATCACCGCCTGTGTCCTCTTTGTCGCCGGCCTGCAAGTGCGCTATTTTGGCTTCGCGGTGCTGGCTTCAATACTCCCTCTGTATTGGCTCATTTTTCACGTGACATACCGCCGCGATCGCATCCTTGCGTTCGTGAATCCCTACGCTGACCCGCAAGGCCGCGGCTTTCACATTATCCAGTCGCTGATCGCGGTTGCCACCGGAGGTCTTACTGGTTCGGGACTCATGGAAGGTAAACAGAAGCTCTTCTACTTACCCGAGCCGCACACTGACTTCATTTTTGCGGTAACTGCAGAGGAGTTGGGATTGGTAGGCTCCGCTATTGTGATCTTATTGTTCGCTATATTCCTTTGGCGCGGCATGCGCGCCGCCCTGCGCACTCATGACACCTTCGGGCGACTGCTCGCAGTGGGCATTACCAGCATGGTTGTTCTGCAGGCATTCATCAATATTAGTGTCGTGCTCGGGATGATGCCCACAAAAGGTATCCCGCTCCCGTTCATCTCTTATGGCGGCTCTTCCTTATTCGTGACCCTGGCCTGTGTAGGCGTACTTCTGAACATCACCAAGCAAGCCGAGTGATGGAACCGAAGGGTTAACTCTTCTTCTGCGCGTCGCGGTTTATAGTCACTTCATGCGCGTAATTCTGGCGGGCGGCGGTACGGGTGGCCACGTTATTCCGGCACTCGCCATCGCCCAAACGTTAAAACGCGACTATCTCGCCGAGGTATTGTTCATTGGTACCGCGCGTGGGATCGAAAACCGCCTTGTCCCAGCCGCCGGGTTCCCTCTGTGTCTCATTCGAGTGGGCGGTCTCAAGAACGTGTCGCTCGCGACGTGGTTCAAAACTGTATTGGACCTCCCGCGGGCAGTTTGGGATTCGTGGCGCATGCTCGTGGAATTCCATCCCGATGTAGTAATCGGTGTTGGCGGATACGCCTCCGGCCCGGCTATGTTCGCGGCTTCCCTCAGCGGTCTTCCGACGCTCGCATTCGAGCCCAACGTGGTTCCCGGATTTGCCAACCGCTTAGTTGCACCCATGGTCTCCGCCGCGGCAGTACACTTCCAGGAAACATGCCGTTATTTCCGCCGTTGCCGGGTTACTGGAGTCCCGGTGCGGCAGGCCTTTTTCGAAGTGCCTGACAACCAAAACAAGAATGGTCCGACAACTCTGCTGATTTTTGGCGGAAGCCAGGGCGCGCACTCAATCAATCAGGCGATGATCGAGTCCTTACCGCTATTGCGCGAGATGCTTACGAATTTGCGCGTCGTCCACCAGACCGGCGAGCGCGATTATAATGACGCGCAAGAGGCATACCAGCGTGCCGGGGTTTCCGCCGAGGTGTACCGGTTCATTGACGATATGCCCGCGGCGTTTGCCCGCGCTGATCTGCTAATCTGTCGCTCGGGCGCGAGTACGGTTGCGGAGGTGGCCGCGGCGGGTAAACCGGCAGTCTTCATCCCGTTCGCGCGCGCAGCCGACGATCATCAGCGAGTCAACGCCCAGGCGTTGGAACGTGCAGGCGCGGCGGTAATGCTGGAGGAATCGAATCTAACCAGTAAGCGACTGGTCGAACTACTCAGCTCGCTGTTGCAGGATGGTAAGCGGCTGAAGCAGATGGGAGCGGCAGCTCGCGGACTCGCGCACCCCCAGGCAGCGCGGGACATCGCAGCCATGGCAGCTCGGCTGGCGGCTTACGACACCTAAACTGGGGTCGGGCCGATCGCAGGGGTAATTTTGATGTTTCTTATAATCAGAGTCCATTCCGGCAAATTCCCGGCCAACGGTTGATTCATGTTCGCTAGAATTCAACGGATTCATTTCGTCGGTATCGGTGGCATCGGCATGAGCGGTATCGCCGAGGTTCTGCTCAACCTCGGCTACAGAATCTCCGGGTCGGATCTCAAGAATTCTCCCACTACGCAGCGTCTCGCCAGCCTGGGCGCCACAATCTTCGAGGGACACAGCCCGCAAAACGTAGCCGGTGCCGAAGTCGTCGTCATCAGTTCCGCCGTCACTCAGGAGAATCCCGAAGTCGTCGAAGCCCGCAGCCTGCACATCCCAGTCATACCCCGCGCAGAAATGCTCGCGGAGTTGATGCGACTCAAGTACGGCATCGCCATCGCGGGGATGCACGGCAAAACCACGACCACTTCCATGGTGGCCGCAATTATGGCAACTGGGGATCTCGATCCAACCGTCGTAGTCGGCGGCCGTGTGGATGCCATGGGTTCGAACGCCCGCCTCGGCAAGTCGCAATACCTGGTCGCAGAAGCCGACGAAAGCGATCGCTCATTCCTGAAGCTCTCGCCCATCCTTGCGGTGGTGACCAACATCGACCGTGAGCACATGGATTGCTACCGCAATATGCGGGACGTGAAACGCACTTTCCTCGAATTCATGGACCGCGTCCCCTTTTACGGCACAATCGTGCTGTGCAATGATGATGCGCTCCTGCGTCGTCTGATGCCGCAGGTGCGACGCAGGGTAATGACGTACGGCACCCGTCGCGGTTCCGATTTCCACATCAAACTCGCCCCATCAGAGCTAAACCCCGGCGAACATCGCCCTCTAAGCTGCTTCCGCGTGAACTATCGCGGGAAGGATCTCGGTGAGTTCACCTTGCACGTCCCCGGCACTCACAACGTGCTCAACGCAACCGCGGCAATCGCGGTCGGTGTGGGTCTCGACGTTGGCCTGGAACACATCCGCGCCGCCCTCGACGACTTCCGTGGGGTTGACCGCCGCTTTCAACTCCGTGGCACCAGCGCTGGAATCAGTGTTGTCGACGACTACGGCCATCACCCTACCGAAATCCGTGCCACCCTTGCCGCCGCAAAGCAATGTGGCTATCGCAAAATTCATGTCATTTTCCAACCGCACCGCTATAGCCGAACGCAAGAGCTGATGGACGATTTCGCCAAAGCCTTCCGCGATGCCGACTCGCTCCTCGTGCTCGACATCTATGCCGCGAGCGAGCAACCCATCGAGGGCGTAACCAGTAAGGCCCTGACAGAACGAATTCAAGAACTTGGAAACCGGCCAGTTCGCTATATCGAGTCCTTTGCGTCCGCCGTCGAAGCAGTAACGGACCTTGCCGAGGAAGGAGATATGATCCTGACCCTGGGGGCTGGCAACGTATATCACCTCTGTCCCATACTCCTGGAAAAGCTGCAAACCCGTGAGCCTGCCACTCCTTAGGGCTGAACTTCGGCTCCCGGTTTGCCGTATCTAGCTCTGATAACAAAATTAAAGGCCCTTCGTCTAAATCAGGGAAGCAGGAGCAGAGCATATGGCATCCGCAAAGGCATGGTATTGGGTGGCGGCAGGCGTTCTGGCCCTGGGCTTGAATAGTGAATATCAGAGTGGCCGGCTGGCATGGGCCCATCGCGCAGTAGACCGATCGATGGCACTAATGGAACGGGCCTCCGATAACGGTCTGCGGTACGTGGCCCTGGCTGAGATCATGCTGGGACATCGCCAAGCCGAGTTTGGCCCCGCACAAGTAGCCTTAGCGCGGGTACAGACCAAAGTAGCCTGCGCCCGAATGGCGCTAGCCCAGAGAGAGATCGAGAAGGCGCGGCCCCAGTTGGTGAAAGCCCGCTTCGAAAGCGAGAAGGCGCACCTCATTGCGGTAACCCGGAATCGCGTTGCATTAGTCACTTGTCCGCATCAGTCTGAGGTCAGGGTTCGCGTTCCCAGCATCACGGTAGATATCCCCGAGCCGCCAACGTTCGACTCCCCTGAGAGCGCCGAAGCGGACGCCGACGACACGTTCTAGGCGTTGCTTCTCCGCGTCCGCCGAGCTTTTTTTGTCCGGTGACTTGCCATCTGCACTTCTGTGCAAAACTATGCAAATTTTCTCTGTCTCATTTCGCGAAAAGAAGTTATAGTGTTTTCGCTCAGCGATTCCCTGACGACAACTACCTGAGTTGATGGCGCGGAAAAGTCCCACCATAACGCAGGATGAGTTGTATCCACCCGACGAGGAGTTCGCGCGCCAAGATATTGATGACGCGCGGCTGCTTGATCTGGACGTGGAACAGGAATCGCCATTCCTTCGCGCCCAGAAGCGCGTTTCTGTTCGCCGCGGTTCTCTCCCTAAAAAAGCTGCTATCCGCCTGAAATGGGCAGTGGCCGTCCTGACTGGACTCTTGGTGCTGGCGATCGCCGCAGGAACCGCCTATCGCTATGGCGAGCATTCGTGGCGTTTCCGTATTGAATCCAGCGACGACATCGAAATTACCGGCATTCATAGCGTCACTCATTCGCAGATCATGGAAGTCCTGGGTGGTGACATCGGCCGCAACATCTTTTTCGTCCCGCTAGCCCAGCGCAAGACACAACTGGAGCAGATTCCCTGGGTCGAATCGGCCAGCGTCATGCGATTCGTCCCCAACCGCCTCAAAGTGGAGATTCACGAACGCACCCCGGTAGCCTTTGCCCGCATCGGCCCGCGCATTTCGCTCATAGATGCGGGAGGGACTCTGATGGAACTGCCGTCCTCGAGCAAAAAGAAATACTCGTTTCCCGTCATCCTGGGGATGAATCCGGGGGAACCCCTGTCCACGCGAAACGCGCGCATGAAGATCTATAACGACCTGATTCACCAACTGGATTCGAGCGGAGCGCACTACTCGCAGGATCTCAGCGAGGTAGATCTTTCTGACGCGGACGATGTGAAGGTATCAATGGGCGACCCGGCAGGGACGGTGTTAGTCCACCTCGGCTCATCGAATTTCCTCGACCGTTACCATATTTATGTGACGCACGTGCGCGAATGGCGCCAGCAGTTCGCCAAATTAGAGTCGGTGGATTTGCGCTACGACCGGCAGATCATCGTGAACCCCGACCTGCGCAGCGCCGTGAAGCCTGCGCCGCTCGCCTTTTCCGCGGCAAAAGCCGCTATCGCGGCCGGAGTTAAGCCTGCTGCACTCATAAGCCGCGAGACCGTGAGATCGAAGACGACGGTCCCGCCTCCCCCTACGAAACTCGTGGTTCAGCCGGCGCTCAGGTCCAACCCCAGGAGGAAGGCAGGAAAGTGGGTTCGCTCCAGGCATCACAAGAAAATTGCCGCCAGCAAAAATCCAACGTCAGTCGCAATTTCGAAGAACGTAGCGAAAAACACGCGGTCGGTTCCTATCCCTTCACCCGGTGTAGCAGCACCCGGTGCTCCGTCAGCACAAAATTCAGTCGCTGCGACAGGTTCGATGTCGGCTAAGCCTGCTGACAAGAAAAAACCGAGTCCTGCGATAGCAAAGAGCAAAGACAAAGATCAGGAAAATCCATAGAACATGGCGAACCAGCAAGCCAGCTTCATGACCGCGATTGACGTAGGCAGCGCCAAGACCTGCATCCTCTTGGCCGAAGTAACCGACAACGGCCTTCGCTATCGTGGCCACGGTCTAACGGATTCTCGTGGTTCGCGCAAAGGCGTCATCGTGGACCTCGAAAAAGCGGCGTCGTCAATTCAAAGGGCCGTCGAGCAGGCCGAGGACGTCGCTGGCGCACCGATTGAGCACGCTTGGGTGGGAATCGCCGGCTCTCATGTGCGTGGCATTAATAGCCACGGAGGCATCAGCTTCGGCACTCGGACGCGTGAAATTACTCGCGATGAAATCCGCCTGGCGGTTGACAAGGCCCGCGCTATTCCCCTGCCCAACGATCGCGAGATCGTGCATCTGCTGCCGCAGGAATTCATCCTCGACGACCAGGCTGGGGTTCACGATCCCTTGGGCATGATGGCCACCCGCCTCGAAGTTCGAGTTCACATCATTACTGCGGCTTCGAGCGCCATGCAGAACGTCGTCACCGCCGTCAATCGCGCCGGAGTTCACGTGGACGACACCGTCTTCGAACCGCTGGGGTGTGCTGATTCCACCTTGCGCTCCGACGAGCGCGAAATGGGTGTCTGCCTTGCGGACCTCGGGGCGGGGTCCACCGATCTGATTGTGTTCCAGGAAGGTGCAGTATCTCATTCCGCCGTCATTCCCATCGGTGGCGACCACTTTACCAGTGACTTGTCGGTCGGCATGTGTACACCCGTCGCTGAGGCCGAAAAAATTAAGAAGCTTTACGGCAACGTGAGCGCGACGCTGATCCCGGAAGGCAATGAAGTAGAGGTTCCATCAGTGGGAGATCGTCCTTCGCGTCTGTTGTCGCAGCGATTCGTAGCCGAGATCCTGGAGCCCCGAGCCTGCGAGCTATTCGAGATGATGCGCGAAAATCTTCGCCACCATGGCATGCTCGAGCGCTGCGTTGGCGGGATCGTGCTCAGTGGAGGCGCTTCGCGCCTGCCCGGGATTCTCGACATTGCGGAATCGGTGCTGCGCCGCCCGGTACGACTGGCATGGCCTGTGCCCATGGCGAAGATGCCCTCGGTGTTGGCAGAACCGGAATTCGCCACTGTGCTGGGAATGGTTTCCTACGGGCACCGGGCTCGCACCGCGCGGGGCATGCAGGATGATGGGTGGAGTGGACGACTGAAAGCTCTGTTTGCAGATAAGGGCGCTTAAAGGGAAGGGCACGCCTTACGCCGTGCCGCAAAGAGGCTTTCCCATGAAGCGAAAGCGATCGAAGCACCACAGAAACACAAGACCGAGGGAGTACAAAAATTCAACTATGGCGGCGGACATGAAAAATGAAAATGGCATTCGCATCAGTTTCAATGAAGACACTCGCAACGATGCCAAGATCAAGGTCATCGGAGTGGGTGGCGGCGGCAACAACGCGGTAAATCGCATGATTGATGCCGGTATGGAAGGCATCGAGTTCGTGGTGGCGAACACTGACTTGCAGGCTCTGCGCATGTCTCGTGCCGCTGCCAAAATTCAGCTCGGCGTCAAGCTCACCAATGGCTTGGGCGCGGGCGCCAATCCCGAAGTGGGCCGTAAGGCCGCTCTCGAGGATTCCGACAAAATTATCGAGGCCCTGGAAGGCGCCGACATGGTGTTCGTCACCGCGGGACTGGGCGGCGGCACCGGCACTGGCGCCGCTCCCATCATCGCTTCGCTGGCCAGCGAAATGGGCGCGTTAACCGTGGCTGTCGTGACCAAGCCCTTCGCCTTCGAAGGCAAACGCCGCATGCAGCAAGCCGAGCGTGGTATCTCCGAGTTAATGGACTCGGTGGACACCACGATCGTAATCCCTAACGAAAAACTATTGGCGGTCGCGCAGGATGCCGGATTCTTCGAATCATTCCGTGTGGCCGACGATATCCTTCGCCAGGGCGTTCAGGGCATCTCCGACATCATTACCATTCCCGGGATCATCAACCGCGACTTCGCTGACGTGAAAGCGATCATGGCCGGCATGGGCTACGCCGTGATGGGCACAGCTACGGCCAGCGGTACGCGGCGGGCCACTGAGGCAGCACAAAAGGCGATCGCATCGCCATTACTCGAAGCCGGAGCTATCGACGGTGCGCGCGGTATCCTCATCAATATCACCGGTTCGAGTTCCCTCAAGTTGGCCGAGGTACAGGAAGCTTGCAGCATCATCCAGACCGCGGCCCACGAGGATGCCAACATCATCTTCGGTGCCGTCCTCGACGACAAGATGAAAGACTCCGTGAAAATCACCGTGATTGCTACCGGCTTCAAGGACTCCGATATCCGTCGGCGCAATCAGGAAATGCAGGACACGCTCATCATGTCGCGCGAGCCCTCGAAATACCAGGACTCGGAATTCGAACCGGAGCCAGAACCAGTGCACGCCGCAGTTGCTGCCGGAGCATCGGTGGCACAGGCGGCAGGAGGCGGCGAAGTGATTCCGCTCAGTGCCGGACGTGGCATGGTCGCTAACTACGAAAAGAATGATCTCGACGTCCCGGCCTTCCTGCGGAAACGAGGGGAGGCGATCTGAGCGAACTCTGCTCTTAAAAGTACTGCGAAGGACACGAAGTTGCGCAAAGGAAGAAATCGACCTGCCATTTCCTTTGTGATCCTTTGTGTCCTTTAGTGGTTTCTCGTCACTTGGTTCTTCGGCTAGTCTTTATTTTTCCGGCCTTTCGCTGTCAGAGTGTCCCGTCTCTCGAATGCGATGATCCATCTCGTCCAGGGCGACCTGCCACATCTCAATCTCCAGTTCGAACTGATGCTTTAGAGGCGTGGTCGTATTCTGCACGAACGCCAGGTTACTCTGCATCTGGCCGAGAATGACGCGCATCCTCTGCACCTCTGATTTCAGGTCTGCGGACTGCCCGTCATGTGACTCTGGTTTGCCTTGGGGAGTCTCAACTGAGTACTTGTCCTGGGTCTGGGCGCTGGCCGATGTTATTGCGGCGAATAGCGCAAATAGAGAAATCAGAACAATTCGGCCTAACATGGTCCCTCCTGAACTCTTTGATAGGTATTCTAGGTTGGCATAATTCAGATTGCACGGGGAAGGCAGAACATTCAGCGAGTCGGGACCGCCGATTATTCGCCACCACTTACTTTTCCCTCCGGCTCACGTCTATATAGCGAAGTCAATTTAGGGAACGGGCCGGCGCGTTACGTCGTATTAGTCTTCAACCGCAGGACATCGCACGGAGGTGATATGAAACAGTCTTTGTTCTTCTGGTCCATAATGCTGATCTGCTGTTTCGTTCTAATCGGCGCCGCAGCCCCCGACTCGAATTCGGACACGCCGCAATACACCAAGGACAATCAGCTTGTGCGCCCGGATAATTATCGCAATTGGATTTATCTTTCCTCAGGCCTCAATATGAACTACAGCCCCATGGCAGGAGACCATGACATGTTTACCAACGTGTTCGTGCCTCAATCCGCCTACCAAGAATTCCTTAAATCAGGAAAATGGCCTGACAAGACCATGTTCGTGGTGGAGGAGCGGAGTGCCGCCAGCAAGGGATCGATCAACAAACAGGGCCATTTCCAGACCGATTTAATGGGTATCGGCGTGGAAGTTAAAGACGCCAAGTTCCCCGACAAATGGGCGTATTTCGCCTTCGGCGAATCCAACAAATCAGCCGAGGCCAATCCCAAGGCCGCATGCTGGCAGTGCCACGAGGACCACGCCGCCGTAGAACATAGCTTTGTGCAGTTCTATCCGACGCTAAAGCCGGTCGCCAAGAAACTCGGGACCTACAAACAGGCGGCCGAGAACCCGCAGTAAAGCACGGAACTAGCTTTGGCGACGACCAGGCCTTGGACATCAAGGCATAGGAAAGCGTTTGCACAAATATGGACGTATCTTTGAAGTAATCGCGCTGGTTACGAAAGTCGGAAGCTGCCTCCACAAATTCCCGCTAAGTTGATCGTGTACAAGCTAGTTAAATCGATTTCGATGGATCTTGCCTAAAATCCACTTTTCAGTTGCGTAGCCTACGTAACTCCCTTAATATCGGAAACATACAAAGAACTCCACCAGTGGCTACGTATCACTGGCAAGCTTCGTGCAGTCATAAATTGGGGACGTCTCCGGGGAAAAGGGCTAGATGTCGAAACAGGGCTGGTCGATCTTTCGCTTCGCTTTTATATTGCTTCTGGCGTTGCTGCTCAAAGAGAGCGGCATTGCCGCTAACGTTAACACCCGTTCTTTGACTTCCAGAAAGTCCAAGTCACAATCGGTCAATGAATCTCAGCGCGCACGCAGACGGATGAGCCGTCTGGCCCGCAAGCGCGCGCCACGTGCCCGGCTGGTTCGCACCACCCACCGCCGCCGTCATCGTTATTACGAACGCTTCTCCACCAGTTCATTCGCGCAAGATTTATCTGACGGTGACGCCACCGCCGGCGAAGATCCGGTTGTCCGCCAAGCCGCAGTAGATGCCCTCGGCAATATGAACGGCACCGTTGTCGCCATCGAGCCTACCAGTGGACGCATTCTAGCCATGGTGAATCAGAAATTGGCTCTCTCCAGTGGCGCGCAACCATGTTCCACCATCAAGCTTTCAGTTGCGCTGGCAGCCCTTAGTGAAGGTGTCATTGACAAGAACACCGAAATCGCACTCGGCCGCCGCAGCCGCATGAATCTTACCCGGGCGCTGGCCCACTCCAACAACGCGTATTTCGAAGCCTTGGGACGCCAATTAGGTTTCGACAAGGTCAGCTATTACGCGCACCAGTTTGGGCTCGGGGAGATGGCCGGATACAACATTGAAGGCGAACATCTCGGCACTTATCCGGACGCGGAGATTCCCACCAAACTCGGTGGCGTAGGGAAAATGTGTTCGTTCGGCGAGGGTGTTTCCATGACGCCGCTGGAACTGGGAGCTATGGTCTCAGCCATTGCCAACGGCGGAACACTTTACTACTTGCAGCATCCAACTTCCGCGGAAGAGGTCGCCAATTTCCAACCACGAGTGAAGCGGCATCTCGATATCGCTCCCTTGATTCCGGAAATTTCTGATGGCATGGCCGGCGCAGTTTTGTATGGCACGGCGCGAAGTGTGCGGATGAATTTTAGTGAGGAAGAGATTCTGGGAAAGACCGGGACCTGCTCGCGCGCCGGAACCCGGTACGGATGGTTTGCCTCTTACGCCAACACTGAAGTAGGCCGTATCGTAACCGTCGTGTTCCTGGAGGGCGGACGTCCTACTTACGGACCCAAAGCTGCCGAGATCGCGGGACATCTGTACCGCAATCTGTACGATCACAATTTCTTCATCGTACGTCCCACCATGCCGACCGACAACGCAGGCGTCGAGAAGGTGGGAGTGGCGCAGTAGTTCAAGCTGTCGCTTCTGGCTTCTAACTTCTAACTAAGGCCTCTCGCGAGGCCTTTTGTATTTGCAATACCCTACCTGGAAGATCAATTACCCCAAACTGTAGTTACTAAGGTAACGATGTAATGAAGGCTTCGAGGGCGTAAAAGCTACCTTGGTTGGTATCTCAAAGGTCTCCTAAACTCGCGTAATTATGCGCTGTTCTTGGCGGTTGGACTGCAATGGTAAAGGGCAGTTCCTCCCCCTGGTACGGCTCTTCCCCTGCAGCGTTTGAAAAGGAGAGCGCCATGCAAGCGAGCGATTTCGCACCGCTACACAATGCCTCCGCCGAAGCTGTAATGACTGGGGACCAGCCAGAACGGCGTTGGAAAAAGCGCACTCTAGTCCGTCTTCCAGTCTGGATTCAACTTCAACCCAGCGATCCTCATCGTCACATGGGAATGGTACGAGACATGAACCGCAAGGGCATTTTCTTTTATTCGGACTTTGGATCCACTCCCGGCGATCAATTGGAGTTCGTGCTCAGATTTCCGGCCTGGACAAACAACGCCCCCATTTCTTGCAAGGGCAAGGTGGTGCGTGTCCAGAAAGCTCCCGTCGGGGCGGTGTACGGGGTGGCCGTCAGCTTGAAGCGCTTCCGCGTACTCAAATAAGCCGGAACAACCCCTGTGCCAATAGCTCATTAGACAGGACTAAATCCACTCTGCGGTTCAACTGCCGCCCCGCGGCACTCGAATTCCGAAGCTACCGGTTGAGTCATTCCGCACCCTTGCGACGTGGCGGTGCGACGAAGACAATTTTTTCGCCAAGCCGCGCGGTTGCGGGTGACGATGACGCGAATTTCGGCTAAGCTCTGTTCATGGCCGAACCAAAAGAAAACCAACTCGTCAAATGGATTATTGCAGTTGCCTTAATCGCTCTTGCCGCATGGATGTATTTGCGGAGATAGCTGATACTGCAAGTTCCTCAAAATTGGGCGAATTTCATTTTCTAACCCCTTGAGAACAACCCCGTTGCGCATAAAGCATCTCAGTCGCCGGAGGTGCAATGATGAACCAAGATGATCCTATCAGTGTGCTTGAGACCTTAATTGAAACCTGCCGGGATGGGGAAAAGGGATACAAAGACGCGGCCGAGCACGTCAAACGGCCCGACTTAAAGGCCTTCTTTGCGGAACAAAGCGTCGAACGCGGCCGTTTTGCCCGGGAATTGGAGGCTGAGTTGGCGCGCCTCGGCAAGCCCGGCAAAAAGGAATCGGGATCGGTTGCTGGCGCAATGCATAGAGCCTGGATCGACACTAAAGCGAATCTTGGAGGCGGCGACCACACTATTCTGGAATCGGTTGAACAGGGCGAGGACAGCGCCAAGGAAGCCTATGAGAAAGCCCTGAACGCCTCGCTACCATCCGAGGTGCAAATGATCGTCCGTCGCCAGGCAGAAGGCATCCGCCGAGCGCATGACAAAGTTAAGTCAATGAGGGACACTTTGGCTGCATAGATGAGCATCGTTATTCCGTAGAGGGAGTGGCCTTGCCCGGCGGGGCTCCTCTCTTTCTCTTAATTGGTGGCACTCTTCGAGGCTCTTCCCTCCGACCTCGGTACGTCTCCCAGGTATACTCGTATACTCCTCAGCAAGGTGGGGACCGTGTCAGACACAAAGACTGTTCTCTTCGCTTGTGTTCATAACGCGGGGCACTCCCAAATGGCAGCAGCATTCTTCAATGCGCTCGCCAATCCAGCAGCCGCCCGTGCTGTTTCCGCGGGAACTCAACCCGCTGAGTATGTCCAGCCGGAAGTTATCATTGTCATGCGCGAGGTTGGAATCGACGTAGCGCAGGCGACTCCTCGACGTCTGACGGAGGACCTCGCCCGTGAGGCGAATCTTTTGATAACCATGGGTTGCGGTGAGGCTTGTCCAATCGTTCCCGTGCGCGTCGGGAAGATTGGCCGCTACCGGATCCCAAGGAGAGACCGCTTGAGGCGGTGAGGCAAATCAGGGATCAAATTCGGCGCCGAGTCGAGAGACTGGTAGTGACAGAACACTGGGAACGGACTGAAATCCCGGTCGCGGGTGAGATTTCCGCGCACGACGAGAAGCCTTCCCCTCCGCATAAGGAAAATTCCAGGCCGGCCCAGTAATCACTTCAGAATCAACTGACTATAGATGCGAGCGTTTGGATACTCTTAACAAGAATGGATGACGCAGTTTACCGTGTGGTCCGCCACGTGATGTGGAGCATCATGGTATCGCTTGCTGCCAGCAGCCTCGTAATGGCGCAATGGATGGGTAAGCAGACCGGGTGCTACCCAGATGCAATCGTCGCGAATCCAAACCGGCCAACTGTCGCTAACCCCGCCGACATTACGCAATACGGCGTATTGGAACTTGAGTACGGCTGGGATACAGCTTGGCCGCAGGGAATGGCAAATCAAAATTCACTGGGTGGACTTCTGAAATTCGGGTTGCTATGTGACGTTGAGCTTCGCTGGAACACCACGTCGTTTCTCTCACAGGAGGATGCAAACGGCACGCATAGCGGAGTTGGGGATAACTGGATCGGTCCACAAGTGCGGATATATAAGCAGACCAGGCGAGTGCCGACGCTATCCTTCGGCTATGCAATTAAATTTCCGTCAGCCAGCCAGAAAAATGGTCTCGGGACGGGACGCGTGGATCATTCATTTACTTTTCTGGCGAGTAAAGACATCGCAGGCCTGCATTTTGACTTCAACGTCACCCACTTCCTGATCGGCCGCGAGAACCTTAACGGCTTCGACCGAAATTATCAACTTAATCTGGCATTTTCTCACCCCCTTCATGGGAGGCTTCAGTTCACCGGCGAGTTTTATGGGGACACCCGGCTTGAGCGAACTACACCCGCTTTCATTTCATCCCTATGGGCGCTAACTTACACAGTTACTCCGCGCTTGGTGGTTGACGGGGGTTTTGAAGCCGGACTCACCTCGGGTGGTCCACATCGTCATGTGTTCGTGGGCGCAACCTACTCGATTGGTGAGCTCTATCCGGGATGGCAAAAACGCCGTGGGATTCACCATTAAGTGGGGTCTCCGTCAATAAAAATGCCGATCGAAAATGAAAGCGCCCAGTCATTCGGCTGGGCGCTTCAAAACTGACGTAAGCAATCGGCGATTACCGGCGCACTTTGACCTCATCTCTCTCGATCACGCCGTCCTTAATGTGGATCACCCGGTGGGCATACTCGGCGATGTCGTGCTCGTGGGTGACCAGGACGATAGTATTTCCCCCAGCGTGCAGCCGGTCCAACAATGCCATGATTTCCAGACCGGTCTGCGAATCCAGGTTTCCTGTAGGTTCGTCGGCCAAAATGATTGACGGTTTGTTGACCAGTGCGCGCGCAATCGCAACTCTTTGCCGCTGCCCGCCGGAGAGCTCGTTGGGCTTGTGCGTCATGCGCTCCTCCATGCCCACAGATCGCAATGCATCCTTGGCGCGTTCGACTCGTTCCTCCGCTGGAATACCAGCGTAGATCAGCGGCAACTCGACATTGTGCAGGGCGGTGGCGCGCGCGAGCAGATTGAAAGTCTGAAAAACGAATCCAATTTCTTTATTCCGAATGCGCGCCAGCTCATCGTCGTCCAATTCGCTCACCAGCTGGCTGTTGAGCCAGTAACGTCCCTGGCTGGGGGTGTCGAGGCAGCCGATCAGATTCATCAAGGTAGATTTTCCTGACCCGCTGGGACCCATGATTGCGACGTATTCGTTGCGCTGAATGCGCAAAGTGACACCGCGCAGGGCATGGACCTGCTGTTCGGAACCCATGTCGTAGGTTTTCCAGAGATCCTCGGTCGAGATCATGCACGACTCTGGCGGTGCCCCAACCACGGGCTGGTGGATGCTGATTATCTCTGCGGTTGCCATGCTCTGCTCCTTGTCGTCCTTATTCATTGCCTGGTGGATACCCGCCCGCTTCGAATTCCTAGTTAGCCGTACTTAACAGCGCTCCCGCCGGGCTGTCTATTGGACGAGTCACGCTGGCCAATGTTATGAGCCTTCTTCGTCTTCCTTCTTGGGGGCCGAGTTGTCCACTTTGACGCTAGCGCCGGGGCGTACGGTGCGCAAAACCTTGTAACTGCCGGTGATGATCTGGTCGCCCTCCTGCAAGCCCTTCAGGACCTCGATGTCCGTGGTGTCGGCAACCCCCGTCTCTACGGAAATGAACTCCGCTTTCTTGTTTCGAATGATGAAGACGCCCTGGAGTTCCTGATCCTTCTTGTCTTTGTCTCCTTTGGAAACGTCGCTGCGCGGCGCCGCAGCTTCAACAGAGTTCTTATCTGAACCCTTCTGATCATTCTTGTTTACCAAGTCCGACTGGCGGCGGACAGTCAGCGCTTGAATGGGAATGGTCAACGCGTTCTTTCGCGTCGCTGTCGTAATCTTGGCCGTGGCGGAGAGGCCGGGGCGCAAGTCCTGGGGCGGGTCCTGCACGGTAACCACCACCTTGAAGTCTTTTGCTTCCTGGCTGGTGCTGGTTTGCTGCGCGGTGGCAAGGCCGGTGGAACGGACCATGGCGTTGTTACCAATCTCAGTAACGATGCCGTGAAAGACTGTTTTCGGGATTGCATCAACGGTGACTTCTGCGGGCTGTCCCATATTCACGTTGACGATGTCCGTTTCGTCCACTTTAACTTCGGCGGTGATCACTGACATGTCGGCAATCGTCATCAGCGTGCTGCCCGGCGAATTCTGAATTCCGATGACAACCGTCTCGCCTTCGCGGACCGGCAGGTTGGTGATCATGCCGTCGAACGGCGCCTGGTAAGTGGTTTTCTGAAGCACGTCGGAAGCGTGAGTCAAGGTAGCGCGATTTTGCGAAATGTGCCGCTCGGCGGAATCCGACTGGGCCTTATTCTGCGCGATACGCGCTTCCGCCTGCGCTAACCCGGCTTGCGCACTTTCCCACGCGGCTTTGCGAGAGTCGTATTCCGATTTTGCGATTAAGGCTTCCTTGAAGAGACCCTGGGCGCGTTCCCAGTCCAGCCTCGTGCGTTCCGCATCAGCTTTGGCTCGATTCAAATCGGCCATGGCAGTCTTGAGTCCAGCGTCGGCGGCAACGGCGTCGGTCCGAGCGGCCTCAAGCGAAGCCCGCGTGGCAGCGACGTCGGCACCCGACTGCACGTTTTCCAGTTGTGCGAGCAATTGTCCTTTCTTGACGCGGTCGCCTTCTTTTACGTAGAGCTTTACGATCTTGCCGAAGGCGTTAGCACCGATATTGACGTACGTCTTGGGTTTGATCTCGCCCGATGCGCTCACGACAGACGACAGGTTTTGGCGTTGTGCGACACCGGTCTGCACCGTAACCAGGTTCTTGTGGCTCTGGTAGACGGTGAATCCCACAATCGCCAAAAGAAGAACGGCTACAGCAACGCCGATTGCGATTTTTTTCCAAGTCTTCATGCTTCCCTGTCACAACAAGATCGGGGCAGAACGAGAGCCACTTGGCCCCAAAATACTCAGCTTCCGCTCACTGATGCTATCCGCATACGGCCGTTTTCACTGCAGGAATTCCCTCAAGCCCCAGCATCAGGGTGACCGGGTGCACCTCAGCAGATACGGTGCCGACCTCGGGAAAGTTCCAAACGCCTTGCAGGAACGGGTTAATCGCCACAGGAACGCGCAGCCGGGAATCTCGAAACTATAACTGATTATATCTTGTAATCCGGCGCGGGATGAACCAAGTCGCTAACCCCTGTAACAGGAGCCAATAGAGGGGACATAAGCCCAGAGAGGGCAGCCCTGGCCGCCTGCGATTCCACTGGGCGCCCGCCTCGAGTTGGAGGGGTCTTGGGGAGGGGCGGAAGTGATTTATCAGGGACGGCTGCCTTGCCTTGCTGCGTCCAAATACATACAATTGTGAGACCAGCGTGTCTTTGAGGGGTGCCCCCATTATGTTCCGGGTAGGTTCATTTTTCCGTTTCTTTTTCGCATTAGCTTTTCTAACCATATTGGTCTGGTCGGCAAAGTCTTCTGCGGTTGCGCAGCAAGATAAATCGGCCGCCGACCAGGGGACTTCCGACAAATCCCAGGAAACCGATCCTCTCAAACGTCCGATCAATGAAAAACAAAAAAAGCAAAATGCCAAGTCGCTTAAGATTGAGCTGAGTAAGCAGGATAAGAAATGGTTGGACGAGGATGTGCGCTGGATTATCTCGGACGAAGAGCGCGCAACTTTCAAACAACTCTCGAACGAGGAAGAGCGCGAGCAATTCATCGAGGCTTTCTGGCAACGCCGCGATCCAACGCCGGATACTGCGGAAAACGAATTTAAAGACGAGCACTACCGTCGCATCGCGTACGCCAACGAGCATTTTGCCGCCGGCATCCCCGGCTGGAAGACTGATCGCGGCAAGATCTACATCATGTATGGCCCGGCGGATGAAATTGAATCGCATCCTGCAGGCGGCAGCTACCAACGTCCTATGGAAGAAGGTGGCGGAGAGACATCCACCTTTCCTTTTGAGCAGTGGCGTTACCGCTATCTGGAGGGCATCGGCCAGGAGGTCATCGTCGAATTTGTGGATAACTGTATGTGCGGTGATTACCACATGACGATGGACAGGTCCGAGAAGGACGCGCTGCTATATACCCCAAATGCCGGGTTGACCCTCTATGAACAAATGGGCATAGCCAATAAGGCCAGCCGCTTTACCCAAGGCGGGGTTGAGAGACTGGGCGCCAGCCCGTTCAACCATGACATGCAGTCGAAGGAATTCGACCGTTTGGAACAATATGCGAAGCTGAACCGGCCACCGGCAGTAAAGTTCAAAGACCTGGAAGAAGTGGTAAGCCACAAGATTAATATGAACTTGATGCCCTTCGATGTGCGGGCTGACTTCGTGAGAGTGACTGGCGATACGGTGCTGGTTCCGGTGACCCTGCAGATAAAGAACCGCGACATTACTTTCCAGAACAAGGACGGCATACAGCGCGGAACGGTAAACATCTTCGGGCGAGTAAGCACCCTCTCGGGACGCATTGCGCAGACTTTTGAAGACACCGTGCAAGTCGACGTTCCGACGGAGCTATTACCCAAGACGACGGAGAATTCGTCGGTCTACTGGAAGGCGCTGCCACTGCGACCGGGCAGGTATCGTTTTGATATCGTCGTGAAAGATGTTAACGGTGATCGGGTGGGAACGTGGAGCAAGGGCGTAATGGTGCCGGAGTTCAGTGACGATCATTTATCGGCGTCTTCGCTTATTGTGGCCGATCAGATGGAGCCAGTGCCATCAAAGAACGTGGGCACCGGCAGCTTTGTGATCGGGACGACCAAGGTGCGGCCACGAGTTCCTACGGCGGATGGAAAGCCGATCAGCTTTAAGCGCAACCAGAAAATGAACTTCTGGATGCAGATCTACAACCTAGGGGTGGACGACAAGACGCACAAGCCTTCGGCCACAATCGAATACAACGTGACCAGTATTGCTACCAACAAGTCAGTGGTGCACACAGTGGAATCTACCGACAGCATGGGCAATGTTGGAGACCAGGTAACTCTGGAAAAGAGCTTGGCGGCTGCCAATCTGCAGCCTGGAACTTACCGTATCCAGATCAAGGTAAACGACAACATCTCCAAGCAGATGGTAGATCCGTCGGTTACATTTGCTGTGGAATAGTGCTGGTTTCGATCGCGCGAGGTAGGCAAATGTTCCGTAAGCTCGGATTCTTCGTAGTCGCGCTGGGCTTGGTGCTCCCGGCATCGGCTGCAGTGACGCCGGGTGCCATCTCGGGATACGTCCGCAACGCCGGAGGCGTCCCGCAAATGGGCGCTCTGGTGGAAATTCTCGGCTCAGCGGCGCG
Organism: Acidobacteriota bacterium; assembly: GCA_003225075.1. Taxonomy (GTDB): domain Bacteria; phylum Acidobacteriota; class Terriglobia; order Terriglobales; family Acidobacteriaceae; genus Gp1-AA124. The sequence continues at coordinate 2,299 of QIAP01000071.1, read as the reverse complement.
AGACCTCAAAGTGTTCACCGACGAGCGGGGTTTTTATTCCGCCGCGGGATTAATTCCCGGGGTTTACAGCATCAGGGTTTCCGCCCCTTCTTTCCTTCCCGCCTTACGTGAACGAGTCGGTTTGCGAGCAGGCTCCAACGCCTTGGTAAACATCACCCTGAACACCCTTTTCGAGGCGGTGCAGTTGGGACCGCTGCGCGGGGCGGCGGATCAGGACGACTGGAAATGGACGCTGCGCTCCACATCCAATCGCCCGATTCTGCGAATGCTGGATGACGGTTCGCAGGTTATGGCGTCGCTGGGCGACAAGAACGACGATCATGAGTTGAAGGCCAGCCTTTCATTCCTGGCGGGTTCGCAGTCTGCAGGCTATGGCAGTTCACGGGACATCAGTACGGGGTTCTCGGTAGAGCACTCGCTGTTCTCCTCCGGCACAGTGGCGCTGCAAGGCAACGTAGGTTATGGCAGCGGGCTTCCGACGGCAGTTCTGCGGACTTCGTATTCGCACAAACTGGCCAATGGGTCCGAGCCACAAGTGGCTCTCACTATGCGGCGGCTTTCATCGCCGGATGTGAATTTGCACAACGCTGCATTACAGGCGCTGGCGCTTACAACATCAGACAGTTTTACTTTTGGCAATGTTCTGGAGCTCAAGTTCGGCAGCGAATTGCAAACCATACAGTTTATGGGCCGGGTAAATGCGTTTCGTCCTTTTGGATCGGCGGACGTGCATCTCTCACCCAACACGGTGTTGGAATACCAGTATGCGAGCTCTTTACCGGATGGACGGTTAGAAAAGGGATTCGATTCCGCGCCAGCAGATCTAAGCGAGTCCGAACCGCGAATGACCATAACTGGGTTTGCGCCTTCACTGCAACGGGAACACCATCAGGAAGTCTCCCTATCGCGCCGGTTAGGCAAGAATAATTTGCAGGTTGCGGTCTATTCGGACCACGTTTCGAACCCGTCACTAACCGGCGTCGGGGAGATGGCAGCGACCAGCGAGGTATTACCTGACCTCTATTCGGGGACGTTTTCATATCAGGGCAAAGATTTAGATACGCGCGGGATGCGAGTAGTGCTGCAACGCAAGCTGGCATCTGATCTCACCGCTACCCTCGATTACGCCTACGGCGGTGTCCTCGATCTCACGAAGCCGGATGTTGACCTGCAGGACGCTCGCCGATGGCTGGCTGTGGAGCGACGCCATGCAATCGCGGGCAAGTTAAGCGGCACAATACCGGTTGCCCACACTAGCTGGATTACGTCATACCGGTGGGTCAGTGGGCAGAGCCTGACACCAGTCGATATGTTCAATTCCTCTGCTGGACAGTCCGACGCCTACCTGAATGTTTTTATTCGCCAGCCGATACCGGGTACGGGTTTCCTGCCGTGCCGCATGGAAGCATTGGTGGAAATACGGAACCTGCTGGCGCAAGGATATGTTCCAGTCATGGGGCAGGATGGCCGCACCGTTTACCTGGTGCAGTCTGCGCGCGCCGTGCGAGGCGGGTTCGCGTTTACTTTCTAGAAGCCTACAATTCTACTCTTCTTTTTGGGGGGAGCCGGGGGTTCCTCTTCGAAGACAGGTTCGTCGGTGAGGCCGAGAAAACCGCCGGCCTGGTAACGAAGGGGCGCTTGTGGCTGGGTCTTCGATGTGGCTTGGGGCGTGATCGTGCCTGAGGTATCGCGGCTTTTGGGCTCGACGCTTACCAACAAAACTCTTCCCGCAGTGGTCGCGGGCAGAATCAAAAGGCTAGGGCGGCCGTACCTGAGCGCTGCCTCCAGAGGTTGCTCGCCTTCACGGATCTCCGCTGCCCCGCGTTTAAATCTGCCAATGACGGCTTCGGCAGTCTCATCGTCAAAAGCGATCCAACGCACCATAGGACGATCCTCGGTAGCCGGTAAGATTCTCTCTACCGACCAATGGTTGTTATTTTAATCCATCATGTTCCGATTTTGTTTCTCTCTTCTGGGACTCTTACCTCCCTGACGACCCCCTACCGCTTACTTAGGGTTGGCAGCATGGAATTAAAAGCCGATAAGTGCAGAAACCTGCGACAATCCTCGCTCGGGCAAGTTTGCGTATTTTCGAACAGGTCCGCCGGGGTGCCGGAGCAGATAGCTGAATTCCGCCTGTAAAGCTGGCGGCACAGATCGTTGGGGGTTACTTTTCGTTGTTCGCGGTGAAGCACTTGACAGTGAAGTTTGCTGTTGCTGGGCTATAATTCCCAGAACCACAAGAATCAAATCGCATTTGTGAGGGCCTAACGGCGCAGAATTCTTTGATGGTCGTTGG
>QIAP01000070.1 GCA_003225075.1 Acidobacteriota bacterium | reverse complement strand
TTACATCGGCTACATTGCCGACAACGATGTTGCCACCACTTCCAGTCGTGAATACGCCAGCTGTACCCGCCGTTGGCAAACACGTCGTTTTGCATGTCTGCGCGACACCGACGAGTCCTTCGAAGGGCGCTGAGCCTTGTACGCCGATGCCGTCAGTACTGTTCGCATAGCCCTTCACTCCCCAAACAGGCCCCGCAGTAGCACCAGCGTATCCCAGAACTCCACTGCCTCCATCACCCCCGAAAGCGAAATTTACACCGTATACGCCAGCGCCCTCCTGACTGCCAGAGGAGCCTGTTACCCCGAAAACAAAACCATTCCCACTGTGTGCGGTACCCAAAACGCCAGTTGCATTTGCGGTACTGCTGAGAATCGTTCCGCGCACTCCGGCTACGGTCCCAGTGAAAGCAGTTGATTGTCCTAACACAGCGGAAATTCCTGCGCTTGTGCCGCTGCTGCTGGCGCTAATTGCCGTCGCCGGGCTATGCAGACTTAGGGTACCGCTATGCTGAGTGATGATTGAGTTGCCCAACGTGTTGGTACCGGTCCAGAGGGCAATTCTGCCTGCAGTGCCGCTTCCTGTTATTTGTCCCTGGGCTTCGATTAAGGTCAAACACAATACGAACAGTGTGACGGCTCTTGTTATGTTCATGGGAGTCTCCTTCTGGGAAAGATGCTTGCTGAAACACAAATGCATCGAGGTTAGGAGAGATGATCCCAAACTTCTCGATGAAGCGGTAACCCGAAACCACATGTTAGAGGGGATGCGCGGGCAGAGTCAACAGAAGCGGGGATGCTATTCGGGGATGTCTGTAAAGGGGGCTTCTAAGGCTGATACTAAAGAATTCTCCACTCCCGCTTCGCCGGATAACAGAACCCATTAGAACCTTAGTTCCTAAATTCAAGCGGCGACTTCCGACGATCCGTCACTATTGGGCTGACCGACCGTAGGAAACCTGAACCCGCCAAGCGTCGTCTAAAGCTTCCAGAATGTGCCCACAGGCTAGGTGATCCGCACAATGGCCGTGACGATCAAACACGAGCGGTGAGTGGCGAAGTGCTGCCCCCTGTTGGCATTTCTCCGAGTAGCTCAAACGAGCATTTGAACTACCTCGCCTCTGTGCTTGACGACATGTTCCGCCTTCCGGGAACCGGCATCCGTTTCGGGTTGGACGCAATAATTGGATGGATTCCCGGAGTTGGAGATGCGCTCGCAGGTGTGGCCTCACTCCTCATTATCTTCGCCGCATGGAGGCGCGGTGCGGCTCGAATCACGCTCACACGCATGGTCGCCAACGTATTCCTGGAAACCGCTATCGGGACTATTCCAATTATCGGAGACCTCGCTCACGTGGTTTGGAAGTCGAATCGTCGGAACTTTAATCTTCTCGTTCGGGAACAAGCACAACCCCGCACTCACAGATGGCGCGATTGGCTATTTCTGTTCGCCCTGGGAGCCGCCGCTATTGTCGTCATGATGCTGCCGCTAATGTTGCTGATGTACCTCTGGAAAGCCCACCCGTCGCTGCGCTAACGTCTCTCGCCAGGACGTACATTTCGGCCCGGTATGCCATTTCCTGAATTTTTAAAATCGTGCGCCAGATGACCCCCTTTTCTGTAGAAAAGGCCACCCGGCTAGGATGTAGCCAGAACCTCTGCCAGTGGGGAAATGCCACCGGATCATTTCGAGTGGACTGGAGGAATGTAGCGGCTGCTGTATGGACTACCGGTTTAGATGGGCTGGTATCGCGTCGGCAAAATCGAATACGGAACTAACACCTCCAACCACTTACTACTGCCTGCAAACAGGTCCCAAATCTCTTGAGAATAACTCCGGAGCAATAGGTCGGGAGTTCGAATCTCTCCGGGCGCACCAGCTTTTCAGTAATTCCGATTCCTACAACACCCCTCGCAACTGGGAAGTTTTGCCGGCGGATTTCTCTTCCAGAAGACGCATGCTATTCAAGACGGTGGCGATCACGTTTTCGTCGCCCATAGAGGTGTTGATCATGAGGTGATAGAGGGAACGTGTGGGCCAGTCGGCATCGAAGTAATGCTTCACATACGCGATGCGATCGCGGTCTACGCTTTCTACCAGCTCCTCGGCCTCGTGCTCACTCTTTCCTAATTCACGCAGCCGCCGAATTTTCTCTGCGGTGGGCGCGTATACAAAGAGGCGAAAAGTATCCTCGCGCTCTCTCAAGAAATAGGGAGCGCCACGGCCCACGACGACCGCCTGGCCTTGCTCGGCAATTCTTTCCATAATTTGTTGCATGGTTGAGACCATGCAGTCTGCGTCAAAAGTTTGCGCGTCGGTAAGCAGCGCACGCGGCTCATAACTGCCACGCCAGAATGCCTTCGCCAAACGGTGCAGTCTGCCGTCCAGTCGTTCTTCACAGCGCTCGACAGCCGAGCAATCCACCTTGGCTATCCGAGCAATTTCCTGGGTCAAAGCCTGGTCCCAGAGTTTCCAACTGAGCCTATCGGCAATTTGGGTAGCAATGGCGCCCCCCCCACTGCCAAATTCTCGTTCGACGGTGATGATGCGGAAAGTGCTCATCGGATCCAAACTTTGGACTCGCACGACATTCCCGGACGCAAGTCGTGACCTTTCGTCTCCCCCGGCTCGAACACTATCTTAACCGGAATGCGCTGCACTACCTTCACGTAGTTGCCGGTGGCGTTCTCCGGCGGGAGCAAGCTGAAGCGAGCGCCGCTGGCGCCGGCAATGCTGTCCACGTGACCTTTGTAGGTCTTGCCGGTCGCATCCACTGAGATGGTGGCCCTCTGACCAACTCTCATTTTCCGAAGTTGCGTCTCCTTGTAGTTCGCAGTCACCCAAAGGTCTTCGAGCGGAATTATCTTCATGAGTTCCTGACCAGGTTGCACATTCTGGCCAACTTCAACCGTTCGGTTGCTGACTACTCCAGTGACAGGAGCAACAACCTTTGTGTATTGCAGGTTGAGCTGGGCCTGCTCCAGGTCGGCCTTCTTTCTTGCGACATTCGCCTGGGCCGATTGAGAACGCGAGCGCATGACCGCCATTTGCTGCGGGGCAGTATGGGCCGACTGCAATCCGGCTTGAGCCTGGGCCAACTTGCCTTCCGCCTGGGTAACCTGCTGTTCTGCGGCATTAGCAGCAGCGCGAGCGGCCTCAACCGCCGCGGCACTCGCCCTCGCGTTCGCCACTGCCTGGTCGTATTGCTGAAGTGAAATCTCCTGCTTGTCCACGAGCTGTTTGTAACGCGCCAGATCGTTTTGAGCTTTGGCATTGTTGGCTTCGGCTTGTTGCAGCTGAGCTTTGGCGGCCATGAACTGTTGCTTGGCAGCATTAATACCGGCGCGGGCGTTTTCCACGTCCGCTTGGGAACTGCTAAGTTGGCTGGTAGTGCTGATAGAGGTCATGGGCACATTTTCCGTGGCGGCGTGGGCGGCGGCTTGTGCATCCTCATAATCAGCCCGTGCACGATCGACTGCAAGCTGGTAGTCGGTCGGATCAATCTCGACCAGCACTGTGCCCGCTTGTACATATTGATTGTCGGTCACATTCAATTTGGCGACATGGCCGGAAATACGAGCGCTGATGGAGTTAACGTGGCCGTCAATCTGAGCGTCATCAGTGGACTCATAGCTGCTGAAATAACGCCACAACAGCAGGGCGGCAACCACGACGATCAGGCTTCCGATCACGACGCCCAGTCTGACCCGTGGATTGTTCCAGGCGGATCGCCTGAGGCGAAAATCTCTAGTCGGGGTCGTGGTGCGGGCCGGGCTGTCTCTCTCCTCGATTCGTTCTTCCGGCAGAGTCTTAGTGGTCTGCTCCATGTCTACTTGCCTTTCAGATATTGCTTTACGCCTTGTTCCGCGTAGCCGATGGCTCGAGCGTAAGAAACTTTTGCCAGATTGTGCCCGTAGAGACTGGATATGTAATTGTCGTTCGCGCTGGCAAGCGCCTCCTGCGCCTGAATGACTTCGAGATTATCCACGACTCCGGCAGCAAAGCGATCCTGAGCCTGGGTAAGAGTCTGCTGGGCCAGGTCAACGGAACTGCGTGCAACTTCCACCTGGTCGGCGGCGGCCGCAAGATCAAGCAGCGAAGTGCGAACCTCATTATCTATGCGTCCGCGAAGATCGTCCAATTGCGATCGCTGCTGGCGGAGCGTGGCCTCGGATTGTAGAACGTCAGCGTGCACCCGGCCTCCCTGAAATACTGGAATGGTCAGCGTGCCAGCCAGGTGAAAAGTACCGTTCGAGGTAGCGGGATTGATGCCGATATCGCCGTAGTCCGCTTCCATATCAAGGCTGGGAAAGTACCCGGCGGCGGCGGCTTTGCGGGCCAGCTCTGCGCCACGAAACTGAGCCAGCGCCGCCTGATAATCAGATCTCGAACTGTATGCACGGCGGAGACTTTCATCGAGGTCGGGCGCCGACAAAGGCTCGTAAGGAATTTTGTCAGTAAGGTCAAATTGTTGTCCCAGAGGAAGTCCAATCACGCGCGACAGCGCCAATTTCTGTTTGGCGTAATCGTTGCGCGCGACGATAAATTGCTGTTGACGAGCTTGCAATTCCACCCGTGCCCGTAAGGAATCTATAGCCGGAGCGACACCGGCCTTTTGCTGATCTGCTGCCTTGTCGTAGAGGGCCTGAGCGGTTCTTACTTGCGCTTCCGCAGTCTCCACACGGGCTGCTCCTGCCAGGGCCTGTAGGTAGCTGTTGCCGACGGCAAGCACAACCAGCTCGCGACTATCGTGATAGTCGTATTCGGCAGCTTTGAGCCTCTGCGCGGCGGAGCGTTCCTGATCGATGTACTTCAAATTGAATAAGGACTGCGTCCAGTAAGCACGGGCATCGAAATAGTTGAATGGTCCAATTACGCTAGGCAGGTTGGGAAGTTTGAATCCTAGAGCCGCCAGCGACTGTTGCTGCACAGTCTCCGTCGTCCGAGTAGTGACGTTGGGCAGCAGGTCGCTGAGTTCTTTCCATTTTAGTCCTCGTGCCGCCAGCGTGTTTTCGCCAGCCAGCAGGACGCCGAGGTTCTGCTTCAGACCGCGCCGTATGGCATCTGAGAAAGAAAGCGGAAGAACACCAGGCGTGAGGTGAGCGTCGGGCACGCTGCCGGAAAGAGAACTCTGAGCCGCGTAAACTCCATTAGGCGCCGGCGACTGATAACTCGTGGACGGAAGTGAAACCTGGGCGAAAGCGGAAATTAGTGTCCCTATTGCAACGCTGAGGACGAATGCCACAGATCTGTAAAACCGGCAGTCTTGAAGCTGGTGAGGCACCGACCGAAAACTGGTTTTTCTTTCCGCACTCCGCGAGCTGCCTGTCTTCAAGTCACACCTTGACATGGGTATGTTGATTCGATTCAGCGTTTGGGAGTTGCAAATCAATTAAAAGCGACGCGCTTTCACCTGGGCGAGCTAGCGGACGGCCCGGCATCTTAAGAAAGTTCAGACGTCTTAAGCAGTCCCGAATGTGTCCTCACGGCGATTACTTTGGGTATCTTCTGCAAGGTACCGACTTGAACTTAAAGTAGTTTTGGCGGTGACTTTTTGGAGATGCGACGTAGGCTGACAATTCCGCTGCTTATAGTTGTAGCCGCAGGTTTTGTGCAAGTCCAGCCGGTCGCTCTCGGCCAACAGCAGAATGCTCCAAGCGATCGAAAGCTGATAACAAAGGTTATTCCCGTATATCCCGAACTGGCCAAAAAAATGGCCATTCGCGGCACGGTGAGGGTGCAAGCCATCATTGCACCCAATGGCGCCGTCAAATCGACGAAGATCATGGGCGGACATCCAGTGCTGGCACAGGCAGCGGTGAACGCGGTGAGCAAATGGAAATTTGGAACTGCCGCACAGGAAAGCACCAGCTGATCTAACTCAAATTCGACCCTGAATGACGTGGCGGGGTTGCAAGAAATCCTTGGTTTGGTCAGTTTAAGGGTGAGAGGCAATTGCTGGTAATCTCCGGCTGATTACTTACGATGGTCACTTCCGTCATCTTGCCCAAACCGTTATCTATGGCTCAATCTAAAGGTGCGAACGGCAATGTTTGTTTGCATGAGGATGCCCGCTGACTATGAGCAATCCTAAAACGAGCGCTACGACCTCAACAGATTGGACGCGACTCCTTACTGATCCCGATCTGATTAGTCATTTGGGCAAGCTGCTGCAAACCTACCGGGAAGCTCCGCCGGATAAACGGGAGCAGGCGCTGCTGGCTGCGATGCGAGATATTAAGAGTGGAGTTCCGCACAAATCTGCGGCGGCCGCGGGAGCTGGATCAAGCGCCCACTCAGTGCCGATGGGACCTGAAGCAACCTCCACCATACCCCCCTTTGAACCTGATATCTTCACTCCGTCATGGGGTCAGGATCGCCGCAGCTATCCTCGCATTAAGTGCTTCGTTGCTGTGGAATTGAAAGTGTCTGGCACGGATGCGCCGGTTTGGGGGAACCTTTCTAATACCAGCCTCGGTGGCTGCTTTGTGGAGACAGTTTCACCGGTAAAGCCAGGAATGGAAGTGGAAATCGGTCTGTGGGTTGCTAATGGCAAGATCTGGGTCAAGGGAATCATATTGAATGGCATTGTTACCCAGAGCAAACCTTGTTTTGGAGTGCGCGTGCGATTCGCGAGTCTACAAACCCCAGAACGCGAAAGCCTGCGGCAATTCTTGAAATTTGTCGAAGGCACGACCAAGGGATACAACATTGAGCATGGCTACCTCGCGCAAATGAAGCGCTAAAAGTCCCACCCGAATAATTCCCGCCTACAACCTCGTGCTCTCTTCTAGGCTTTCCTGACCGTTTCGCCTTCGACGCCATCATTCGCAGCTTCCCACACACCGGCGCGCGCATAGTCCTGGCGGCGAGAGCGCCCATACGCGAGAAGTTGTACACTTTCTGCTTCAGGTGAAACCCTTGAAGCCATTCTGCATGTGGTTCATCTAAACAGACGGTAGCCGCACAACGCGTAAGATTGAAGTGATTTAGCCGGGAAACTGCAAGCGAAATCACGAAGGAGGACGGAGTGGCAGTAAGGGAATACCCGTTGGTGACGAGCCAGCAGTTGGATACTCTCTCCATTAATACAATTCGCACTCTGGCGATGGATGCAGTGCAGAAGGCCAACTCCGGCCATCCAGGCACGCCGATGGCGCTAGCACCAGTGGCTTACACTCTGTGGCAGCAATTCCTTCGCTTTGATCCTGAAGATCCCATCTGGCCCAACCGTGACCGCTTCATCCTTTCCAACGGGCACGCGTCAATGTTGTTGTACTCGCTCCTTTATCTTTCTGGCGTGCGCGCCGTGAATCCTAAATATGAACGCCTGGGTGAGCCTGCTGTTTCTCTCGAAGACATCAAGAACTTCCGGCAACTGGGGAGCAAGAGTCCTGGCCATCCGGAGTACCGATTAACCTCCGGAGTTGAAACTACTACTGGGCCGTTGGGTCAAGGGGTAGCTACCGGTGTTGGAATGGCAATGGCCGGGCGATGGCTGGCGCAGTATTTTAATCGTCCTGATTTTGAGATGTTCAATTACAACGTCTACGCCATCTGCGGTGACGGCGACATGATGGAAGGGGTTTCGAGTGAAGCGGCTTCGCTTGCCGGGCACCTGAAGCTTTCGAATCTATGCTGGATCTATGACAACAATCGAATCACGATTGAAGGGCATACGGAACTGGCTTTCAGTGAAGACGTGGCGACACGTTTCCTTGGGTATGGCTGGAATGTGACTCGCGTGGGCGATGCAAACGATTTGGAGATGCTGGCGAAGGCATATCAGTGTTTTTTGGAAACGAAGGACCGTCCAACGTTGATAATCGTCGACACTCATATCGCGTACGGCGCCCCGAACAAGCAGGATACTAGCGCCGCCCACGGTGAACCATTGGGCGAAGATGAGATCCGGCTTGCCAAACGTAATTATGGCTGGCCCGAGGATGCCAAGTTTCTAGTACCCGAGGGCGTCCAGGATCATTTCAAAGAAGGCATCGGCAAGCGTGGGCATGAATTACGCGAGCAGTGGATGAAGCGGTTCGCTCAATACGGCAAGAAATATTCTAATCGCGCTGACCATTTGCAGAGAATGCAGCATCGCCAGCTTCCGGAGGGTTGGGACAAGAATCTGCCCACGTTCCCAGCTGACGCGAAAGGCTTGGCGACACGCGAATCATCGGGCAAGGTGCTTAATGTGCTGGCCAAGAATACTCCCTGGCTAATGGGAGGAGCCGCTGACTTGTTTCCCTCGACCAAAACGCGTCTCACGTTTGAGGGGGCAGGTGACTTCGAGGCCGATAATTATTCGGGCAGGAATTTTCATTTTGGCATCCGTGAACATGCTATGGGAGCGGCTGTGAATGGGATGTCATTAGCCAAAGTGCGGCCGTATGGATCCACCTTTCTGATTTTTAGCGATTATATGAAGCCTCCCATACGACTGGCCGCGCTTATGGAGATTCCAGTCATTTACGTGTTCACTCATGATTCCATCGGTCTGGGAGAGGACGGCCCCACACATCAGCCCATTGAACAATTAGCTTCCTTGCGAGCCGTTCCGGGTTTGATGACGATGCGCCCGGCCGATGCTAATGAAGTGGTGGAAGCCTGGAAAGTTATCATGCAATTGCATCACGAGCCGGCAGCTCTGGTGCTCACCCGGCAGGCAGTACCGACACTTGATCGGTCCAAGTATGCGGCGGCATCCGGAGTGGCTAAGGGTGCTTATATCCTGGCGGATGCTCCGGACGCGAAGCCGCAAGTCATTCTGATCGGGACGGGCAGCGAAGTTTCTTTGTGCGTTGACGCTTATGAAAAACTCAAGACGGACGGAATAAAGGCGCGAGTAGTGAGCATGCCTTCCTGGGACCTCTTTGAGCACCAGGACCAGAGTTATCGGGACAAGGTTCTGCCCCCGGAAATTACCGCCAGGATTGCGGTCGAACAGGCGTCCACCTTCGGTTGGTCACCGTATGTGGGATTTAAGGGTCGTGTGATCGGCATGCGCACTTTTGGAGCTTCGGCGCCCTTGAAAGAATTACAGAAGAAATTCGGGTTCACCCCCGACGCGGTTCTAGCGGCAGCTAGAGAACTGGTTGCTAAATCGCGCTAGTTGCAACGGTCCCGGGGATCTGGTTCGGAGAAACGGTCGCCTTGAAGCGGCCATAGACCAATCAAATCATGGCTGCTGCTCCTGCGGCCCGAGTTTTTCTTAAAGTCATTCTGGAGAACTGTCATGCAGCAAGCTGGAATTCTAGAAACTGCTAAGGCAACAAATCCATTAAAAGACCTCCAAAAATATGGCCAGTCCGTATGGCTTGATTACATACGGCGCAACCTCATCACCAGCGGCGAGCTCAAACGTTTGATTGACGAAGATGGACTGCGGGGAATCACCTCCAATCCTTCTATTTTCGAGAAGGCCATTACCGGTAGTACCGACTACACGGACATTCTTGGCGCCCTGCAGTCGCAGCGCGACCTTGATGCCAAGGCCCGTTACGAGCAACTTGCAATTCGGGATATTCAGGATGCCGCAGATATCCTTCGGTCCGTCTATCAAAGTACGAAACGTCGCGATGGATACGTCAGCCTGGAGGTGTCGCCTTACCTTGCTCGCGACACGAAGGTGACGATTGAAGAAGCCCGGCGCTTGTGGAAGGCGGTGGACCGCGAAAATGTAATGATCAAAGTACCGGGCACCCCTGAGGGCATTCCCGCTTTTCAGCAGCTCATCAGCGAGGGCATCAACATTAACGTGACGCTGCTGTTCTCTCAGGAGGTCTACGAGCGCGTGGCACAGGCCTACATCGCCGGTTTGGAGCAGCTTGCTACTCGCGGTGGTGACGTCAGCAAGATGGCCAGCGTGGCCAGCTTCTTCATTAGCCGTATTGACACTTTGGTGGACTCGATAATTGCAGAGAGGCTGAAACAGACGAACGATCCCCAGGAGCAGGCTTTGCTGAAGAGTCTTCTGGGCAAAGTGGCGATCGCCAACGGCAAGTTAACTTATAAACGCTATCAGCAAATCTTTAGCGGACAGCGCTGGCAGGCTCTGGCTTCCAAGGGAGCGCAGACTCAGCGCGTGCTCTGGGCCAGCACCAGCACCAAAAATCCTAACTATCGCGATGTTCTCTACATAGAGGAATTGATTGGTCCGGATACCGTAAACACTGTGCCTCCCGCCACACTGGATGCCTTCCGCGATCACGGCGTGCCGCGCGAGAGCTTGACGGAAAACATCGACGCTGCGAAGCAGACTATGGAGACGCTGGCAAAAGTCGGAATCTCGATGAAGGAGGTAACCGACAAACTTACAGAGGATGGTGTCCGCCTCTTCGCCGACGCATTCGACAAACTTCTGGAAGCGGTAGAGAAGAGCAGCAAGCGCCAGGTTACGCCAAAAATAAATCAACAGACCTACGTTTTGCCACAGCCTCTGACTACTGCGGTTAAGACCTCGATTGACGATTGGCGTGCCAACGGAAAGGTGCGGCGACTGTGGCAGCGTGATGCCTCTCTCTGGACCGGGTCGGACGAATGCAAGTGGCTGGGATGGCTGGATATCACGGAAGACCAGATCACTCGTCATCAGGAACTGCGCCGGGTGGCGCAGGGCGTGAAGAGCGCCGGTTTCACCCAGGCGCTGCTATTGGGTATGGGGGGATCGAGCCTCGGACCCGAGGTTTTGGTCAGGACATTTGGCACGGTCTCGGGTTTCCCAGAACTGCTCGTGCTCGATTCCACCGATCCAGCGCAAATCAAGGCTATTGAGAACAAAATTGATATTGCGAAGACACTGTTCATCGTGTCCAGCAAGTCGGGCAGCACGCTAGAGCCAAACATCTTCAAGCAGTACTTTTTCGAACGTGCGAAACAGATTTTGGGCGTGGACAAGGCGGGCAGTCATTTCATCGCCATCACCGATCCCGGTTCGAAGATGGAGCAGGTTGCCGAGGCAGATCATTTCCGCAACATTTTTCACGGATTGCCCAGCATCGGTGGCCGCTACTCAGTGTTATCCAATTTCGGCATGGTGCCGGCCGCGGTCATGGGTCTGGACACGCAAAAGTTTCTCGATCGCACCGAGGAAATGGTGCAGGCTTGCATGTCTTGCGTGCCAGTACAGGAGAATCCAGGAGTGCTGCTTGGGATAATCCTCGGCATAGCTGCCAGAAACGGGCGCGACAAGGTCACGATTGTTACGTCGCCGGGCATTTCCGATTTGGGAGCATGGCTGGAGCAATTGCTGGCGGAGTCCACCGGCAAGCTGGGCAAAGGGATTATTCCAGTCGATCGTGAACAACTTGGCAAACCTGAGGTCTATGGAAGCGACCGCGTCTTCGCTTACATTCGTCTGGAATCTGCGCCTGATGCCGCACAAGACGCCAAGCTCGCCGCGATCGAGAAGGCCGGGCATCCTGTAGTACGCATTTCAATGACGGACGTTTACGACCTCGGCCAAGAGTTCTTCCGCTGGGAGATTGCCACCGCGGTTGCGGGGGCGATTATCGGCATCAATCCATTCAACCAGCCGGATGTCGAGGCCAGCAAGGTCGTCACACGCGACCTAACCACGGAGTATGAGAAGAAGGGTTCTCTTCCTGCGGAGAGACCCCTTGTCGAAAATACGGGCATCAAGCTATTCACAGACGACCACAATGCCGCGGAACTCGCCAAGGCCGCCGGGAGTGACAAATCACTCGCCGGGTATTTGCGTGCACATCTTAGTCGCGTTCACGATGGCGACTATTTTGCCCTCCTGGCTTATGTCGAGATGAAGCAGGTCCACGAAGACGAATTGCAAGTGGTTCGTCATACCGTGCGAGACAAGAAGCGGGTAGCGACATGTTTGGGCTTTGGCCCGCGTTTTCTCCACTCTACCGGGCAGGCGTACAAAGGCGGGCCGAACTCCGGAGTATTTCTGCAAATCACATGCGATGATGCTCACGATTTGCCTGTGCCCGGACACCAATATACTTTTGGCGTGGTGAAAGCGGCACAGGCGCGCGGAGACTTCCAGGTGTTGACTGAACGCAAACGTCGCGCTTTGCGCGTTCATCTTGGCGCCGACGTGCAGGCCGGGCTGAAAGCGCTGCAATCAGCGATACAACAAGCCTTAGCGTAAACTTTCATCCTCTGGCGTAAACGTCGTCCGCAAGCGCCAGACTTGTGCATCAGTAAGGAGCAGAAGCATGCAACTGGGAATGGTCGGGTTGGGCCGGATGGGATCCAATATGACGCGTCGCCTTATGCGTAGCGGTCATCAAGTCGTTGTTTCTGACTTAAGTGCGGACTCCGTGAAGCAGTTGGCGAGCGAAGGCGCAGTTGGATCCGCGTCACTCGAGGATTTCATCGGTAAGCTGAAGCCGCCGCGAGCGGCATGGGTGATGGTGCCTGCCGGTGGTCCGACCGAACAAACTGTACTGGCGCTGGCGCAACACATGCAGCACGGTGACACGATTATTGATGGTGGCAATTCCTACTACAAGGATGATGTTCGCCGCGCCCGGCTATGCAAAGACAAGGGCATTCACTACATAGACGTTGGCACTAGCGGCGGCGTTTGGGGCTTAGAGCGCGGTTATTGCATGATGATAGGCGGGCCGAAAGAAACTGTGCAGCGGCTTGACTCTATTTTCAAAACGCTGGCCCCCGGCCGTGGCGAAATCCCTCGTACTCCGGGACGTGAACGCCTAAATGGCACCGCAGAAGACGGCTATATTCATTGCGGTCCTTCAGGCGCAGGCCACTTCGTCAAGATGGTGCACAACGGAATTGAGTACGGCATCATGCAGGCTTACGCTGAGGGCTTCGACATTTTCCGCAATGCGAGCAAGAAAGACCTGCCGGAGGATATGCGTTACGATCTTAACCTGGCGGATATTGCTGAAGTGTGGCGTCGAGGTAGTGTCGTCAGTTCCTGGCTGCTTGATCTCACAGCCATGGCATTGACGGAGAATCCCACGCTATCGGAATACACCGGTTTCGTTCAGGATTCAGGTGAAGGGCGCTGGACGATTCAGGCCGCGATTGAAGAGGCGGTACCGGTGGGAGTGCTTTCAGCGGCCCTGTATGCCCGGTTCCGTTCGCGCCAGGAGCACACCTTCGCGGATAAAATGCTTTCCGCTATGCGGCAGAAGTTTGGCGGTCATGTCGAGCCGTCCATCGTCGCAAAAACAGCATAAGTTCCGGAAGACCCCCAGTCATTGCTGGCTCCGGGAGTAACTCTATGCTTGATACCGCAGAAATGCCCGCCATTAGTGCACCGCCAATTGGGCGTCCCGGGGATCCCTGTGTCATGGTGATCTTCGGCGTAGCCGGCGATTTGACTCGGCGCAAGCTCATTCCTGCGCTGTACAACCTCGCAAAAGCTCATCTGTTATCGCGAGAGTTCGCCGTGGTCGGTATCGCACGAACTCCAATGTCCACCGACGATTTTCGCAAGAAGATCTCCGAGGACATAAAACAGTTTGCGGGGACGCAGGTCGATCCTGATCTGTGGGAATGGTTCGTGCGCCGCATGCATTATCTACCAGGAGATTTTAGGGACAAAAAGATATATCAGCAGTTGAAGGATACGCTGCAAAAGGTAGACAAAGATCACTCCACCCATGGCAACTACTTTTTTTACCTGGCAACTGCACCAGAGTTTTTTGGCACCATCATAGAGAATCTGGGCGAAGCAGGACTGCTGGGGCAGGACAATCAGCACTGGCGTCGAATCATCATTGAGAAGCCGTTTGGTCACGATCTGGAGTCAGCAAGAGCGTTGAATAAACAGCTCTTGAAAGTTGCTGAAGAGAAGCAGGTGTACCGGATCGATCACTATCTCGGAAAAGAGACGGTTCAGAATATTTTGGCTTTCCGTTTCGCCAATGGAATTTTCGAACCGGTTTGGAACCGGCGTTATATCGATCACGTAGAGATATCTGTGGCTGAAACCGTCGGAGTGGAGAAACGCGGAAGTTACTACGACACGGCGGGAGCCCTGCGTGACATGGTTCCCAACCACATGATGCAGCTTATCAGTCTGACTTCTATGGAGCCGCCCATTTCATTTCAGGCGGATGCAGTACGCGACGAACAAGCAAAAATCTTGCACGCAATTCAGCCGATGAGCGCTGAAGAAGTGCTACGCCGCACGGTTCGCGGACAGTACGGAGAAGGTATCGTGGAAGGACAGCGGGTGCCCGCTTACCGCGAAGAAGAAGGGGTTCCACCTGACTCGCGGACGGAGACCTTCGTTGCTATAAAGCTTTTGATCGACAACTGGAGGTGGGCCGACGTACCCTTTTACCTCCGCACTGGCAAGCGGCTGGCGGCGCGAAGTACGCAGGTGATGATTCAATTCCGGCGCGCACCATTTGTGCTTTTCCGGGACACGCCGGTGGAAAACTTGATGCCCAATCAATTGGTGCTGCATATCCAGCCCGAGGAGGGTATCTCTCTACGTTTCGCCGCGAAAGTCCCTGGTCCAGTCATGCGACTGGGCCCCGTGGACATGAACTTCGCCTACGCCGACTACTTCGGGCAGCAGCCCAATACCGGTTACGAGCGTCTGCTGCACGATTGCATGATCGGTGATCCCACCCTTTTCCAGCGCGCAGATATGGTGGAAGCGGGCTGGTGCGTTGTGAGTCCGATCCTTGATGTGTGGAAAGCCCTGCCGCCGCGAAATTTCCCCAACTACGCCGCGGGAACCTGGGGTCCGAAGGAGGCCGATGACCTGCTAGAACGGGACGGCCGCCGCTGGAGGAATTTCGAGAAATGATCCTGGCCGGCGATATTGGCGGCACCAATGCGCGATTAGCTTACTTTGAACTACAAGACGGACACCTGAAGTTACTGTCAGAATCCGTGTTCCCCAGCCGCGAACACCGTGGACTCGACGAAATTGTGGTCAAGTTCATTGAATTGCAGGGCGTGCATCCCGACGCTGCCTGCTTCGGTGTCGCCGGGCCGGTGCGCAATGGGAGAGTTGAGACCTCGAATTTGCCCTGGATCATTGAGAGTTCCCGGCTGGCAAAGGAACTTCAACTCCGGTCGGCGCTGCTGATCAATGATCTAGAAGCGAACGCGTGGGGGATCAGTGCGCTGGAGGAAAAAGACCTGGTAGCTTTAAATCAGGTCAAAGGCAACCCAGTAGGTAATCAGGCGGTAATTGCCGCCGGTACCGGCTTGGGCGAGGCCGGCATGTTTTGGGACGGCAAGAAGCATCTTGTCTTTGCTTGCGAGGGCGGCCACGCTGATTTTGCTCCTCGCAACGAGCTGGAGATCGATCTGTTTCGGTATCTGCACACGCGCTTCGGGCACGTCAGCTATGAGCGTATCGTCTCCGGGCCCGGGCTGGTGAACGTATTCCATTTCTTGCGCGATACCGGGCGCGGAGAAGAACCACCATGGCTCGTGGAGGCAATGGCCCACGGTGATGCCGCCGCTGCAATTTCGCACGCAGCTTTGTCGGGAAAATCGCCACTCGCTGAACAGGCACTCGATCTTTGGGTTTCAATTTACGGCGCCGAAGCCGGCAATCTTGCGCTCAAAATCTTGAGCACTGGAGGAATTTTTCTGGGGGGAGGAATCGCGCCAAAAATTCTCACTAAACTTTCTGGTCCTCTCTTCATGCAGAGCTTTGTCGGCAAAGGTCGCATGCAAGCCTTGATGGAAACCATTCCGGTCAAAGTGATCACCAATGACAAGACTGCCCTGCTTGGGGCTGCGCGCTGCGCCGTCGTGAGGACGACGAACGTAGCGGTTGAGAAGCCATGAGTCCCGAGATCAGGGTGCTGGCAAGCTCACAGGAGGTTTTCGAGCTTGCCGCCGAGGAGTTTGTCAGGCAGACGAACGACGCGGTCAGCAAACGCGGTCGGTTCACCGTCGCGTTGTCAGGCGGCTCAACCCCTAAGGCTCTCTACCAACTGCTGGTTGAACGCTACGCCGCCAAATTACCGTGGGCCCAGATCTTTTTCTTCTGGGGCGATGAGCGCCACGTCCCGCCTGACCATCCTGATAGCAACTACCGCATGGCAAAAGAAGCACTCCTTTCGAAAGTGCCGGTTCCCACAGAGAAGGTTTTTCGCATCCCAACGGAGGAAAAGGACGCTGTCCGCGCCGCCGCGAGTTACGAACAAACCCTTAGGAAGTTCTTTAAGTTGAAGCCAGGAGAATTCCCCCGCTTTGATTTGATTCTCTTGGGGATGGGGCCGGACGGACACACAGCCTCCCTGTTCCCGCATACTGACGCTCTTCAGGAAAAGACGAGACTGGTTGTCGCCAACTGGATCGAGAAATTCCAAGCCTATCGTTTGACCTTGACTCTTCCAGTGATAAATAACTCTGCTTGCGTGATGTTTCTCGTGACCGGAAGTGACAAAGCCGCTGCCTTGCGCGAGGTCTTGGCCAGTGATTCGCCGGCCGATCAGTTTCCAGCAAAGTTGGTGCAGCCTCTGAATGGCAAAGTGATATGGGCGGTGGATCGAACTGCCGCTGCCAGTCTGCCCCCAACTTCAATACAACGTATCGAGCCAATCAGGAACAAGTAAAGTGACGATCGGTCCGGCCCTGACTGAGATAACCGGAACGTGAATCTTTATGCGATTTAAAACAATTGGGTTATTTGGCCTGTGGGACAGGTACAGAGATGATTGGCTTATTAGTCCCCAGGCCGAAAAGCTCTTTTTGTTTTTTTGTTTTCCACGATCTTGGTGCTTCCCTTAACTCCTGTTTTCTTAGGCCGAGTGGACCCTAAAAGCCTATCCTTCTGGCTCAGGCTCCCATTGAGTATTTTGGGCGTGTTGGGACCTATTGCGCTATTTTTTTTGTGGTTCGGCATGTGGCGGTATTGGGTGAGGATCGATAGCTCCAAGGTCTATGCAAAGCGACTGTGGTTTGTCGTCTTGTTGGTTGGGTTTTGGTATGGAAGTTGCCTCTATTACTTTTTTGTCTATCGTCCTCAAGCGATTCAAAAAAGAGGACGAGAAGGAGGAGTCCTCGGAACGAGCGAGGACGTCAAAAGCAGGTTTGGGCGACTTCTCGTTGCTGGTTGGGTGGTAGTGCTTGGTGGTGGGTTGCTCTTGATTCTGTTTCCTAAAACCGTATGGATCCCAGGTCCGGAGGTAATGCGCGTTTCTATCATCGTCTTGGTGCTCACTTCTGTCGTGTACGGTCTCACGGTGATTTACCGCCAAGGAACAGACCGTGCAAAACGAAAGTAGGACTGAGCCGGTCTCGGAGAGCGGGCCCCCGCACTGCTATTCATGGGACCACTTTGGTTCAGCCAACAATGGGTCACCAACGCGACTGGAAGCATAGAGGATGAATCGGATTATTACCCGTCTGGTTGATAAGCACCCCCCGCATCAGCTACAATTCTTACGGCGAATAAAAAGCGAATCTGCCAATGGCTTCCCTACCCTTTCCCGAAATCACAAAAGAGACCCGGGTGGTGGGAATCGCACGCTTGGCGACGCACGGGGAATCACTGCGAGAAGGCCATGACGTTGAATACTTCACTCTGCCAGTGCGCTCTCTACTTAACCGGTGCACCAGTGCGCGAATGCCATTCACCTGGACTATTAATCCATATCGGGGATGCGAATTCGCCTGCAAGTATTGCTACGCCCGTTACACCCACGAGTTCATGGAAATGCGGGACGGCGTAGATTTTGAGCGGAAAATCTATGTCAAAGAACACGCGGCCGACCTGCTCCGGCAGGAACTGCGCCAAGTCAAGATCGGGGAGTCGATTGCCATGGGCACCGCAACCGATCCATACCAGCCATCTGAACGCCGTTACGAAGTTACCCGAGCCATCCTGGAAGAGTTCAGCCGGCGTCACAGCTATGAGCTGGGTATAGTCACGAAATCCAATCTGGTTGTACGGGATATTGATCTTTTGCAAAAGGTTGCTGAACATAATCAGCTCTTCGTCAACCTGACCATCACGACATTAGATTGTGATCTTGCGCGGATTCTGGAGCCGCGTGCTCCCCGCCCCGATCTGCGCATGGAGACCGTAAGAAAACTAAATGAGGCGGGCGTTAATGCCGGGGTAATTTGCGCTCCGGTGCTTCCTGGAATTACTGATTCAAGCCGGGATCTTGAGGCGCTCGTGAAAGCAACGGCTGCCGCAGGAGGCAAATATATTTACGCCAATCCACTCTTCCTCAAGCCCTGTTCAGCGGCGATCTTTCTTCCCTTCTTGGAGAAACAGTTTCCTCATCTGGCGCAAAGTTACCGGGAAAGATTCAGCAAGAAGGCATTTCTGCCTCAGGCCTATCACAAAAGGATCTCGCAATTGATGGCCCATCTGCGACAGAAGCACAGCATCGGCGGCAATCGTCAACGCTATGGGGAGCGGCTCGAACTGACGAAGCGATCCGAAGAACAACTGGCCCTTTTCTGAACATCTCGAAACACCGGTTAAAGAAAAGTAAATTTCAGCCTTGCTGCCCAAACTCGCGGGTAACCAAAGTGAGTACCGGAAAAAGGATTTCCAAAATTGTAAACAAATTGATGGTTAGCTAGATTTTGTACGTCGAGCTGTGCCCTGAGCGTCATTCGCTCGCTCGAACGTCCCGGGCAGTCTTCAGTTTTACCGACGATAGCCCAACCACATGCCCAGACCGACGCCGAGTAGCAACACGCCGGTGAGCTTCTTGCGATCGCTGATGGGAACGAAGCGAGTCTGCTGATCGCTGACTTCTATTACTCCTACAGGGACGGCGTGAACGCCTCCCCCGCCACCACCACCCTCTCCCCGAGCGCTAGTGTCCCCTACGCCGCCCGTGCCCGCGCCGGCTCCATAGCCATAACTGATGCGAGCGACCGGAATGATGGTTTTTCCTTGGGCCACGATTGGTTCGCCATAGATCGCCTTGACACTGGCCTGGCCAAGAATGCCATCTTTTAACGATTGCAATAACATCACACTGCCCATAAGAACTCCTCTTTACGCGGTAGTGGAGGGCGCTTAAGAGTGGTTCGTAACTGCGCCCACTCCGCTAGTTGGATTGTAAAGCAGTCCTTGGTTTCACGACGCGTACTTGCTGCTCAATTTTCCATTTACCGATTGCCAATTTGCCGGGACCAATAGAAAATCCCCAACACTGGCAATGTCGTCCTTAACCACAGGATCGCAAGTCGCAATCACGACAGTGAATCAAGGAAAGTTACGCCGCATCGGCCTCGCATCCTTTGTCGCGGTGCTGTACGCCTACTGCGCAGGAGGACCGTTCGGGTTCGAGGCGATGATTTCAACTTCCGGCCCGGGGATGGCATTGCTTTTCATCCTCGTCATACCGCTACTGTTCAGTGTGCCGATGGCTCTGGCGACGGCGGAAATGTCTAGCGCGATGCCGGTCGAGGGGGGCTTTTATCGATGGACGCGTGCCGCCTTCGGCGATTTCTGGGGTTTCCAATGCGGCTGGTGGAATTGGACCGGCACATTTCTCATCACCGGCGCCTACGGGGTGCAATTGGCTGACACCGTAGCGCGTGTGCTGCCGGTACATAACAGATTTCAGCACTGGGTGATTGCGTTCGCATTTATCGTACTGGTCGGACTTCTTAATTTTCTTGGCATCCGATTGGTGGGCATGGTTACGATGGTTCTGCTGCTGCTTCAAATGGCTCCGGTCGCGGTCTTTACCTACTTCGGCTTCACCCACGCACACTTCAATCCTTTCCATCCATGGATGCCACCAGACCACCCCTGGCGTGAGGTTTACGGGGTTGGCTTGGCACTCGGTCTTTGGATTTATTCAGGCTACGAGCAGCTTTCCACCGTAATTGAGGAAGTGGAGGATCCGGCGCGCAATTTTCCTCATGGCCTCGCGATCGTCGTACCACTGGCGGTGATCAGCTTCTTCCTGCCAGTGGCAGCGGCTCTCACAGCGGCTGGAAATTGGCAGAAATGGCAAACCGGCTACATGGTGACGGCCGCACGATCGGTGGGAGGGCCTTGGCTGCAACTCGCCATGTTCGGCGCTGCGGCAATTTGCGCTTTCATATTGTTGGATAGCACCATACTTTCGGTAACGCGCATTCCGTTTACGATGTCCGAAGACGGTTATCTGCATCACTCGCTTGCTAGACTCAACGCTCGATTTGGCACACCAGCGCGGGCGATTCTTTTGTCCGTCATTTCTTCTGCGGTGTTGGCGTTCTGGAACCTGACCCAATTGATAGCGATTTACGCGTGGCTGCGAGCTGCGACTTCTATGCTTACATTGTTATCCCTGTGGCGGCTGCGACTCTTGGCTCCCGGGCTAAAACGCCAGTTTGTGGTGCCCGGAGGTACCGTCGGCATGGCGGCAGTTGTCCTGATACCGATTAGCCTCTTTGCGTGGGCACTCATCAATAGCGATCCTTCGGCGACAAAATGGGGACTGGCGTGGCTCGTCGTCGGGCCCGTGGCGTATTTATTATTGCGAACACCTAACCGATTGATCAGACGTCGTTCGGAGCCAGGGACAGAACCGCAGCAATGAAAATTCGCGTGACATTGCATACTGGTTCCTCACCCCACAGAACTGGACTGCAAGTTTCTTCCTCTAACGACGTTCCTATTAAGGGGTTTGTGTCGAAGAGATTCGCAATTTTCAGGCTGAAACAGGCCGTCGCAGACTGACACTAGTTGTCATTTGGGACGGGCGTAATTTGTCAGGATCGCCATTTGCTGAGCACCTCGTACCATGCCCGAGAAGTAACCGACACGTTAGGCATAATTGAAAATAAAGCGGTTTTCGTGGCCGCTCCCGCTTACCTTGGTAACTTCTGCTGTGGCCTGCTAAGTGCCATCATATTGCGTGAGTCGGTCAACCGGACAAAACCAGTCAAACGGAGATGAGGGGAAAAGATGCGGAAACAGAAGGGTTTCTAACTAATTGAATTGCTGATTGTGGTGGCGATTATTCTTATCATCGCCGCTATCGCTATTCCAAACTTGCTGCGCGCGCGTATGGCTGCTAACGAGTCGTCCGCCGTCAGCTCACTTCGTACCATCAACACAGCTGAGGTAACGTATCAGTCGACCTATCCGACAACCGGATATGCTGCCCTTTTGGCGCTCGGCAATACGCTCGGCGCGGCTTGCCCGAATCCACCCACCACCGCGCAGGCCTGCTTGATTGATCCGGTTCTGGCGAATAACGGCCAGCCCGCTGGCACAGGCAAAAGCGGTTACAACTTTATTGCCGCACCTTCTGGCGCTGGCAATGTTCAGTATGTAACGACCGCCATCCCGGTGGTCGTCAATCAGACCGGCAACCGCAGCTTCTGCGCGGTTGAAGATGCAGTCGTGCGCTCCAAGGCCGATGGTTCCGACCCGGGCGCCCACGACGTTTGCATGGGCCTGAATCCGCTGAACCAGTAATTACGATTGGCCTGGTGCCTCGGGGGAGGGGCAAAAGGCGGGGGAGCAGAGGAGAAATCCGCTGCTCCCTTTATTTTTCTGCCCGTAATCCGATGCCTGCTAAAGATCTCCTGCCGCTTAAAATAAGCCTGCTATTTCCACGCAGCAGAGCGCACCTAAGACGTAGTCTCAAAAATCACTTTCATCGACTTGTAGGTGCTTCCGCCGGAATTTTGGTGGCTTGGATTGACCATAGTGGGTTGACCATATTTGTCACTATTTGTCATTCGGGAAGTTTTGTTGCTCACCCGATCCCACCCGGTGTTTGTTCTCCGTGCGTAAGCTGATGACGTACTTATATTTACTCCCCAGTTACTGGCGGGTTTGGTCGGATTATAAGAATGGCCTGCAAACTGCGATCAAATAGTCCGAACGGCAAAAGATTCTTTGTCATAGGGGTAGCGAGGCCGGGGGCAAAACAGATGCGCAAGAACAAGGGTTTCTCGCTGATTGAACTGCTGATTGTGGTGGCGATTATCCTGATCATTGCCGCCATTGCGATTCCTAGTTTGCTACGGGCTCGCATGGCAGCGAATGAGGCGTCGGCGGTCAGTTCGCTTCGGACCATTAACTCGGCCGAAATTACTTATCAGTCAACCTATCCGACAAACGGATACGCCGACCTCTTATCACTCGGCAATACGCTAGGGACAGCTTGTCCGAATCCTCCAACGTCGGCACAAGCCTGCCTGATCGATTCCGCACTGGCCAACAATGGTCAGCCTGCCGGCAGTGGGAAAAGCGGATACAGTTTTGCCGCGACCCCCTCTGGCGCCGCCAACGCCAGGTATTTGGCCACCGCTGTGCCTCAATTAATCGGAGCGAGCGGGCAGCGCAGCTTCTGTTCTAATTCGGACGCGGTCGTACGTCAGCAGCCCACAGGCGCGGCCATTGGGTCAGTGGCGGCTTGCGCAGCCTTGAGTCCGCTAAGCCAGTAATTCAGCTTCGTGTCAGAGAAAGGCAGGGGCAGCGCATGAGCGCTGCCCCTTCTAATTTGTTACCATCCGAAATGATCCCATTGATTTCCGATTTGGAAAATTTCTTCGAATATTCAGGTCTCTTGTCGTGTTCGGCCACATTGTCCTAGGCACCAAAATGTGTCTGCTTTGCTTGACATCGTTTGTCATCGGCGTAAGAAATGGCAAGCCAGGGCCGCACGATTATCTGGCGGTCGCGCACTGCAACAAGTATGTCATTGATTCGTGACTGGTTAACCCGAGGTGACCGGAGCTTGCGGGGAGAACCGACAACGGCCATCTACCTGCCACTTAAACAGTGTATAACGGCAGGCGTAATCAAAAAATTAGCGGCAGAGAGATGAGGTAAAAACTAGATGCAGAAACAAAAGGGTTTCTCACTAATTGAGTTGCTGATCGTGGTGGCGATTATTTTGATCATCGCCGCGATTGCCATTCCAAACCTGTTGCGAGCGCGTATGGCGGCTAACGAAGCCTCCTCTGTCAGCTCAATTCGTACCATCAACACAGCCGAGGTGACGTACCAATCCAGCTATCCCACAACCGGGTACGCGGCACTTCTGGCTCTGGGTAATACGCTGGGTGCGGCTTGCCCGAATCCACCGACCACAGCGCAATCCTGCCTGATTGATCCGGTCCTGGCGAACAACGGCCAGCCCGCAGGCACAGGCAAGAGCGGCTACAGCTTTGCGGTAGCAGTAAGCGGTGCGGGAAACGTTCAGTACGATGCCACTGCAGTCCCGCTGGTGGTTAACCAGACCGGCAACCGCAGCTTCTGCGCGGTTGAAGACGCAGTAGTTCGCACCAAAGCCGATGGCTCAGCCCCCGGCGCCCACGACGTTTGCATGGGCCTCAACCCACTTAACCAGTAGTTCAGCAAGATTAGCTTGGTGACGGCACTGAAAGAGCAGAGGAGAGATCCTCTGCTCTCTTTTTATTTCTTACGCTTTCTGTTGCCCGCCTGCTAGAGGCAGCCGTAGATGTCGCACGCGAACCGTTCGGGGAACTCCCAAGAGCGCGTTAAGAAGCGCTAGCATGGTTCCATTCTGGTTTCAATGAAATCGAAAACCAAGCCCGCTCTCGATACGGTTAAGAGGACAACGATCAACCTGTGGTTGACGCTGATTCTGGCAGCTACCTTCCTGGCATTTGCCGTGACCATCCGTTTCGACTTTGCCTACGACGATTCTCTGCAAATTGTGAATAACCCGCGGGTTCATTCGTCCGAGTTCTTGCCAACGTATTTCACGAGTCAGGTATGGGCTCAGGCGCAAGGGCAGCCGGAAAATCTGTACCGTCCGCTTTTCATGGCTTGGTTGCTGGCCAATTTCGAGGCGTTCGGCCTGTGGGCTAGCGGATGGCACTTCACCGCAATCCTCACCCACCTGATCGTCACCGTTCTCGTTTACATGCTAAGCCGAAAACTGATCCCCGACAGTTCAGCGGCCGCGCTGATTGCAGCCGGACTTTTTGCTTTGCATCCTTCGCATGTTGAAGCTGTGGCTTGGATCTCTGGCGTTACGGAGCCCTTGTCAGCCGCTTTTTTCCTGGGATCCTTTCTCTGCTATCTCGAATATCGGCGGCGAAGGGCACGGCGCGCTACCTGGCTGGCTGCATCGTTGACCCTTTTCGCTGCTGCGACGCTAATCAAAGAAACGGCGATTGTTCTCCCCGCCGTCATCGCCTGCTATGAGCTGTGCCTGGGGAACAGCGATTTCGGGCCAAACCCGCAAAACAAGAATTGGGCAGATCGACGCGAATCTTTGGCCGCACTGGTGCCCTACGGCTTGCTGGCTGGCATGTATCTCGGCGTGCGCGCCCTGGTGTTGCATGGTCTCGCGCATCGCATCTCGGATGTCCCGCTGCGCACCTCGCTCCTGACGTTACCGGCAGTGCTGTATTTCTATTTCACACAATTGTTGGTACCGGTTGGACTCGGTGCCTTTTACGACCTGGATTACGCGAGCGAGATGACTATTTCCGGAGTCGTGCTGCCTCTATCAGTATTGCTGGCAGCAGCTCTGGGCGTGTGGTGGTGGTCACGAAAGAGCAGATGCTACCTGCCCATCTTCCTCGGCGGATGGTTCCTATTCACTCTCCTCCCTGCCTTGGCGGTTTTTATGATCATGTCGCGCTACGAGAGTGTGCATGACCGCTATCTGTATCTGCCGTCTGTCGGCATTGTGATCCTTGTGGGTTACGGGTTGACAAGACCCTTCTCAACGGCTTCGGCTCCCGCAAGGAACGTTTGGCGGGGCGCAGCAATCGCTCTAATCGCAGCGCTGGGTTTCGCCACTTATCACCAGGCTCTCTACTGGGAAAACGATTTGGCACTCTTCACTCGAGGGTGCGCCGTCGCTCCAAGGAATCTATTGGCGAAGCTGAACCTCTCAGCGGAACTGACTCGCGACCACCGCTTTGAAGGCGCTTTCATGGTGGCGCAGCAGGCGATCGATCTCAATCCGAATTCCCCTTTAGCGCTGAGTGCCGGAGCTCAGGCAGCTTATTACTTAGGCAATTACACGACTTCGGAGAATTACTACGCGCGGGCCTTGGCATTTGGACCGCCACGTGTGGATCAACTCTATTATCTGGGAATGTCACGAATTGAAATGGGACGCTTTCGTGAAGGTCTCGAGCCGCTGGAGAAAGGGCTAACGCTCTGGCCAAACTCGCCCGGTTACCACTACGCCGTCGGACGTGCTCTTGCTGGAATGGGGAACTGGCCTGGCGCTCGCGATCATTACAACTTAGAGTTGGCCCTCTATCCTTCTAGTCTGAATGCCCGAAACGCATTGCAAGAGGCCGAAGCCCACCTGCAATCCGCGCCCAGAAGAGCTTTGCCGGCCAAAACCCAGCCAGATCTGCATCCGGTGAAGCAATGAGCCAACTTGGGTTCCCGCGATGCCCAGGATCGCTTTGGTCTAGCGGATGACCTCCGTAACCGCGAACCGCAATACGAAATGCTCTCGTTATCAAATATAATTTTCTTAACTCCATTGTGTGAGAACCTGTCTTTCGCTTTGTTAACCCTATGGCTGCCCTGGAAATTATCGGCCTGGAAAAGACCTACAGCGTAGGCTTCTGGCGCAAACGATCGAAGCACGCGCTACGTCCCTTACACCTCGCCGTTGAAGAGGGTGAGATCTTCGGTTTTCTAGGTCCAAATGGTGCCGGCAAGACGACAACCCTAAAGCTGCTCATGGGCCTGGTTTTCCCCACCAGTGGGTCGGCACGCATCTTAGGCTTTGAATGGACCGATCCGAAAGTGAAAGCGCAGATCGGGTTTTTGCCGGAGCAGCCGTACTTCTATGATTACCTGACGGCGCGGGAATTGCTTGCGTATTATGCGCAGCTTTCCGGAGTTCCCGCCAAGGAGCGCAGGCGGCGGGTGGATGCCGTGTTGCACCGGGTTGGTCTTCCTGATGTCGGCGGAGTTCAGTTGCGCAAGTTCTCGAAAGGCATGCTGCAGCGCGTGGGCATCGCACAAGCGATTCTGCACAATCCTCGGATAGTCTTCTTCGACGAGCCTATGTCAGGCCTCGATCCCATGGGCCGTCGTGAAGTTCGCGACCTGATGGAACAACTGAAACACGAGGGCAAGACGGTTTTCTTCTCCACTCACGTTCTGTCGGATGCGGAGGCGCTTTGTGATCGTGTCGCCATCATTCATCAGGGAGAACTACGTGGCATAGGAGTGGTGGCAGATTTAACCTCGAACGTCCACGGTAAGGTCGAGGTGGTTTGGCAAGGCACCAGGGTGCCTTCCTCCCTTAAAGCATTGGAGGCCGAATGTCACGTGACCGGTGACACTGTCCGGGCAGTGTTGCCCGAAGAAAATCAGGATGCTGCGATCGACGCTCTTCGACGCGAACACCTGCGGCTGATTTCTCTGATTCCGGTGCGAGCCTCACTTGAAGATTACTTCGTGCAGAAACTGGCGCCCCGAGAGAAAGTGGAAGGGGTAACAGTATGAACGCCCGCGTCATTCACATTGCCTCTAATACATTTCGCGAAGCGGTGCGCGATCGAGTTCTATACAACCTGATTGCTTTTGCCCTATTGCTTTCCGGGGCAGCGATCCTGGTGGGACAAATCTCCATCGAGATCGAGAAACTTGTGGTCATCAATCTTGGGCTCACTGCAGTTTCGCTGTTTGGCGTGGTCATCGCAATTTTTATCGGCATCGGCCTGGTGTCGAAGGAGATCGATAGGCGAACTTTATATACTGTGTTGTCGCGCCCCGTGCGCCGCTGGGAATTTATTGTCGGCAAGTTCCTCGGATTGGCGGGCACGTTGGTGGTGAACACATTCTTCATGGCCATGGGAGTCTTCGGCGCACTCCTCTACCTTGCCCATCACTTTCATAAGGCTGATGCCTGGGTACTGGTGGCACTCTATTTCATCATTCTGCAATTCCTGATCATCTGCGCGCTGGCGCTGCTTTTCTCCTCGTTCTCCTCGCCGCTGCTGTCTGCGGTATTTGCCTTCGCGCTGTTTGTGATCGGCAGTTTCGCGGAAGACTTGCGTGGATTCGCCACTATGGCGCAGGGGGGTAGCCGCTGGCTCGCCACAGGAGCGGCCTACCTCGTGCCCAATTTCTCCGCTCTGAATGTAATCAGTTCGGTGGCGCATGAACAGCCAATCCCTGGGCATTTGATTCTTTACAACACCCTTTACGCGGCGCTCTACACCGCCATGGCGGTTTGCGGAGCGGTGCTGATTTTCGAACACCGGAATTTGAAATGACGGCTGCGCAGCGAACCACCATCACAGCCAGTGTTCTGCTAACCGCGTGTATGCTGGGTTCCGCTCTGCTGCTCCGCCGAGTAGACCAGATGCGCACGGGAGCCACACTACAGGACGTCCTTTACATCAGTTCTCCGAAATTGTTGAAGCGTGTAAGCCTGGGCTACGAAGGGTTACTGGCGGACATCTACTGGACGCGCGCGGTGCAATATTTCGGCCGCAAGCATATGGCCTACTCCGATCGTTATGACCTACTGGCGCCCCTGCTTGAAATTACAACAGCGCTCGATCCGCATTTGATAGTTGCATATCAGTTCGGCGCGAGCTTTCTTGCCCCTCCTCCGCCGGATGGCGCAGGCATGCCGGAGAGAGCAATCCAGTTGGTGGAATACGGCATCCGGAACAATCCCGATGACTGGAAGCTTTATTACGATCTGGGCTTCATCTACTACATGGATAAGAAGGATTACGCGGGCGCGGCCGCAGCGTTCGATCGCGGTTCCAAGGTGCCGAACGCTCATCCCTTCATGAAGATCATGGCGGCCCAAATGGCGCAACATGCAGGTGAACTGGAAACAGCGCGCATGTTGTGGGTTGCAACTTACCAGACTACGGAAGATAGACAGATTCGCGCTAACGCACTCTCCCACCTTCGCGCATTGCGAGTAGATGAAGAGGTCGCGATGCTCGAGAAAGCCGTGGCCCAGTATGGCCAGAAGACAGGTCATCTACCGCCCAGCATGTCGGCCCTGGTAGTTGCGGGAATTCTGCCCGGCATCCCGATTGATCCCGATGGTCACCCCTACAAACTGATGCCCGACGGCCACATTGAAGTTCGCCAGCCCGACGACTTCCCTTTCACTCAAAAGGGCCTTCCTCCTGGTTACAAGCCTCCCGCAACGCCGAAACTGCGAGAGTAGGCGCCACTCAGCTACCATCGGTCGATGGTTCCAACTCCGCTACGAATCAGCCTGATCCGTGCCTTGCGTACTTGGTGGAAGGATCGCCGTGAACGCCAGGGCTTGGTCTCCGCTTTGCGAATGTCTGTGGCAGATGTCTGGGAATTTCTGCGTGACTCGACTCCAGAGCGAAGGCGACAGCGCTACGGAGACGTGGAATATGACTGGGAATACAGGATGGATACTACTAGCGCTACGGTAGGCTGGCGAGATCGACTGCTGGGCCTATTGCATTCTCCTTACCAACCCACGGAGCCGACACTGTTTGAGGAGATGCTGGCCAGCTTAAAGATTGATTTTCGCAATTTCACTTTCATTGATCTAGGTTCGGGCAAAGGACGCGCACTGCTGCTGGCTTCTGCTTATCCGTTCCGTCGGATCGTTGGAGTGGAATTGCTGCCAGCACTAAACCGCATCGCACAAGAGAATTTGCAGAATTATAAGAGTGCCCCTGCCAGCGTCGGGACTGTCGGCGGTTATCGCTAACCTCGAGCAGTCATTACGCGAGCATCCGAGAGAGTTTTACGTGCTTTACCACAATCCGATCCTTGAACATGCGTTGGGAAACAGTTCGCCGCTGCGGAAGATCGGCGGGACACACCAGTATTCGATTTATCGGGCAGAATGATACGAGGGACTTCAACGTTCACCGAGCCTCCCGCACATGTGCATCAAAGGGCTCTGACTCTTCGACTGTAGTAGCCAAAGAGCTTACAATAGAGTCAAGGAAGATCTGGCCATACGAATTCATCCGCCGTTAACGTCCGGATTGCTCCCTGCCATCTAAGATTGAGGTATCTGAAACTTCGAATTGTGAACCTGAATTCCGCTCTATTAAAAGTCTTTGTTCTTGGGCTCGGCGTCGCGATTCTCATCACCCCGGCGGCGGCGGTCGGCGTGCGTGCGCTGGCGGAAAGAGTGGATCACCACTACAACCAGTTGCGGAGTTTGCAAGCAGAATTCACCGAGATTTATAGGGGTTCGGGCGTAGAAAGAACTGAGAGCGGCACCCTGTGGTTAAAAAAACCGGGCAAGATGCGCTGGGAGTACCGTTCTCCCAAGGAGAAGCTGTTTGTCACTGATGGCAAGAGTGCGTGGTTTTATCTGCCAGGGGACAAGCAAGTTAGGAAGAGTGGGGTACGTAAGCTGGATGATTTGCGCTCGCCTTTGGCCTTCCTTCTGGGCAAAACGCGACTGGAGAAGGAGTTGCAGGGTCTTTCCTTAGCCACCGATCAGAACCCGCTGACCCCAGGCAATGTCGTGCTGCGAGGAGTTCCCAAAGCGTTGGCTGACCGAGTGAGCGAGGTTATGTTGGAGATTACGCCGGATAACCGACTCAGCCGCATCCAAATCGATGAGGTGGACGGCTCGATAACAGAATACCGGTTTACTGACCACAGGGAGAATATTCCAGTGGCGGACCAGCAATTCAAGTTTAAAGCGCCACCAGGGGTCGAACTGATCGAAGGAGATTTCGGGCAGTAATCAGCAGCGCAACCAGTCGGCGAGAGCCGTGGTCTTTTAAATGATTTAGATATAATAGGTTAGGCGTCATTGGCTTGAAAAGTGCTAATGGAGTACTGGGGCATTGCCAGCAATGGTGCAACCCCTTCCGGGAGACTAGTTGCAAGGCAATCCGCGAATTTTGAATGTTAGACTGACGCGAAGGTGGTAACTGAGCTAGGGTATGGCGGAATTTCTGGTAAAGATGGCGAACGAGCGAGGCCATTTGCTGCAGCAATTGGAGCACGGGTACTCGGAATCTGAAGTGCGTGACCGCTTCGTGCAGCAAGGTTTCCTGGTTTATTGGGTCAAGCCTCGCGGAATGTTTGTGGGAGGGCAGTTTTCGTTCACTGGCAGCAGAAGACTCAAGCAGAGTTCATTTCTCATTTATAACCAGCAGTTTCTAACGCTCATCAAAGCCGGTCTTCCGATTCTGACGTCGCTGGAATTGCTTATCAAACGGCAAAAAGATGCATACCTGCGAACTTTGCTGGATAACGTTCGTGACCGTGTCAAGAGCGGCCAGATGCTCTCTGATGCCTTCGCCGCGCAAGGCGCCTTCCCCAAGATGTACACCACTACGCTTCTGGCAGGTGAAAAGAGCGGCAACATGGAAGAAGTCCTAAGCCGTTACATAGCATTTCAGCGGCTGGCGCTCACCTTCCGCAAGAAACTGGTGGTCTCACTTGTTTACCCATCACTGCTGATCATAGTGGTCACGTGTATGGTGGTCTTCCTAGTCACTTACGTGGTACCCAAGTTCGCGGACTTGTTCATGAATCTGAATGCGAAACTACCAGCAATTACAGTCTTTATGCTGGCGGTGGGCCTTAACGCACAGAAGTATGGGCCGGTAGCGCTGGTGGTGCTGATTGTCCTGGCATTGGTGTTATGGCGTTGGAAGAAGACGGATCGGGGCGCGGAACGAGTGGATCGTGCAATTTTCTCCGTCCCCCTGCTGGGCGATATTCGCATGAAATATCAGGTCGCGAATTTCTCGCGCATGCTGTCAGTCCTATTACAGGGGGGTCTG
Organism: Acidobacteriota bacterium; assembly: GCA_003225075.1. Lineage (GTDB taxonomy): Bacteria > Acidobacteriota > Terriglobia > Terriglobales > Acidobacteriaceae > Gp1-AA124. The sequence continues at coordinate 4,153 of QIAP01000070.1, read as the reverse complement.
CCTCTGGTCCCAGCCATGGAAACCGCTGGGGCTTCCATGAGCAGCCGGAAGATTCTGAATGGGGTAAGGGACGCGGGTCACCGCGTTCGCGAGGGCCAAGGACTGGCGAAGAGCCTGGAGGAACAAGAGATATTCCCCGATATGGCAGTAGAAATGATCGAGGTCGGTGAATCCACGGGAGCATTGCCCGCCATGTTGAATTCGGTGGCGGAATTTTACGAAGAAGATGTGCAGACCGCTCTGGGCGCGGCTATGGCGCTGATCGAGCCGGCCATCCTGATCGTGATGGCAGTGTTCGTGGGCGGAGTTCTGATCTCGTTATATCTGCCCATCTTTACTCTAGGCGCGGGCGTGCACTGATCTCCCATCTCGGGGACAAGAGGCGAGCTGATCCAAACACGGGTTGAGAAACAGGAATGGCAGAGAAAGTGGCAGAAAAGAAATCATTGTTCGTGAACGCCGGCAACGGCGGCCATATAGTGAACGGCACTGCCGCCGAGGAACTGGATCGAGCCCGCGATATTGCGCGGCGCTATCGCTGCGAGTTCGTGGACTTGAACGACTTCCAGCTCCATCATGACCTGTTCAAGAAGATTCCTGTTGATTTGATGTTCCGCTACAACTTCGTTCCCCTGGAAGAGACTACAGAAGGAAAACTCGCGATAGCTATCGCGGATCCCAGCCAGCTAATGATGATCGACGAGATCAGCCTGCTGCTGGGCAAGCGGATCGTCACCAAGGTTTCAACCCTCAAGCAGATCAGCGACATCCTGAAGAAGACGGAACAGTCGCAGCGTGTACTCGAGGAAGCCAGCGAAGGCTTCGCCCTTGACGTCATTCACGACGATGACGTCGCCTCGGATGAAACGATTTCCATCGACAAATTGACCGCCACTGCCGGCGACATCAGTCCCATCATCCGGCTCGTGGACACGACCATCTTCACTGCGTTGCAACGGCGCGCCAGTGATATCCACATTGAAACGCGTGACGATTCTGTGGGCATTAAGTTCCGCATTGACGGCGTGCTCACACAAGCCATGCCACCCATCGGCAAAGAGCACCACTCCACCATCATCTCCCGCGTCAAGGTAATGAGCGAACTCGATATCTCGGAGCGCCGCGTCCCCCAAGATGGACGCTTCCGCGTGAAGTACAACGGACGCGCCATCGATTTCCGCGTCTCCATCATGCCTTCAATTCACGGTGAAGACGCCGTGCTGCGCGTTCTGGACAAAGAGTCGATGAGTGAGAAGTTCCGGACGCTGGTGCTCGACGTTGTCGGCTTCGACGAAGAAGATTTGAGAAAGTTCCGCCGGTATATCAAAGAGCCGTACGGGATGGTGCTGGTCACCGGCCCCACTGGGAGCGGCAAGACGACCACGCTCTATGCCGCCGTCAATGAGATCAAGACCGACGAAGACAAGATCATCACCATTGAAGATCCGGTCGAGTACCAGATTCGAGGCGTCACGCAAATTCCGGTGAACGAGAAAAAGGGATTGACCTTCGCTCGCGGTCTGCGGTCGATCTTGCGTCACGACCCCGACAAAATCATGGTCGGCGAAATTCGCGATACGGAGACGGCGCAAATTGCTATCCAGTCGGCACTGACCGGCCACCTGGTCTTCACCACGGTTCACGCCAACAATGTAGTGGACGTTATTGGCCGTTTTCTGAACATGGGGGTTGAGCCTTACAATTTTGTTTCGGCGCTGAACTGCATCCTGGCGCAGCGATTGGTGCGTGTGATTTGCGAGTCCTGCCGTGCGCTGGTGCACTACTCGGCAGAGGAACTTGAAGCCAGCGGCCTCGATCCGGCGCAATGGGCACAGGTGCCATTTTATGAAGGACAGGGCTGTATCGAGTGCGCCGGCACCGGCTTCCGCGGCCGGACTGCCATTCACGAGTTGCTGGATCTGAGCGACCGCATCCGCGAGATGATTCTGGCTAAGAAGCCAACTTCGGAAATACGGCGAGCGGCCCGGGAAGAAGGTATGCGATTCCTGCGCGAGTCGGCCCTGGACAAAGTGCGCACCGGTGTCACGACGCTCAAAGAGATCAACAAAGTCACATTCATTGAGGCCACGCGGTAGGGCAAAGCGGCAGGCCACTCCTAGCCTGGAAATAAATAGGGGGGAGGGTGCCCTTTCGGCTATTGCGTTGGCTCAGGTTGTGGGGTTTTCATTGGTATCATCTCTTTTAAGGCACTGAATTGGAATGAGCAGCAATTCTAAATCCGGCGCGAAACCCAAGCTCGCCTGTGAAGTCTCTGCCGACCGCATTTTGGCGGCGCGAGTCGCGGATGGTGAGGGCGTAGTGAGTACCTGCGCGGCACAGGAACTCTCGCCGGGCAGCGTAATTCCCGACCTCATTGAAAACAATCTGGTACGAAGGGATTCTGTGCGCGCGGCGATTCAGGAGACACTCGCGAGCATCGGGGATCGTTCGCGGGACGTGATTGCCGTGCTGCCTGACGCAGCAGTTCGTGTGGCACTCCTGGATTTTGAGATGCTGCCCAGCAACCGCGACGAGGCCGAGGCGGTGGTGCGTTTCCGGCTAAAGAAGTCTCTCCCCTTCGACGTGGAGAAGGCACGGGTCAGCTACCACGCACAAACCTCGGGTGCTGGTGTCAAAGTGGTGGCTGCGGTCGCCCTGTCGAGCGTAGTCGAAGATTACGAAGCAGCCTTTCGGGAGGCCGGGTACAGCCCAGGAATGGTGTTGCCCTCCATGCTCGCAGCTCTGGGCGCGGCGGAGGCACAGCGGCCTACGCTGGTCGTGAAAGTGGATGCACGTACCACCAGCATCGCGATTCTCGACCAGGAACAACTCTTGTTGTTTCGCACCCTGGAAAACCCACGCGGTGTGTCAGTCACAGGCGAACAACTCGCCGAAGATGTTTATCCCTCCGTGGTGTTCTTCCAGGACACGTATCATTTGAATATCGATCGGATTTATATTTCGGGACTCGCGGAGTCCGGCGGCGCAGCTCCTGCGCTGCGTGCCCAGACCGGCGCAGAAGTACGTGAGCTGGTAAGTCCCTCGCAATTAGGTTCAAGCGCCAGTAACGGCGTTCCGCATTGGAGAATGGCGGGAGTGGTGGGAGCTTTACTCTCCTAGTTAACTATGCGTCTGGATATCAATCTCGCAAGCCAGCCGTACGAAGATGCTCGGCAGTTCTGGCGCGGCTGGGGAACAGGGCTGGCGTTCCTGGGGCTGCTTACGCTGGTGCTCATTTACTATGCGACAGCAAATTGGCTGATAGCACGTCAGGATCGGCGCGAGATCGCCGACTATCGTGCTCAGATCGCTGAACGCGATCGTGAAAGAGTCGAAGCAGAAGCCTTCCTGAACCGTCCCGAAAACCGCACCACTCGCGACAAATCGCAGTTTCTGAACGCACTGATTCAGCGCAAAGCATTCTCCTGGACCAAGGTCTTCGAAGAACTGGAGCGGGTGATGCCGCCGCGTCTGCACGTAGTTTCAATTCATCCCGAAATGAATTCGGATGATCAACTGGAGATCAAGATGGTGGTGGCAGGGGAGTCGCGCGAGCGTGCCCTCGATTTGGTGAAACGCATGGAAGGTTCGCAGCATTTTCAGGGAACACAGATAACCCAGGAGCGGCAGGGAGCGCAAACACCTACGGATGTGGTGCAGTTTGACATAACCGCCCTGTACGTTCCGGAAATGCCATCCCGGAGTACGCCTTAAATGCCGGAATTGAGAGAGACTCGCCGTAAACTGCGCATCGCCGTAACGGCGCTGGCAGCCGTTGATGTGCTGCTATTGGTCGTCTTGTTTTCTCCATTGGTGGGATCGGAGCAGTCGCGCAAGCAACAAAAGGAAGGGCTCTGGAGACAACTGCAGAGCAAAAATCGAGAGGTGGCGCCGTTGCGTGGGTTGGATAAGAAAGTCGCCATCGCCTCGCAGCAGATCGGCGAATTTTACAAGGGACGGCTACCGGCTCAGAATTCTGCCTTGTCTGCCGAATTTGGCAAGCTTGCGTCGCAGAACGGAGTGAAGATTTTCCAGGCCAGGTACAAAGAGGAAGATCCCGAACCCAACGGCTTGCGGCCGCTAACCATTGAGGCTGATCTTTCCGGCGACTATCTTCAACTAGTAAGATTTATCAATGCCCTGGAGCGGGACC
>QIAP01000199.1 GCA_003225075.1 Acidobacteriota bacterium | reverse complement strand
GGGAGTCAGGCCGATTGCGCTGGCCGTAGCTGCGGCTGTTGCTATTTGGCCCATGAATTTCCGCCGGCTGGGCGAGGATGTCGTGGGGAGCTTCCGCTCCACCGTCGAGGGGAGAGTCTCGGAAGTTTCCGGAGGTTTTATCATGGCCGTTCTCCTTATTTGGTTTTGCCCGTGGACCTCCGCCGGGTGGAGCATCGGCTCTACTGTTGCAGGGAGCAGCGTCTTCCAAATTACCGAGGCGAACCGGGGCTGCCATCGTGTTCCCAATCCCTCTTGCTGTCAATGTGAAAGGGTTTTCATCACCTGCGGGAGTAGTTCTGTGGTGGATTGTTGTTGAGACATCGCCTGGCGCGATGCGAGGGGCAAGTCAATGAAGGCTCGGGAGTTGGCACGATCTGAGAAGGATAATTGGCGTTAAATCCCCCATAACGCTTATTGACGCCTGATCGAGGGTTTTGAGCGGCTATCGCTTGTTTCGACAGTCATTAGAAGAGGCCGCCAATGCGTAGCGGCGTTACGAGCCATCATCTTTCGTCTTGCCGGATAGGTTTGAACATTTCTAACATCGTTATTGGAAATCTCTCATGGGGGAATGCCCGAGCGATCCGCCAACCGTGGCGGCGATAGAACTCGATCGCCACTGCATTCGATTGAACGACGCGAAGATGCAGTGTTTCATTGCCGCGAGCGATTATTTCAGCCTCCCCTTGCGCGAGCAGACGCTGGCCTACCCCATATCCCCGGCTTTCGCTAAGCACCCATAAATCATCCAGCCATTCTCCGCTTGTCCGAACCACTCCGATGATTTTCGCGTCCCGTACAGCGACCCAAAAGGAATGCCAGTTCTCCTCATCGACCGGAAGCGGTGGAGGTGCCCAAAGGCCGCCGTAAATCTCATCCACTACTGTTTGGACGACCGCGCGAACGGAATCGTGCTCCTCGGGCTGTGGTCGTCTTATGAGCACGTCGATCATCTACTTACCAATATAGGCTTTAACAATCGGAATGCTCTTTGAATCCAGATGCTCCGCTTCCTTGTTGGCGAAAAATCTCCATAGCACTCATTGACCGGGGTTCTGAGCGCTATGCCTGATTGCGACAGTTGATCTCTCCCAGCACAGGTTTGGACCCGCTCCATCGCTACAATGGGAACATGGCAGGTCGAGAGTGCTACCACTGCAAGCAGTGGGTCGAGGAAGGGGAGGAGCACGACTGCTGGACCACGACCGAAACTGCCCTCACGCAGGATCTCTCGGGAGATCTCCAGGACGCCTGGGAGCGGCTGCGCGGGACCGCCGTCTCTTTCGGAGATCAGAGGATCTACGCCTCGCACAAATCGGTGATGTTCTCGCGCAAATCGTGCTACTTCTTCGTGCGTCCGAAGAGGAAATTCCTCGAACTCTGCGTGTTCCTTGGCCGCACGCTGAAGGCTCCCCAGGTGCGACGCGTCGATCGCGCATCGAAGTCCAAAGTCGTTCACGTCATTCAGATCAGGCACCGGGACGAGGTGGAGGCGCCCATCACCGACTGGCTTCGGGAGGCATACGAACTGTCTGACGGGCTGTCCTCGAACGCCGACACGATCCGCACCGCCTCGACACCGAAACCTAGACCGAAGCAAAATAAAGCGAAGGTCGCTCGGAAAACCGCCAGGAAGTCAAGGCGGCGGTAACGGACGACCTTCCGTTCCAAGTACCCGATGTGCTGTGATGATAACTGGCGAAAAATCGTCATTTCACCAGCAATCTCGGTCACTGGTGATCTATATAAGGGCATGTCAAGAACATTTTTGTCCCTCCGCCGGAGTCGCGGTTTAATTCGCAACATCCAGCCCCTCTCACCATAGAAGACGTCTGGTGTCGTAGCTCTTGGGTTATTCCAGCTCAGCGGCTGCATCTTCATTTAGTAACGACGACGCCGATCAGTTTCGAAACGAATCAAGCCGTGCGGTCGTATACGTGTCAACCATGGATCTATCTGAGGCTCGTGGCCTACTGCTTTTTCGGGTTATCCGAGGGGGCATAGAGATTACACAGAGACTGGGTGCCGTGGGCACCGGGTCGTCTACAGGCGTTTGTCATACTCACCCTCGAACCCGAGCGTCTCAAGAACCGACTGACCACCACCAGAGAAGACCACCCGGAGATGGAAGGGCTCTTCACCCGAGACGCTCAAGCGGCTTGCGATTTTAGTTTTTCTGCGTCGAAGTCTTCTCCCTTCTTCCACAGAGTCAGCGTGATGGCTGCAATCTTGCGCGCCAGCGTGAGACGCGCCATGGTCGGCTTTATGCCTTTCGCCAGCGCGGCTTGGTAAAACTCCTGGAACGGTCCAGGGCGCGCACTCGCCATGGTGGCTGCACCTTTGAATAGACCTTTCAGGTCATGGTTATGGTCTTTGTTAAGGCCCCGGATGGAAAGCATTTTCTTGGAACGTCGTACTTGACCTTCGACCATGCGATATTCCGCACTGATCCGGGTCTCCAATGCCAGTCCGCTATAGGCCCATAGTTGACGCTTGCTGCGAAAACGATGCGGAGTCTGGATCAGTGCCACCGCCAGCGCGGATCGAATCGGTCCCAGATATGGGATCTGTCGCAGCTTTGCGGTAATGGCATGCTTCCGACTCTCCGCTAACAGCTCCCGCCGCGCTTGCTGGCGCAGGTGTTGCAGCATGTCCAGTTGCTCGTAGAGTCGTTCGGCTCGACGCCGCACCCCGGCTTCCCGGATCTTTGCCAGCCACTGGACTCGATTCCGGGTGTAATAGACGTCTCTTCCGGCGCAAGGAATCGCCCAACTGCGGTACACCGCTTTCAGCCGATTCATCACCCGGGATAGATCTTTGACGATGGTCAGATAACTCCGGGATAGTTCCCGCAACATCCGGACGCCCGTCTCGCCATGGTAGACCGGTTTGAGTTGATTGCCGCGTAACAACTCCGCCAGTTTACGGGCATCATTCCGGTCACTCTTGTTCCCGTCCTTGAGCAGAGCGTTCTTCCGCGGATTACACACCACCAATTTATCGACGTGGGGGTTGAGCAAATCGTACAGCCAAGCGGACCAGGTTCCTTCCTCGAAGGTCACCGATAAAGTTCCCCGTAAGCCCGCAAAGAACTGAAGAATCGTCGCCGCTTCGGTCTCGAGGATCGATTCCATGACTAACTTCCCGGTGGAATCCATTACCGCGACCACAATGGTTGCTTGATGAACGTCGAGCCCAATATACTTTTCATTGTTCACAAGGGTGCTCCTTTTCGTAGGTGATGATCTGAACAATCACAACCTACTCCAACAGGGGCGCCCTTTTATAATGCGATTTCGACAACTGCGCGGCGAGTGTTGGAAATGTACAATGTCTCTCGATTATGCGAACGGCGTTTGACATCTTCGCGCAGATCTTTCGCAACCTTTGGGCGCACAAGCTGCGCTCGTTTCTCACCATGTTCGGAATTGCCTGGGGTGTGGGATCTTTACTGCTGCTGGTGGGCGTGGGCGAAGGCTTCCGCTCCGGCAACAAGCGCGAGTTGGCCGAGTTCGGCAAGGACATCATGTTTATCTTTCCCGGGCGCGCGCCAGCGGTAAGGGGCAGCATGAACTCCGCCCGTCCCTATTTGCTTACCTACCAGGACTACGTAGATATCCGTAAGGAAGCTCCACACGTCCGCAACGCCTGCCCTTTGCTTTCTCGCACCGACCTGCACGAGGTGAGCGAATTCGCCAACGCCGGTGGCGAAATCCTGGGTGCGGAGCCGCAGCTTAACGGGATAAGTTATCTCCCTCTCAAGGAGGGACGCTGGCTCAATGAAATGGACGGAGCGCAAAGACGAAATGTGATCGTCCTCGGTAACGAGCTGCTGAAGACCCTGTTTCCCGGGCGGCCCGCGGTAGGCGCATTTGTCCTGTTGAATGGCGTCAGGTTTGAAGTCATTGGCAGCATGCCGCACCTCGGCCGCGGCGACAACAATTGGCTGAACATGCGTGCCTACATCCCTTTCCAGGTAATGGCCACGTACTTCCCGCTCAAGGGAGAAAACCACGAGAACTCCATTTCCTTTGTTGAATATCAGCCCCGCGTTACCGCTGAACACTTACTGGCGCAGGCTGATGTACACAAGATCGTTGCGCGCAATCACGGACTCGATGCCAGCGATGAAAATGCCTTTGACGAGTGGGATTCGATCCAGGAATCAAAAATGGTGGGAACCATTTTTGACGTCATGAACATGTTCCTGGGAGCGGTGGGAATGGTCACGCTGGCTCTGGGCGCCATCGGCGTCATCAATATCATGCTGGTCGCGGTCAGCGAACGCACCCATGAGATCGGATTGCGGAAGGCACTGGGCGCTACCAATCGTAGCATTCTGTTTCATTTTTTTCTGGAAGGGCTGCTTCTCACACTGGGTAGCGGGCTGATCGGCATGGGCCTGGCGACAGCCTTGATGGCAATGATGGGAACAGTACAGGGGCCGGGCGGATTTGATCCGCCCAAATTGGTGCCGATGTCGGCCGTGCTGGCGATTGGAAGCCTGACTTTGGCCGGAGTAGTGGCGGGTCTTTATCCGGCACGCAAAGCGGCCATGCTGCAGCCGGTGGAAGCCCTCCGGCAGGAGTGATGCCAGGGGTGAGGCAATATGTTCCGTGATCTGTTCCGGGAGGCCTACGCCGCCATGCGACACAATCGCCGCCGAACCGCGCTCACCATGCTGGGCATGGCCTGGGGCATCGCGACGGTGGTCATGCTACTCGCTTATGGCGATGGCTTCGGCCAGGCCTGCGCCAACATCTTTGCCAATTTCGGCACCAAGCTCGTCATTGTGGTGCCGGGCCGTACCTCCATGCAGGCCGGGGGTCAGAAATCGGGAATCCTCATCCGCTTTACTCAGGAGGATGTAGAAACGCTTACCACCAACCTTCCCCAAATCACCCATATCACACCCGAAGTCAGCAAGGAGGCAAGCATCCAGTACGACACCAGGGTTTTCACCTGGACTGTCACCGGTAATTATCCCAACGTGATTGACGTCCGCGCCCTCAAGCTTGGGCAGGGTCGCTTCTACAACGCAGAAGACGAGATCCAGCGTGCCCGCGTAGCGGTTATCGGTTCGGAAGCGAGGGAAAAATTGTTTTCCGGACGCAATGCGCTGGGGGAGCGCATCCGGGTTAACGGCCTTAGCTTCGAAGTCATCGGTGTCCTGCGCGCCAAAATGCAGGAAGGAAATGACGACATAAACCGCGTGGTATACCTCCCCTTCAGCACTATGGCCGATCTGAAGGATACACATTACTTGGACAGCATCTGGTTTACCTACCAGACTCCCGAGTACGAGCGCCTGGAACAGGCGGTCCGCTCCATCTTGGCGGTGCCGCATAAGTTCAACCAGACGGACCGCCAGGCTGTGAGAGTGTTCAACCTCATGATGCAGGTCCATCAGTTCGAAATTATTACTCTGGGGCTGAAGATCCTGATGGGTTTCATCGGCACGCTTACGCTCGGGATCGGCGGCGTCGGCCTGATGAATATCATGCTGGTTTCGGTCACGCAGCGCACGCGTGAGATTGGCGTGCAGAAGGCGCTGGGCGCGCAACGGCGGTACATTCTCCTGCAGTTCCTCGCCGAGGCTCTGACCATTACCTTCATCGGCGGTGTGCTGGGAGTGGTGCTGGCATACGCGGTCGCGCTTTCCGTGGGAAGGCTCACCTTGTACAGCGCCTTTGCCAAGAACGGGGAAGCCGGCGACATCCGCCTGATCATCGCTCCGGGAACGCTGGTCGCGTCCACACTCATTCTCGGTGCCGTGGGACTAATCAGCGGCATGGTTCCGGCCTTCCGCGCCTCCCGCCTGGATCCGATTGAGGCTTTGCGACACGAATAGCATTGCCGAAGCAAGAACCGCAGGGCGCCTGGAGAAGCCTTACCCTGGCCCGGATCATTGTTGAAAAATGGCCATCACCCATTGACCGCATTTATGAGATGACTTCTAGACTGAAAGTCACGCTTCGCTTTCCGCACAGCTGCAGACAAGCGTTCAAGCGAGCCGTACACGTAGTCCAGTGTGACCTCCTTTTCTGGGGAATCAAGCATAGCTTTTACCTTTTCTATTATTTTGAGCTTCTTTGCTTCTGAATCTCCTCCAAACGTTTCTTCAGATATTCCTGATATTCCTTCAGCAACTTTGGATCACTCGGAGAGCCATAAATCTCGCTCGATTTGTACTTTCCTTCGTCGAATTTCTTCTTGGTCCACTCGTCATGAATATGGATCTCATCCGCCCGGTCGAGGATGTCTTTCACCGCTTGCGGCGGAATGAAGTAAACTCCTTCCCGATCGCCGAACACGAGATCGCCTGGCATTACCGTCACGCCACCGATGCGCAACGGAATATTTATACCCGTCAACATCACGTTGCCGATAGGGGTGGGGTCGACATGCCGGAAGTAGGCGGGCATCTCGATCTCCGAAATTCCATCGAGGTCCCGGATGCTGCCATCGACAACCAGTCCTCCGCCGTGGGTGGCTTTCATGACGTAATAGAAGAGATTGTCGCCCACGATAGTACCGTTCACCTTCTTGCCGAAGAGGTCGACTACCAGGACGTCGCCGGGTTGCAGCATGTCGATAGCCGTCTGGTTCATGAGACGCGCGATGCCGCGGGCTTTCGCCTTGGCTTGTGCGATGTCATCGACGTCGGAGCGCAGCGGCATGAATTGCACGGTAAAGGCACGGCCGACCAAGGTCTTTCCTGGATGTAAGACCTGGAATTCGTCTGCGTACTGATTGTTGACTCCCTTCTGCTGAAGAACGGCCCAGACCTCCTCCGCCGAAAGACCGCGTGCTCTCTCGATCATGTCATCCGGGACCCTCGGCCGGCCGTCCGGCAAACGGTCAAATGGGTTCTGGGCGGTGTAGTCGATCAGGTCTTGCTTGGAAAAGGAAACCAGTTGAGCCGGGGCAGTGCTTGGGATAGAAAGCGTGATCATGCACCCAGCCAGATTCAAAATCTTCCTCAGTCTGACGGGAATAACTCCGGCGATCTTCATCGGTTGGCTCCGCTGAAAGCTTTGTTCTTTCTCCCACTCACCTAGGCCCCGAAAGCTCTCAAATCTGTGATCATTTGTCAAACCTGCCAGCGCGCGTGACAATTATGCTCTGTGTCTGATTAGATTTCCTGCGTGGCCGAGTGCGACAATCCAGATTTTCCAAAGTTTAGTGTTCAGCAGATTTGAATCTTGATGGGCATCAACCAACTCGCTTGCAGAGCGACTGTATAATCTCATCCGTTATCCCAGAGACTCGGCTCTGTTATGGAAAACCATTCTTCGGAGAAAGGTCAATCATCCGTGAGCAAAAGCAGCCGAGATCTGTGGGATCGTCGCACAATCTTGAAGACTTCCGCGGCAGCGCTGGGTGGCGCTCTTTTCACGGGCGAATCGGTGGAGACAGCTTATCCCAAAGCCGTAAACACGAATTCCGTGCCCTCGGCGCTGAAGATCACGGACCTCCGCGTGGCGACGGTGGTCAAGCCCGGACCGAGCCCGTGCCCTATCATTCGAATTGATACTAACCAGCGTGTCTATGGACTCGGAGAAGTGCGCGACGGCGCGAGCGCAACCTACGCTTTATTTCTGAAGAGCCGGCTGCTGGGGGAAAACCCGCTGCAACTCGACAAGATTTTCCGCAAAATCAAGCAATTCGGCGGACCCGCACGCCAAGGAGGCGGAGTCTCCGCCATCGAAATGGGCCTGTGGGATATCGCTGGCAAGGTTTACAACGTGCCGGTATACGCCATGCTCGGTGGTGGCAAATTTCGTGACAAGATCCGCGTGTACGCCGACACCACGGAGTCCAAGGATCCCAAGATCTATGCCCAACGAATGAAGGAACGCAAGGAGGTGATGGGAATCACCTGGCGCAAGATGGATCTGGGCATTGAGATGGTGTCGGACACGCCGGGCACTGTCACCGAGCCCTCAGATCTGAGCGAGTGGGACATGACGGAAACGCCGCATCCCCTGCTGGCGATGGAAGTCGCCGACAGGGGTATCGCGATGCTTGAGCAATACGTCGCAGCAGTACGAGATGCCGTCGGGATGGAGATTCCGCTCTCGATGGACCACCTCGGACACCTCGGTGTGAAGTCCATCATCCGCTTGGGTAAAGCGTACGAGAAATATAATTTGTCGTGGATGGAAGACGTGATCCCCTGGACCTACACGGGCCTGTTAAAGCGGATCACTGACGAGAGCCCGACGCCCATCCTCACTGGTGAAGACATCTATCTGAAAGAACCCTTCCATGTGCTGTGCGAAAAACACGCCGTCGATAAGATTCATCCGGATCTCGCCACCTCGGGCGGCATCCTAGAGACTCATAAGATCGGCGATATGGCCGAAGAATACGGTGTGCCGATGGCCATGCACTTCGCTGGGACGCCCATCAGTTGCATGGCCAACGTACACTGCGCCGCCGCGACACGGAATTTCCTAGCGCTCGAGAACCACTCACTGGACGTGTCTTGGTGGTCTTCAATCGTAGAAGAGGGAGCAAAGATTCCGCTCGTTAACCACGGGTGGATTGAGGTGCCTGATAGGCCGGGCCTAGGTGTGACTCTCAACCAAGATGTGGTGCGCCAGCATCTGATGCCGGGTACAGGTTATTTCGAACCCACGCCCCAGTGGGACCGCGAACGCTCCTGGGACCGACTCTGGAGCTAGACGACAGTCGGCTATCTAGAGAGCGAACCCTCGGGAAATGCCCACGATGGCGCCTTTTAGCCGCGCGCCCTCGGTGCAAGACACAAAAGAACGCTCGGAGCGATTCTTCGCGATATCATTCCGCGCCACCACAGGGAACTATACCCTTGACTTGTGATGCATAGATCCCCCGTGCGCGCACGAGACGGTAAGATTGTGTACTCACATTCTCAAACCAAGGACTGGGTTATGGGCAAGGCAATTTTCTGGATCGCTGCATTTTTGGAGATTCTCTCCGCCTGCCAATGGCGGCAATCGCCGGGCGAGGGGGAGGCAGACCTCGTGATTCGCAATGCGCGGGTTTACACCGTGGATGCGCAACGACCGTGGGCGCAGGCAGTCGCGATAAAAGGCGACCACATTCGCTGGGTCGGCGATCAGAAGGATGTAGGCGCATACATCGGGCCGGCCACTAAGGTCATGGATGCGGAGGGGCGAATGGTGCTGCCCGGGTTCATTGACAG
>QIAP01000245.1 GCA_003225075.1 Acidobacteriota bacterium | reverse complement strand
TTGTGTAACAACTAGCGACTGCGCACAGCAGCAAATCTTCAGGTGTCCACCGGCCTTCGAGCCCACGCAGAAACTTTGGTGACACACTAAAGTGAATGGCATTGGGCGCGGAATCGGATTTGGCGATACCAGTTTGGCCCGAAGTCCACCAGGCAACGACGCGGTATCTATGGTGGTTCTTGATTGCGTTCGTTGTTTTATCGCCCACTTGCGCGTTCACCGCGATTTCCTTGTAGACGGTCACCAGTGGAGCATTAGACGTCACTGCAACGTTGCCTTGCTTACCTACAGTCATGAAGTGCGAGACTCCGATGCTGATCGTCTGATCCTAAACGTCTACGATTTTCTTTGAGCCTTGCGATCGTCTTCAGCAGCCAGTTTCGCAGTAGGACCTTCATATCTTGCGTCGTACCGCACCGATATAAGATATCGACAGTCTCCCCCTCATCATTCAGAGGTATGTGCCGACACGGAACCTTTTCACTCTGGACAGGTTGGCGAATCTTCAAAAACCAACGGCGCTCTCCACGGATACGCTGGCGAATGGTCGTACCAGCCATTTTCCAATAAGCCTAGCTCTCGCTCCAGTACCTGCACAATGTCCCGTTCATCGTTTGTCATAAGGCACCCATCTCGGCTCGTTAGAGATTGTGTCTCAAGAAACTCGTCCAAACAGTGGCTGCAGTCACGGTGCTTGGTGATCACAATCACACCTGCGGATGTTACAATCTGCGCAGATAACGATTCGAATATGCGTGCTCCTTACGGCTTAAACATCATTGACAACTGCCTGACCTGCCAGTTCCGCGAGGAATATTTGTTTTGTAACCTGTCATCAGCCGCCTCCGAGAAGCTCACAGAGATCAAGTCCACTGCTGTCTATCCGAAATCCGCAATGTTATTTATCGAGGGTCAATTGCCACGGGGCGTGTTTGTCCTCTGTACGGGAAAGGCAAAACTCTCAACATCCTCCAGTGATGGGAAGACGATCATTCTCAAGATTTCAGAACCTGGGGACGTCCTTGGGCTCAGCGCTACGATTTCCAATAAACCTTACGAGGTAACGGCCGAGATGATGGAGCCCGGGCAGGCAAACTTCATCGCGCGCGACGCTTTCCTCAGCTTTCTGCGCGAGCACGGCGAAGCCGCGCTGCGTGTTGCCGAACAACTCAGCCGCAACTATCATGCGGCTTATGAAGAAGTCCGCACACTGGGGCTTTCGGCTTCACCGTCAGAGAAGCTGGCAAAGCTAGTGCTGGCGTGGTCCACCAATTCGGTGCATCCCACGAATCCGCTGCACCTGAAAGTGACGCTTACTCACGAAGAAATCGCAGAGATGATTGGCACGACGCGAGAAACGGTAACTCGTTTGTTCTCAGATTTTAAGAAGAAGCAGTTGTTGGAGTTGAAGGGATCAACTTTAATAATCCGCAACAAACCCGCTCTGGAGAAAATGGTGCATTCCTGAGTGTTTTATCGTGCCAATACTTCAGCCCAAACCGCAGAGTAAGCGGGCAGCCTGGTTTCACCATTTAGAAAAGACGGCAGTTTTGTATGTGAGCAGCAGTTTCGCCCCATGTGCGCGCCTGCTCTTCGATTTCTTGGGCTAAGCCGGTTGCTGTAAGCATGATAGCAGCGAGTCACCTCGCTAAAACCCAGAATGGCTACTCCGAACCACTGTAAACCAGGCCCGTGTGGCTACGAGAGTTCTAAAATCGTCTGCGAGGTCCGATACGCGATATTCCTCAAATCTCTCCGCTGCCGATTAGTGCAAAAGATACGGAGTGGAAGCAGAACCTGATTATCTATGGCCGTGCGAAAACTCCATCTCAGGACTCGGCTCTAAGCACTTGAAAATGCGGAGAAGAACCTTGTCAGCAAAACTGTGCCGAAAGTACACACGATTTTGTCACGCACAGCGGTTCACTTCCACATTGACTTCACGACCGAGTTGATCAGTTGCCTGCGCCCGCACTCTTCGCCATTGCGAAAACACTCGCCATTGGCGCCGCTTGTCTGAAATACAACTGGTAGGAACGGTAGACGGCGTACATCGCTGGAAGAACTAACAACGGAATTTGCCAGTCCACGTGGCGGCTGACGGTCGTCACTATAGAGGTGACTCCTGCACTGAGCACGTAATAGGGGAACGACAACTGGAAGATGCTGGACCAAATCCGCAGGATTCTCCCACCTTCGGTCAAGGAAATGATGGTTGCCACCGGCATGGTCTGCACCAGGAAGACAGTAGCAGCAGCCATCACCAACAGCAGCGAATCCGAGGACCACGCTATTCTCAGAGGCAGCTTGTGGTGGAAGATCAGCCCTCCCAGCCCAACGGCGACTGCCACTACGCTTACATTGAACAGCATCTGGACGGCTTTCGGTTTGCCGCCAGCTTTGGGGAAGCATTGGGCTACGGTGGAGGCCAAGGCAATTAACAGGGCCTCGACCAGGCTCAATTGCACCACCGCGATCAGGAGAAAAGGCAGGTTCATCGACATATCGCCAGTTACACCTGGCAACTTGACCTTCATCCTGGAAGTAAGCACGGCGAGGAAAAGCACTGACAAAAACTCGAACCCGTGCAGCGGCTTCATCCGCAGGAGGCTGTGGCCAAGCATGACCGCAGCGCACATCGCCACGAAGCCGACAAAGACTGAAGCGCTGTGTGTGGCGGATTTCATTCCTTCTTTACCGGGTGGGCTCATCGGTCGCCTCTGGTGGCGATCGCCATGGCATCCGAATAGGTCTGACTTCCCCAGATCACGCTGGATCCCCAGATCACGCTGAAACCGCTGGAAGTACTGTTGCCCCAGACAACCGAGCTGCCCCAGACCAGGGACTGACCGGTGGCCGTTGATCCCCAGATCACTGAGTTCCCCCAGACCACCGAGTTGCTCCAGACGAGTGAGCTGCCCCAAACGACGGAGGAACCGTCTACGACATATACGTTCCCGCTCGTGGAGTTGTACGCGGCGCTTGGAGACAGCGCACTCCCCGCATTAGCAGGCGCAAGGTCGGTATTGTTGAGCGCTGCGTAGACATCGAGATAGCCAGCGCCCACAGTGAAAATATCGTACTGGGCGGTATAGGTAATGCCCGTGCCGGGATCAGTGTAAGAGCTGTACTGCGGGAAGACTTTGTACGCAGTCTTCATGA
>QIAP01000069.1:25575-74297 GCA_003225075.1 Acidobacteriota bacterium | reverse complement strand
TTGTCCACGTTGCGGGTGAATCACAAACATAATTCGCGGCCTGTAGCTTGCCGCCAGTTCTTTCCTTCCCGCAGACGGAAGGGGTCAGAGAGAGACAAACGTGATTGGAAAAGAAAGAATCCGCATCCGCCTGAAGGCGTACGACTATCGCATCCTCGATCAATCGACGGGTGAAATCGTCGAGACGGCGAAGCGCACTGGCGCACAAATCGCTGGGCCGATTCCATTGCCCACAATGAAAAACAAGTACTGTGTGCTGCGCTCCCCGCATGTGGATAAGAAATCGCGCGAGCAGTTCGAAATTCGCACCCACAAGCGCCTGCTCGACATTCTGGAGCCCACACAGCAAACGGTGGATGCGCTGATGAAACTCGATCTCCCGGCCGGCGTGGATGTCGAGATCAAGGCGTTTGGTAAGGAACACAAGTAGGTCAGGAGCGATGCAAGCATCGCTCAGACACGGGTCTGAGGCCCAACCAATAGCGAATGCCAAGCTGGGCGACGCGGAGAACGAACATGGCAAAAGTAGCTGGAATTTTAGGAAAGAAAGTCGGCATGACGCAGCTCTTCGATGACAAGGGCGACGTACGTCCTGCCACTGTTCTTCAGGCTGGCCCGTGCGTGGTTACACAGCACAAGACCGCCACCAAGGACGGGTACATTTCCGCTCAGATCGGGCTGGTTGAATTCGTAAAGGAATCGCGCGTTACTAAGCCGATGCGCGGACACTTTGGCAAACACAATTTGCCGCCTATGAAATTCCTGCGCGAAGTCCCCGTGGAAGTCGAAGAAAAGGCCGAAACTGACGGTGCTTTGAAAGTCGGGGAGCGAGTGCTGGTTGATATTTTCGAGGGTGAGCCGTTCGTTGATATCGTCGGAATAAGTAAGGGTCGTGGTTTCACCGGTGTGGTCAAGCGTCATCATTTTGGCGGCGGCCCGAAGTCGCACGGGTCCATGTTCCAGATTCCGGGCTCGATCGGCTCGTCTGCCTTTCCCTCGCGCGTGTTCAAAGGAATGCGCATGTCGGGCCACATGGGAAACGCGCGCGTCACGGTGCGCAACTCGCGCGTGCTAGGCGTGGACAAAGAAGAGAACCTGTTGGTGGTTGAAGGCAGCGTGCCCGGTCCGAACGGCGGATACCTGATCATCAGCAAAGCCAAGAAACCGCCTCGAGAGCGCCGGGGATTCGCCGGCATTGGTACGGTTGACCCATTGAAGGCAGCCAAGCGTGCGGCCAAGAAGGGATAAGACAAGTCATCGGTCGTTGGTCACTAATCTGCAATTGTGACCAGCCGGACATGGAAAGTATATGGCGACTATCGACATACACGATTTGAGTGGAGCCAAAGTGGGCACCCTCGAACTCGCCGACGAAGTTTTCGGTGCCGTTAACGAGGATCTGCTGTGGGAAGCGATCAAGCACTACCGCGCTTCTCGGCGGGCAGGTACGCACGCCACCAAGAACAAGAAATTGGTGTCTGGTTCCGGAAAGAAGTTATGGAAGCAGAAAGGAACTGGTCGCGCGCGTGTCGGTTCGATCCGCTCTCCCCTGTGGCGACATGGCGGAACCGTACACGGCCCGCAGCCTCACTCTCACGATTATGCGTTCCCGCGGAAGAAACTGCTGGGCGCGTTGCGCTCGGCGCTGGCTTCAAAGTTGGCGGATGGCAAACTCACAGTCGTCAATGCGTTCGATGTTAAAGAACCCAAGACCAAGCAATTCCGCGAGACGCTTGATGTATTCAAGGTCGTCGGAACCGTGCTGCTGGTGGAGGCGCGCAAGCATGAGAATCGCAACTTGGAGCTGAGCTCGCGCAATATTGACGGTCTGGAACTGGTGAGTGGAAACGAGGTTCATCCGTATCACTTGTTGCGTTATGACCGCGTAATCTTTTCGCAACCTGCAATCGAGAAACTGCAGGTTTCATTGAAGGGTTCGATTTCGAAACGTCAACGCAAGGCAGCAGAAGGTGACGGGGAAAAGAGTGGAAAGAAAACATCGCGTGCTCCGCGTCGCCGCACCCGGCATGAAAAAGCGGCGGAGGTGGCGTAATGAAGTCTGCATACCAGATCATTCGCCGTCCGGTAATCACTGAGAAAGGCCTGGCCATCAAGGAAAACCAGAACACGCTGGTCTTCCAGGTGAACAGTAAGGCCACGAAAACAGAGATCAAGGAAGCCGTGCAAACCATTTTCAAAGTGAAGGTTCGCTCAGTGCGCACCGCCAACTATCCGGGCAAGGAACGTCGGCGGGGAAAGTTTGCCGGCTATCGTCCGGATTGGAAAAAAGCGTATGTACGGTTGCGAGCCGGCGAAAAGATGCCGGAATACGCGCAAAATTTATAACGATACTGGTAGGCAGACCAGCATGTCTGCCGGAGTTTCAAGTTGAGAGCTAGAAGCTAAGAGCTGAGTTTATGGCAATCAAAACGTACAGACCGACGACCCAGACCTTGCGGTATCGGACGACGCTGGTCAATGACGATCTTACTGCCAGCAAGCCGTTCAAGCCGTTGACCGAGACCAAGAAGCGTACCGGCGGTCGCCGCAATTCAGGCGACATCACCAGTTGGTTCCGTGGTGGAGGAAATAAGCGCAAGCTACGCCTGATCGATTTCAAGCGCGACAAGATTGGCATTCCCGCCACGGTGATTTCGGTGGAGTACGATCCCAACCGCTCCGCTCGTATCGCTCTGTTGAGCTACGCCGATGGCGAAAAACGCTACATCGTTCAACCGGATGGGCTCAAGATCGGCCAAAAAGTTGTAAGCGGTCCGGAGGCCGATATTCTGGTTGGGAATGCGCTGCCGTTACGCAACATTCCGCCGGGCACCATGGTTCACAACTTGGAACTACGCCCGGGAAAAGGTGCGCAGATGGTGCGCTCCGCCGGCGGAGCGGCGCAGTTGGTAGCGAAGGAGGGTGACTACGCGCTGGTCAAGTTGCCTTCGGGGGAGACCCGCAAGGTTTTGCTCGATTGCATGGCCACCATCGGTCAGGTGGGAAACACCGATCATGAGAACGTCACCATCGGCAAAGCTGGACGCATGCGCTGGCTCGGACGGCGTCCGCATAACCGCGGCGTTTCCATGAATCCAGTAGATCACCCGCATGGCGGTGGAGAAGGCAAGACATCCGGTGGACGTCATCCGGTAACGCCCTGGGGACAGCCAACCCGCGGCTACAAGACGCGCAATAACAAGCGCACCGATTCATTCATCGTCGGTCGCCGTAAGAAATGAAGTTTGTTCTTGCAAAGAAAGTAACGCCGGAAGACTTAACCCGGCAAACGAATTCAGAACTGAGAACCGAGAACTGACATATGGCACGTTCAACCAAGAAGGGCCCGTTCATCGACACTTACCTTCAGACGAGGGTTGAGGGGATGAACTCGCGTAATGAAAAAAAGGTGCTGCGGACCTGGTCGCGCCGCTCGACCATTATCCCGGAGATGGTGGGTCACACCATCGCTGTCCACAACGGCAGGAAATTTATCCCGGTGTATATCACCGAGAACATGGTGGGCCACAAGCTGGGCGAGTTCAGTTTCACCCGCAACTTCAAGGGACACTCCATGCGCGCCGCCACCGAAGTAGCAGCACGGCCGGCTGGCGTACCCGGAGGTCCTGGAGCTCCGGTTCCGGCAGCAGGTGCTGGGACAGGAGCGGCTCCGGCAGCACCGGCGGCGCCGAAGGCATAAGGAGACGCAGATGGAATTTCGAGCCGAAGCACGTTACATGCGCGTCTCGCCGCAAAAAGCGCGTCTGGTCTTGGACCTGATTAAGGGTCGCCGGGCGGAAGAAGCTCGCAATACGCTTGCCTTTACCAAGAAGCGTGTTGCCGCAACCGTAGGCAAGTTATTGCAGTCAGCGCTCGACAACGCCAGTTACTTGAGCAGCGAGAAGGGCATCGACGTTGACATTGACAACTTATACGTGAAGAGTGCGGTCGCGAATGATGGCCCACGCATGAAGCGCATCCGTCCAGCACCAATGGGCCGCGCCTATCACTACGTGAGGCGTATCGCGCATATCGAGATCGTGCTCGCGGAGCGTAGCAAGAATGGCCGGTCGATGGCCACGGTGGTGGGTGAAGAAGCAGCAACCACCAAGGCTGCGGCGAGAACGAAGGCTAAGGCACGGGCGACAAAAGTAAAGACTAAGAAGACTCAGCATAAAAAGACGGCGGGCGCCAGATAGAAGAAGGGATTGATAGGAGCAACGATGGGACAGAAAGTTCATCCATACGGGTTTCGCCTCGGCTACACCAAGCCTTGGAAGTCGCGTTGGTTTGTCGAACGTGATTACGACAAACTGCTGCTCGAAGACGTCAAGCTGAAGAACGAACTGAAAGACAAGCTCAAATCAGCCGGCGTCAGCTCGATCGAGATCGAGCGCCCGGGTAACAAACTGCGGGTCATCATTAAGACTGCGCGGCCCGGCATCATCATCGGACGCAAGGGCGCCGAAATAGACAAGCTTAAGCAGGATGTGCAGAAACGCACCTCCCGCGAGGTCTACATCGATATCCAGGAAGTGCACAAGCCCGAGCTCGATGCGCAACTGGTGTCCGAGTCCATCGCGTTGCAGCTGGAAAAGCGTGTCGGGTTCCGCCGCGCCATGCGTAAGGCGGTAGACTCCGCGCTGCGCTTCGGCTGCAAGGGAATCAAAGTCCGTGTCAGCGGCCGTTTGAATGGCAATGAAATCGCACGCTCTGAATGGTACTTGCAAGGGCGCTTGCCACTACATACCCTGCGCGCAGACATTGAATACGGTTTTTCGGAAGCCAAAACAACTTATGGCGTCATTGGCGTCAAGTGCTGGATTTATCGTGGAGAAATTCTGCCGCAAAAAAAGCGCGATGCGCAGCCAGCGGTCGCAACGGGAGCATTTTAAGAATTTCGGGACGCATTGCACTGCGTTGTTAGTGGACTTAAAGAGCTGATTTATGTTGATGCCAAAAAAAGTGAAGTACCGCAAGCAGCAGCGCGGACGCATGACGGGCAAAGCCTGGCGCGGTTCCGAGCTGGCTTTCGGAGACTACGGATTGAAGGTGCTCGAACCTGGTTGGATCACCGACCGGCAGATCGAAGCCAGCCGTGTCGCCATGACGCGTTTCGTCAAGCGCGGCGGCAAAATCTGGATCCGTCTTTTTCCTGACAAGCCGGTCACCAAGAAGCCTGCCGAAACTCGTATGGGTAAAGGCAAGGGCGCGCCCGATCATTGGGTTGCAGTGGTTCGTCCGGGCAAAATTTTGTTCGAGATGGAAGGGGTAACTCCGACCGAAGCCGCGGAAGCCATGCGTCTGGCGTCGCACAAGCTGCCTCTGCGCACCAGCTTCGTAAAGCGCGAAGGAACTCACTAGAAACACGAATGACAACCGGGAACTGAGAGATTATGAAATCCGAAAAAGTTCGCAACCTGACTGACGTCGAGCTTCGCCACCAGGAGCACGACCTCGCTGACCAGCTCTTCAAGCTGAAGTTCCAGCTCAATATGGGGCAGACCGAGAGCCTGAAGAAAATCCGCGGCCTGCGCAAAGATATCGCCCGCGTCAAAACGATCATGCGCCAGCAAGAACTCGGCAGCCGCAAGACGGAGAAGAAATAGTTATGCCCGAATCAACCGCACAACCGGGCCAGAACCAGACAGAGCGGGCAGGCCGCCGCAAGCTCGTGGTCGGAGAGGTCACCTCCAACCGCATGCACAAGACCATCGTCGTCGAAACGATTCGCAAGAAGTCACATCGGCTTTACGGACGGGTGGTGGCGCAGGGCAAGAAGTTTTACGCGCATGACGAGAAGAACGAAGCCCATGTGGGCGATGTGGTGCGGCTCGAGGAGACCCGGCCGCTCTCCAAGCTGAAACGTTGGCGCCTTAAAGAAATCGTACGCAAGACCGCGCTCGTGCCCGAGATTTCGGTTGCCGAGCCTGGCCAGTAGCTGGTTGTCGTCGGGGGATGCCATGACTGTAATGATGAGAAGCATGCTTGAGGTGGCCGACAATTCCGGCGCTCGCAAGCTGCAGATGATTCTGCCACTCGGCGGCTCGACGGGTCTGCGTGCCGGCCTGGGCGATGTGGTGACCGCCAGCGTGAAGGAAGCGGCTCCCGAAGGACAGGTACAAAAAGGCAAGGTCGTGAAGGCCGTGATCGTGCGTACACGTAAAGAGCATCGCCGCCGCGACGGCACCTACATCCGGTTCGACCAGAATGCCGCCGTGCTCATCAATGACGTGGGAGAACCCGTCGGCACACGCGTCTTCGGCCCGGTGGCACGCGAGTTGCGCGAAAAAAGGTTCTTGAAGATTGTTTCGCTGGCGCCGGAAGTACTTTAAGACAGATTTCAGGGTTCTCAGGTTTCAAAGTTTCGACAAGGCTTCTTTAACGTTGAAACTTTCGAGCCTTGAAACCTGAATGGCAGCTGGCACTGAAAAGGATTTTTGCTATGGGAACATCTACAACTACGTTACACAAGCGGGTTGACATCCGGCGGAACGACACGGTGAAGGTGATTACCGGTCGCGACAAGGGCAAGGAAGGCCGCGTGCTCCGCGTCTTCCCCGACGAAGGCAAGATCCTTGTTGAGCACGTCATGATCGTGAAGAAACATGTGCGCCCTAACCCGCAGCGCAACGTCAAGGGTGGCATTGCCGAGCAGGAGAGCCGGATCGCGCTCTCCAACGTGCAACTGGTGTGTCCCACCTGCGGCCCCGTCCGCATCGGACACGAAATCCGCGGCGAGCGCAAGGTACGCGTCTGCAGGAAGTGCGGTACGACGTTGGATAAATAGATTGCAATTGAGTAATCGGCTAATTGAGTAATTCGACGGAAAGATTCAAGCAATGGCAAAAGAAAAAAAGGACAAAAAGTCAGACAAGCCGGTAGAAGCAAAGGCGCCAGAGCAGGCGCGCCACAGCGCCAAGGAAACGCCGCGACTCCGCGCCAAGTTCGATAAGGAAGTGGCGCCCGCGTTGATGAAGGAGTTTGACGCCCACAACCCAATGGCCGTGCCGCGTTTGCACAAGATTGTAGTCAACATGGGAGTCGGCGAGGCCACGCAGAATGCCAAGGTACTCGACCCGGCGGTGCACGAACTCGGCCAGATCACTGGTCAGAAGCCCGTGGTCACGCGCGCAAAGAAATCTATCGCGGCCTTCAAGGTGCGCGAAGGCATGCCCATCGGAGCGATGGTCACGCTGCGAGGTGACCGTATGTACGAGTTTTTCGACCGTCTGGTGAATGTGGTGCTGCCGCGCGTTCGGGATTTCCGCGGGGTCTCGACCAAATCCTTCGACGGCCGCGGCAATTACACCCTCGGCTTGCACGACCAGTTGATTTTTCCGGAAATTGATTACGCCAAAGTGGACAAGTTAAAGGGCATGAACGTCACTATCGTCACCACGGCGCGCAGTGACGAGCAGGCACGCGCTCTGCTGCGCCACCTGGGCATGCCGTTCCGCCCATAGAGATTGATTGCCGGATCTGTGACTGATTGAGTCATTGAAGCCGGGAAGAAACGAAACCATAAGTCATCGCTGACAGCACTTGAAAGGGTTCATGGCTACAACAGCAAAACGAGTAAAGGACGCACGAAAACCCAAGTTTTCTTCACGCAAGCACAACCGCTGCCAGATTTGCGGACGTCCGCGTGCCTTCCTGCGAAAGTTCGGCCTTTGCCGGCTCTGCTTCCGCGGGCTGGCGCTGCGAGGGGAAATTCCGGGTGTTTCCAAGTCATCTTGGTAGTACTGCGTGTCGAACGAGACACAAGCGCAGAAACAAAGTCGTCGCAGGTTCTTCGGCCAAAAGAACGCAACCGGCCGAAACAAACGGGCGGCTCTAGGAGAAGCAAAACATGAGGTTGACCGATCCGGTCGCAGACATGCTGTCGCGAATCCGCAATGCTATTCGTTCGCGGCACCAGAAAGTGGATGTCCCGGCTTCCAAATTGAAACTGGAAATTGCCCGCATCCTTAAAGAAGAGGGCTACATCGCTAACTACAAGGCCACCGAAGAACAAGGCCACAAGGTAGTTCGCATTTATCTGAAGTATGGGAACAACAATGAGGCGGCGATCTCCAACGTCGCCCGCGTATCGAGTCCCGGCAACCGCGTCTACGTACGGCGCAGCGAGATCCCACGCGTGCTGGGTGGCATGGGAATCAATATTCTCACCACCCCGCGGGGCGTGATGACTGGACGCCAGGCGCGCAAGGAAGGCGTCGGCGGCGAACTACTCTGCGAAGTTTGGTAAGTGATGTGCAAATTTTGACCAGGCGGCTAGCGAAAAGAGAATTTAAGAGCTGATCTTATGTCACGAATTGGAAGAAAACCTATCGCTCTCCCCAAAGGGGTCACGGTTAAGATCGAGGGCAATACCGTTGCCCTGCAGGGCCCCAAGGGCAAGCTGGACACGTCCCTCCCTCGCGGCATCCGCATGGAGCAGCAGGACGGCCACCTGGTCGCTATCCGCGAGAATGATTCGCAGGCTGCCGTGCATGGCCTCGCTCGTGCCCTGGTGAATAATGCCGTAGAAGGGGTGACCAAGGGCTGGACCAGAGAACTGGAAATCGTCGGCATCGGCTATCGCGCCGAAATGAAGGCCAAGAGCACAGTGGTATTCAACTTGGGATACTCGCATCCCATCGAGTACCCGCTGCCCTCAGGAATTGAAGTCGCGATTGACCCGAAGCAAACGAAACTGACCGTCAGCGGCATCGATCGCCAAAAGGTTGGACAGGTTGCTGCCGAAATGCGTTCCCTGCGTCCGCCAGACCCCTATAAAAACAAAGGTGTCCGCTACGCCGGTGAGCGCCTGAAGAAGAAGGTTGGCAAGACAGGAGCGAAATAATCGCTGGTGGCAGGCTGAATCCGCCAATGATCGACGATTGAGGATTTGTAGAATGTTAACTCGACCCGGAAAGAATAAAACCCGGCAGCGCGTGCACGACCGCATTCGTAAGAAAGTCATGGGCACTGCCGAGCGACCGCGCCTGAACGTCTATCGTTCGTTGAACCACATCTACGCCCAATTGGTGAATGATCTGGAGGGCGTGACCATCACTTCCGCAAGCACCGCGGAAGGGAAAAAGAGCGACCGTCGTACTGGCGGGAATGTCGCGGCTGCCAAGACCGTTGGTAAAACCATCGCAGACCGGGCCAAGGCCAAAGGAGTCAGCAAGGTGGTTTTCGATCGCGGTGGTTATCTGTATCACGGACGGATAAAAGCTTTGGCTGATGCTGCTCGTGAAGGCGGTTTGCAATTCTAGGCAGCGTGTATGGCGCCAAATCCTTGCCCGCTGAATTGTAGAGATTTGTAGGTGGTTCTCTGCCTCGAGATACGAGAGCAGAGGCGAAGGAAACGAGAGTAAAGGATGCCAACAGTCACAAAGAAGCTCGATGCGGGACATTTCCAACTCAAGGACCAGGTTGTGTCCATCAATCGCGTCACAAAAGTCGTCAAGGGTGGCAAGAACCTCTCCTTTGCCGCGCTGGTCGTGGTTGGCGACCCCAGTGCCGCCGTGGTCGGTTTCGGTTCCGGCAAGGCCAAGGAGGTTCCGCAAGCCATTCGCAAGGGAATTGAGTCGGCTAAGAAGAATCTCTTTAAGGTCAACCTAACGCAGACAACGATTCCCCACACCGTACTAGGACGATTCGGTTCAGGCATGGTACTGCTCAAGCCCGCCCCAGAAGGTACCGGCGTAATTGCTGGCGGCGCGGTGCGCGCAGTAATGACCTCAGCTGGAATCCAGAATGTCCTCACCAAGTCGATTGGCACTACTAATCCGCACAACGTCATCAAGGCAACTTTCGACGCTTTGAAGCAGTTAAAAAACCGGGCTGATGTCGCGGCACTGCGCGGCAAATCGGCTGAAGAATTGTAGAAGTACGCTTCTACGAGGCGCGTAATCATGGTAAAGACATCGCAAAAAACCGGTAGCAAGCTTCACCTGAAATGGGTGCGCTCCGCCATCTGCTCTCCGGTAAAACATAAGCTGGTGATAAAAGGTCTGGGTTTTACCCGCCTTAACCAGGTGATCGAACGTCCGGACAATCCCGCCATCCGCGGCATGGTGGCTAAAGTTCCTCATTTGGTCGAAATCGTCCAGCAGTAAAGAGATGGCTTGTGCGTTCAGGAAAAAAGTCTTATGAATCTTTCTAATATTCGGGCGCCAAAAAAAGCGACAGCCAACAAGAAGCGGGTAGGCCGTGGTATGGGGTCGGGCATGGGCAAGACGTCCACTCGCGGCCATAAAGGCCAACGCTCCCGTAGCGGTTCGCGCATGATGCGCGGCTTCGAAGGCGGCCAGATGCCCTTGCACCGCCGCATGCCCAAGCGTGGCTTCACCAATATCTTTCGTAAAGAATTCAATATTGTGAACTTGGAGAAGCTGGCTACGCTCGGCGAGACCGCTATCACGCCCGATGTGCTGCGGAAAGCGGGAATCATCAAGACCAAACATCCCGTGAAGATTTTGGGTGATGGCGAACTCACCGTCGCCATTACCGTGCACGCGCATAAGTTTTCCAAGTCGGCTCAGGAAAAGATCACCAAAGCCGGCGGCAAGTTCGAGCTTTTACAATGAGGTTTTGCAGTAATGTTTGAGAAATTTGCCAACATCTTTCGTATTCCAGACTTGCGCCGGCGCATCTTGTTCACGCTTGCGCTACTGGCGGTGTACCGTTTGGGCGGCCACATCCCGACTCCCGGCATCAATGCCGATAAGCTGCAACAGTTCTTCGAGCAAAATCGCGGCACGATGTTCGGCTTCGTGGACCTCTTTTCCGGCGGCCAGCTTCGCCGCATGACCATCTTTGCCCTCGGCATCATGCCGTACATTACGGCGTCGATCATCCTGCAACTCTTGACAGTGGTTTATGAACCCCTGGCCAAGCTGCAGAAGGAAGGCGAACTCGGCCGCAAGAAGATCACACAGTGGACCCGCTACCTCACCGTGGTGCTGAGCGCGATTCAATCGTTTGGTATCGCCATTGGTCTGGAAAAAAGTGGTGGCGGCTTCGTCATTCATCCCGGCCCCGGTTTCATTCTGATGACCATGCTTACTCTCACCACGGGCAGCGCCTTCATTATGTGGCTGGGCGAGCAAATTACCGAACGTGGCGTCGGCAATGGCATGTCGCTGCTGATCTTCGCCGGCATCGTGGTCGGCCTGCCGCGAGCGGTCTTTGATCTTTACGATAAAGTCAAGACCGATGCCTGGGGCGCTTTCACCGCTCCCGCAGTGCTCATGCTGATGGCACTGATGATTGTGGTAGTGGCTTTCATAGTTTATGTCGAGCGCAGTGAGCGCCGCATTCCGGTGCAATATGCTAAACGCGTCGTCGGACGCAAGGTTATGGGCGGACAGTCCACACACTTGCCGCTCCGCGTGAATGCTGGCGGCGTGATGCCAGTGATCTTCGCCTCTTCGCTCCTCACATTGCCGCAAACCATCGGATATGGGCTGCGCGACAACCGCTATTTTGGTGGATTGTTGCATGCCCTGGGCTGGGGCGAGCCACTTTACACGCTGCTGTACGCGGTGGGCATCATCTTCTTCGCTTACTTTTATGTGTCTATCATCTTCAACCCTAACGAAGTTGCCGACAACATGCGCAAGTATGGCGGGTTTATTCCCGGTATCCGTCCCGGCAAACGCACTTCCGAGTACATCAACGACGTCTTAACCCGCATCACTTTGGTGGGTGCGTTGTATCTGATCATTATCTCGTTCATTCCGGAGTGGATGATCGCCGGCATTCACTTGAACCACCTCCCCGGCGCGATCGGCGGATGGTTCGAACGATTGCCTACCTGGATGACCAACGGCTTGGGCGTGAATTTCTATTTCGGAGGCACGTCCCTGTTGATCGTGGTTGGGGTCGCCATGGATACGGTGACGCAAATTGAGGCGCAACTGATCATGCGCCACTACGATGGATTCAGTCCGCGCAGCGGTCGCATCCGAGGGCGCCGCACCTGGTCATAAACGGCGTGTATCAGTGAGTGCTTGGAACCGGCAGCGCCAGCGCTGCAAACTAGTAAGAGAAGAGGCGGGGGCATGACCCCCCTGGAGGCAGCGCTAGTAAATGGCCCAGGACACTTCGCGCAATGTCGGGCCGTTGATCCTGGTCGGGCCCCCGGGCTCTGGCAAAGGTACCCAGGCAAAGCGAATTGCCGAGCGTTACGGTATACCGCAGATCTCCACCGGAGACATTCTGCGTGACAATGTGGCTCGCGGCACCGAGCTGGGTATGCAGGCCAAGTCCGTCATGGCCCGCGGTGACCTCGTGCCTGACAACCTGGTTTGCGACATGGTCGCTACCCGGCTGCGGCAGGCTGATTGCGAGCGCGGCTTTGTGCTCGATGGCTTTCCGCGCACTGCGGCCCAGGCTGGTTGGCTCGACGCTTTTTTCGAGCATGAGTTCTTTGACAACTCGCACGGCAAGTGCCTGCCGATTGTGATCCTTATGGACGTGGATTATAATCTTCTTAAGGCCCGGATCACCGGACGGCGTTCTTGCCCAACCTGTGGACGGATCTATAACGTCCACTCCCAACCCCCCCGCATCGATGAAGTGTGTGATCTTGACGGGTCTAAGTTGGTCACTCGTAACGACGATCGCGAGGAAGTGATCGGCGAACGTCTGGCCGCTTACGAGGAACAGACCCGGCCCGTGGTGGACTACTACAAGCGTAAGGGACGGCTGGTTTCGGTGAATGCCGATTTGCCGGTTGAGGAAGTCGGCGCGCGCATTATTCGCGCCATTGAGAACCGCAATGCCGCGGAGACGGTAAGACCGTCTTCCGGCGCATAGGAGCATGGCAATCGTCTGTAAGTCGATGGCGGAAATTGAGAAGATGCGCCGCAGTGGTCATATCGTCCGCCAGGTTCTCGATCATGTTCGCGATCTGATCGTCCCCGGCGCAAGCACGATGGATTTGGAGCGCGCCGCCGAGCAGAAGATGAGAGATCTGGGCGCCAAGCCCGCATTCAAGGGGTACTACGATTATCCCTGCGTGCTCTGCACCTCGGTAAACGAAGAGATTGTGCACGGCATCCCTTCGGAAAAGCGGCTGCTCCAGACCGGAGATATTGTCTCAGTGGATTGTGGAGTGGTGCTCGACGGTTATTACGGCGATGCCGCCATCACTGTTCCCGTGGGGGAAGAAGTCACGCCGGAGTTGCAAGAACTGCTCTCTGTGACAGAAGCATCGCTTTATCGCGGCATCGATCAGGCGCGCCTGGGCAACGCCATTGGTGACGTCAGCGCTGCCGTGCAGGAATACGTCGAATCCCATGGCTTTAGTGTGGTTCGCGAGTTTGTAGGACACGGCATTGGCACGCACCTTCATGAGGAGCCGCAGGTCCCGAACTTTGGTACGCCAGGGCAGGGTGCTCGCTTGTTGGAGGGCATGGTAATCGCCATTGAGCCCATGGTGAATTCAGGCAAGCCGGAAGCTCGCGTGCTAAGCGACAAATGGACCGCCGTGACCGTCGATGGCAGCTACAGCGCGCATTTCGAGCATTGCGTCGCGGTGAGCAGAGATGGCCCGATGATATTGACGCAGTGACGAGGGCCCGGCCGTTATAGAACGATGTAGGCGCGGGCGTCTCGCCCGTGCGGGTTTCAAAACGTAAGGAGTGCATGAGTAAAGAAGACGCGATTGAGGTAATGGCCGTGGTCCTCGAACCGCTGCCCAATGCCATGTTCAAGGTTGAACTGGAAAACAAGCACCAGGTGCTGGCCCATGTTTCCGGTAAGATGCGTAAGAACTTCATCCGCATTCTTCCCGGCGACAAAGTAGCAGTAGAGCTTTCGCCCTACGACCTGAACCGTGGGCGCATCGTTTATAGATACAAATGATCTGAGTGGCGTTAGCGCCGCGATCTGGAAACCGAGAACTGAGAACTGTATGAAAGTACGAGCTTCGGTAAAGAAAATTTGTGACAAGTGCAAGATCATTCACCGCAACGGTGTGGTGCGCGTGATCTGCGTAAACTCAAAACATAAGCAACGTCAAGGATAAGGGATAGAGGAGCTACATGGCACGTATTGCAGGCGTCGACCTTCCGCGCAACAAGCGCGTCAATATCGCGCTCACGTACATCTATGGAATCGGCCACGCGCGCGCTGCGCGCATTCTGGATGCGGCGAAAGTGGACCCCATGAAAAAGGTGCAGGATCTCGGCGAAGATGAAGTAAATCGCATCCGCCAGGTGATCGAAGCTGAAGGCGGCGTTGAAGGCGATTTGCGTAAGGATGTTTCGATGAACATCAAGCGCCTCATCGAGATCGGTTCTTATCGGGGATTCCGCCATCGTCGCAACCTGCCGGTTCGCGGTCAGCGCACCCATACCAACGCTCGCACTCGCAAGGGTCCGCGCAAAGGAACAGTCGCTCAAAAGAAGAAGACGGCGACCAAGACGTAAGCAATCAGGTGGTGTTAGTCCAGTGGTTAGTTGGTCAGCTAACCCTGGCATTGGTACCGGCCACTGATGTCTGACCACTGGACACTAAAATATGGCAAAACCAGTAGCAGCAGCACCGGGTGCCGCGGCACCCGAAAAAAAAGGCAAGAAGAAAACCTTCAAAAAGAAGGAGCGCAAGCACGTCCCACACGGGGTGGTGCATATTCAGGCTTCCTTCAACAACACCATCGTGACTATTTCCGACCCGGCAGGGAACGTCCTCTCCTGGAAGAGTTCTGGTTCGCTGGGGTTCCGCGGCTCACGTAAAGGAACGCCTTTCGCCGCCCAGCAGGCAGCCATGAACGCCGCCAACCTCGCTCGCGATCATGGCGTGCGCAGCGTGGAAGTGCGTGTCAGCGGACCCGGTTCCGGACGCGAGTCCGCGATCCGTGCCCTCTCGGCCGCCGGTATCGATGTGCGCACGATTCGCGATGCCACGCCCATCCCGCACAACGGTTGCCGTCCGCCCAAGCGGAGAAGGGTCTAAAGAAATAACCGATTTTCGTCCGCGAAGAAGGGTGAAGCCAAACCCGTAAACCGGTCATCTAAAGGAGAACACAACTTGGCACGTTATAAAGATGCAGTTTGCCGTCTCTGTCGCCGTGAGGGCATGAAGCTGTTCCTCAAGGGCACTAAATGTTTCAGCGATAAATGTCCGGTCGAGAAGCGTAACTTCCCCCCAGGGCAACACGGTAAGGATCGCAAGCCGAAAATCGTCGGTTACGGTCTTCAGTTGCGCGAGAAGCAGAAAGCCAAGCGCATCTACTTTACCCAGGAAGGCCAGTTCCGTAATTACTTCGAGAAGGCGGCCCGCACCAAGGGCGTGACCGGCGAATTGCTCCTGCAGCAACTGGAGCGACGCTTGGATAACATTGTCTATCGCCTGGGCTTCGCCTCTTCTCGACGGCAGGCGCGGCAACTAGTGCGCCATGGCCATGTTCATGTTGACGGTCGCAAGGTCAACATTCCTTCTTACCAGATAACTGTGGGCGAGGAGATCACGATTCGCGAAAGCAGCCGCAAGCTGCCGATCCTGGAGCTAGCCAAGGATTTTGCCAGCCACCAGAACGCGCCCAACTGGCTTGACATCGATCGTGATAATTACAAGGGACGTATCGTCGCCCTGCCCAAACGGGAAGACATTCAGTTGCCAGTCAATGAGCAGTTGATCGTTGAACTTTATAGCAAATAAGCCTCGCGATGTGGTCGCGGGCGTCTCGCCCGCGGTTTCTTGCGAATAGCTTGATTGATTTTGGCCCGTTTTTTCGTGCCAGATCCGCCTTTTACAGCGCTTGACCCAGATCGGGGCCTTTTTGGGAAGCTGTGACTGAGCCACATGGCCGAAGGAGAACACAATGCTTTGGAAAGGCTTTCAGAAACCGAAACGTCTCGCTGTTGACACCGAGAACTTGACCGATAAGCACGGCATGTTCTGGGCACAACCCTTTGAGCGTGGTTTCGGTACCACTATCGGCAACGCGCTTCGCCGCGTGCTCCTCAGTTCCATCGAGGGCGCAGCCATCACGGCGGTAAAGATCGAAGGAGTGCTGCACGAATTTCAGTCGATCCCCGGCGTGGTCGAGGATGCCACCGACATTATCCTCAACCTGAAACAAATCCCCTTTAAGTTGGCGGGTGATGCTCCAAAGGCCATCTATCTGCGCTCCGATCAACCCGGCGTCGTTACCTCGGGCATGATTGAGGCTGACGCCGATGTCGAAGTTCTCGACAAGGACGTTTACATCGCCACCGTCAGCGAAGGCGGCAAGCTCGACATGGAAATGCGTCTCAAGCGTGGCCGCGGCTATGTTTCTGCCGACAAAAACTTCGACGAGGATCTCGGCCTCGGGTTCATTCCCATCGATTCCGTGCACTCCCCAGTTCGCAAATGCAATTACACAGTCGAAGCAGCCCGTCTCGGGCAGATCACCGATTACGACAAACTTACTCTCGAAGTATGGACCAACGGCTCTATCACTCCCGCCGACTCCATCGGCCTTGCGGCCAAGCTGATCAAAGATCACATGAACATCTTTATCAACTTCGAAGAGGAAATCGAGACTTCCGGTTCCAGCGAAGAGCGCAAGCCAGAGATTCGTAATGAGAATCTGAACCGCTCGGTTGAGGAACTTGAACTTTCCGTGCGCAGTTACAACTGCTTGAAGAATGCGAATATCCAGAGCATCGGAGAACTCGTCCAGAAAACCGAAGCGGAAATGCTGAAGACCAAGAACTTCGGTCGCAAGTCGCTGAACGAGATCAAGGAAATACTGGCCTCTATGGGCCTGAGCCTGGGTATGAAGATTGACGAGCACGGGAATGCCGTGCCTGGCCCAACCTCGAACCAGGTTCTCCCCGCGTCAGCCTACGGTGACGATCACGAGCTGTAAGAGTAAGTGGCGGGGACGAGCGTCGCCCGTCTCCGCCACTGAATTCTGGAGAACTTGAAACCGAGAAACTGAACTGAGGTCTTCCCATGCGTCATAAAGTTGCAGGATGGAAATTAGGTCGCAACACCAGCCATCGGCGTTCTTTGCTGCGCAATCTGGTCACATCGCTGATCCTGGAAGAGCGCATCGAAACCACGGTGCCTAAAGCCAAGGCAATGCGCCCCCAGGTGGAGAAGATGATCACCCTCGGCAAGCGGGGCGATCTGGCGGCCCGTCGTCGAGCGGCTGCCTATCTTATGACCAGCGCTGCCGTCGATAAACTTTTTGACACCATCAGCCCCCGCTTCGGTGACCGCGAAGGTGGATATTTGCGCATCGTTCGTAGCGGCTGGCAGAAGGGCGACGGCGCCGAAAAGGCGTTTATCGAACTGCTTGGCAGCGAGAAAGTGCAGGAAGAAAAACGTCAAAAGCGGGCTGAGGTACGCGCCAAGCGCGCCGAAGAAACCAAGAAGGCCATGGAAGAGGCCGAAGCCCAAGCCAATGCCGAAGGTGGCGTGACCACCGAAAGCGGCGACGCCAAAGAATAGGCCAAAGAATCGAAACAATAGGACGATTCAATCTGACTTCCGATCAGGGCAGCCGAGCACGCGCTCGGCTGTGCCTTCCTGACCACCCCAACTCCCAACGTACATGTCCTCCAGAGTCTATCCGCCGTAATCTTGCAGTACCCATCTCACTCCAAGGTAAACTGAGGCACGTATGGAGTTTTCCCGTAATCAAATCGGCATTGCGCTCGGTGCGGGCGCGTTAGTCGTGCTGATTTTCTTCGGCGGGCTCATCTGGCTTAATAACCAGGGTCCGGTGCTGTCGCGCTCGGAGGAGAGAGATCCTCTTTCTGGTACTCCGAATTCCATCTCTCTAAATCCCTTACGTGAACGCGAATCGGAGCGCGCCGCCGCTCAATTTATTCGGGCTATGCGTGACGGACAATGTCAACAAGAGCTTGCCCAGTGGGAAAAGGACTATCGCAGAAAGTATGCCGCTTTCATTTGCGAGTCGGAAGCCCAGCACCCGCTCCTTTCCTGGCAACTGGTCGATTGGGAAGATGCCTCGCCACTGCGGATCCTCCATTATCGGGGTAAGCGGCGTAACGTGAACGGTCAGACGGGTACTTACAAAGAACTGTTTTCAGTTACGCTTGAAAATAAAGGCGGCGAATGGCTGGTGACGAAGTATGACTCGATGTATTGATCTGAAAAACGCTCTGGCATCCAGGTCATCCCGCTAGAAATTTTGCTCATAACTTCGAGTACAAAATTGCGTCGGCTTTGCCAGTTCTGCTCTCCGTCCTGAAAGAAATTCACTCCGTTAAAAGTCCAGCTCTTTCCTCGTGATACAACTTTTGATATGCCCGAACCTCCCTCTGGCACATCGCAAGAAACTCCCCGCAATGTATTCGCGTTCGGTGCGACTTCATTCCTCAACGACACCGCGAGTGAAATGGCCTACTGGGTGCTCCCGGCATTCCTGGCCTCGCTCGGCGCCGGGCCAGCGCAACTCGGCATCATCGAAGGCATTGCCGAAAGCGTAGCTTCATTCGCCAA
The DNA here is from genome assembly GCA_003225075.1 of Acidobacteriota bacterium. Lineage (GTDB taxonomy): Bacteria > Acidobacteriota > Terriglobia > Terriglobales > Acidobacteriaceae > Gp1-AA124. The sequence continues at coordinate 55,832 of QIAP01000069.1, read as the reverse complement.
ACTCTTTTCCGGATATTTCGCCGACCGCGTCGCACACCGCAAGCCCATTGTTGTAGCCGGATACGTAGTTGCCAATGCAGTCAAGCCGCTGCTCGCGATCGCGACTTCCTGGTGGCAGGTACTCTTCATCCGCTTCGCCGACCGTTTCGCAAAAGGCGTGCGTGGCGCGCCGCGCGATGTCATGGTCGCCGAATCCGTGGATAAGTCGCAGATAGGTTCGGCCTACGGTCTCATTCAGGCGATGGATTCCGCCGGCGCGATTGCCGGACCGCTGGCTGCACTCTTGCTGCTGCCACACTTCGGCCTGCGCGGAATCTTCTGGGCGGCGGCAGTCCCCGGATTCTTGTGCATCGTGATTGCGGCGGTTTACATTCGAGAGCCGCCTAGGAAATCCGTCTCAAGCCAGCCACAGGATTCATCAGCAAACATCAATGCCCGTGATTCCTCATCATTAGAAAGTTCCGGGAAGACCAATGTGATGTCCGCATTCGCCCGACTGCCTGGAAGCTTCTACTACGTGCTCTTCGCCGTGACCCTGTTCTCTCTGGGAAACTCGAGCGACATGTTTCTCGTAATGCGTGCACAGAGCATCGGCATTACTGCGACCCACGCGCCCTTGCTTGGACTCGTCTTCAACATCACCTATACGCTTTTCTCTTGGCCGGCAGGACGTTACAGCGATCGCTTCTCCCGTCGTTCGATTGCCGCCGCTGGTTATGTGGTGTTCGCAGCAGTCTATTTTATTTTTGCGCTCGCTCCCTCGCCGCTCGCCATTTGGCTGAGCATGGCATCCTACGGATTGTTCTACGCGCTCAGTGCTCCGGTGTTGAAGGCCCTGGTCGTGGACACGGTAGCTTGGTCTGTGCGCGGGAGCGCACTGGGCGTCTACTTTTTTGTGACCAGCGTTGCCACCTTGCTCGCGAGCATCATTACCGGTGAACTGTGGAAGCACTACGGCGCCCCCCTGCCTTTTTATTTCTCCTCCGCTCTCGCCATAATATCAGCCTTGCTTCTACTTACTTCGAGAGGGAAGCAAGCAGGAACTGCTCATAACCTAATGTTTTGTTAAAGTTGCAAGCGCCTCCGGAAAGGCTGGACAGTCCGAAATGCGCGTTAGAGCTGGTCGCAAGTGTTCGTTGCTAACCTTCAAAACGGTCTATGGCAGTTAGAAATTGAGAATCGCTAACCTGCATACTTCGTTTAGATGGTTAGGCCCTTTTTAACCTACTGAAATGGCGTCGGATATGTCGGGCTGCGCAAGTCCTCCGAACGCCACCCTTTTAGTAACCAAAAGATTAACAATTGAACCGTGAGGGCCGCTACGGTATCAAGCACCACGTCGCCAAATTTGCCGGTGCGGGACGGAAGAAAACTCTGATGCCACTCATCCAGGGCGGCGACCAAAGCAGTCATCACTAACGCGGTACGGCACCACTTCCATGACCAGCGCGCAGCATTCGCTACAGGAAGAGTTGTGCGCCAGGCGCGGAAGAGCAGAAAGCTCAACATGCCGTAACCGATCACGTGTCCGGCCTTACGAAGGAGATGGTGCCAATAGGCAAATTTGACGGGATCAAGAGGTCCGAAGAAAAAAGTGAGCAGCGGATACAAAATGCGGCCGGTGTTGGCGGTAGACAACAGGCTGGTGGATTCGACGGCAATCAGGCCGAGCCACAGCGCGGCCGCGATCCATGCCTTGAATGCTTGGTTGCGGGCGAGGCTCAAGCGGGCGAGTTCCCAACCGCCGGCAGCAAACTAACCGGTGTCCTACTCCATTGCATAATTGGGAGCCTCTCGGGTAATCATGACATCGTGTACGTGGCTTTCGCGAAGTCCAGCCACGCTGATGCGCACGAAGCGACTCTTCTGTTGCAGTTCTGGAATGTTAGAGCAGCCGCAGTATCCCATGCCAGACTTCAGCCCGCCGACCATCTGGTGCACGATCATAGCGACCGATCCGCGATACGGCACCCGTCCTTCAATACCTTCAGGTACGAGCTTGGACATACGGTTGGATTCGCCTTCACCAAACACTGGCATGGCCGTCGATGAATCTCCATCCATGTTCTGGAAGTAGCGTTCGCTGGACCCGGCGGCCATGGCGCCCAGGGATCCCATGCCGCGGTAAGACTTGAAGGTGCGGCCCTGGTAAAGGATCAGATCGCCGGGACTCTCGTCCGTTCCGGCAAACATCGAACCGATCATGACCACACCTGCGCCGGCGGCGAGTGCCTTGGTAATATCTCCTGAATATTTGATGCCACCATCGGCGATGACAGGGATGCTGGCATCGCGAGTGGCACGAAAAGCTTCGGCAATCGCAGTGATCTGCGGCACGCCGGCGCCGGTCACCACGCGGGTGGTGCAGATTGAACCCGGACCGATTCCCACCTTGATGGCGTCAGCGCCGGCCCGCGCCAGCTCGCAGGCACCGTCGAAAGTGGCGACGTTGCCGGCGATGAGATCAACCTCGGGCAACTTTGACTTTACTGTCTTGATGGCTTCCAGCACGCGCGAAGAGTGACCATGGGCACTATCGATGGCGAGCAGGTCCACCTTCGCTTTTGCCAGTTCTTGCGCCCGCTCGAGAAAATCACCGGTGGCACCAATAGCTGCGCCTACCCGAAGGCGACCATGCGAATCCTTGGCGGCGTTCGGGTATTTCAATTTTTTCTGAATGTCTTTAACGGTGATCAAACCTTTGAGGTAATACTTGTCATCCACCACCAACAGCTTTTCCACTCGATGCTCGTGAAGAATTTTTTCGGCTTCTTCGAGCGTCGTCCCCACCGCCACCGTGATGAGGTTGTCCTTGGTCATAACCTTGCTGATGGGGATGTCGAAGCGGGTCTCGAAGCGCAGATCGCGATTAGTCAGGATTCCAACCAGCTTGCCATTCTTGGTTACTGGCACTCCGGAAATCTTGTATTTGCGCATGACCTCCAGGGCATCTGAAACCTTGTCATCGGGCGCCATAGTGACTGGATCTACGATCATGCCGCTTTCGGAACGCTTCACCTTATCCACTTCATTGGCTTGTTGTTCGACATCCAGATTGCGATGAATAACGCCTAGTCCACCCTGCTGTGCCAGCGCGATGGCCATGTGTGATTCAGTCACGGTGTCCATGGCGGCGCTGATGATAGGAATGTTCAGCCGAATGTTGCGAGTTAGCTGGGTCTGAGTGTTGGCCAGCGCCGGGACAACGTCGGAACGAGCGGGCAGCAGTAAAACGTCGTCGAAGGTAAGGGCCTCAGGGACCGGGAAGTGAATCATAGCTTGTCTCGGGTGAAGAAAAGGTAAGACTCTATTCTAGAGAGGGTTGGCGATGGAGGCAAATGAGGGTGTGCGACTCTCGCGAAATGCGTTGAAAGTATTCACAAAAAGATTTACAGTCCGCGATATTAAAGCGCATCGTACCGACCCCACGTAACGATGTCGCATCCCAGTTGGAGGAAGTCATGAAGGCGGTCAGCGCTCGCGCACGTTGGTTCTCTGTGTGTCTAATTGTGCTTGCTTTTACAGTGGCGGTGTACCGCGTCCGCGCTCAGCAGTCCAGCGCTCAGGTTCCCGCTCCTACCATTCGGGTGACAACTCACATGGTGTTAGTCGACGTAGTTGTGACCGACAAGCAGGGCAAGCCGGCCACCGGACTTCATCCCGAAGATTTTGTGATCGAGGAAAATGGCAAGGTCCAAAAAATCGCGACGTTCGTTCCCGCGGGGGAAAATGCACCGACAAGTGCACCGCCGCTGCCACCGGGCATCTACTCCAATCGGCCGCAATACCGATCTCCTGGTCCGGCTACCGTGATGCTGCTGGATGCAATCAACACTCCTTTCAAGGACCAGTCCTACGCACGCCGTCAGATGCTGCGCTTTATTCAGGAACAGTACAAGCCGGGCCAGCGGATGGCGGTGTTTACTCTCACCGGTCCGTTGAATGAGCTGCAGGATTTCACCACTGATCCTCAGATCTTGCATACGGCTTTGCAACGTTACATACCTCGCCCGCAGGAATTTGCCATTGCCGGCCAGCCCACGACAAGCATTGCCGGGGGCAATCCAACCGCCCCCTCAACGGTGACTGCCGTGGATCCCGCCACCGCTCCCGCCAGTGGCGGTAGCTCTACACTGGGGCCGGGAATGGCCCAGCTGGTGGACAGTGTGCAACAGGCGCTTCAAAGCTTCGAAGGAGCACAGGCGGCTTATGCCGAAGACCAGAGAGCGATATTGACCCTAAATGCGCTGAATAGCCTGGCACGAATTCTCGGTGGGCTGCCGGGGCGCAAGAATCTCATCTGGGTAACGGGGAATCTGCCTTTCTCGCTGATTCCAGAGAATCGTAATATGACTGATGCGGAGTTGACAGAGAGCCTGCCTAGCTTGCAGGTGCATAGCGTCGAGCAGCATGCAGCGGGAAACCAAGCAGCCATGTTCCGGCAATCCCATGCTGGCGAAATCCGCGAAACCGCGGCTCGACTGGCGAGCGGAGAGGTCGCCATCTATCCGATTGACGCGCGTGGACTGTCGATCTCAACCGCGATCGACTCGCAGGAAACAATGCGAGAAATGGCGCGCGAGACCGGCGGCCGCGCCTATGTTAACCAGAATGAAGTCAGGATGGGTGTAGAGCGGGCTTTTGAAGATCAATCTGCAACTTATACGCTTGGCTACTATCCCGAAAATAAGAAGTATGACGGCAAATATCGGCAGCTCAAAGTTAAGGTAAAACGAGATGGAGTGGATGTTCAAAGCCGCCGCGGCTATTTCGCAATTGACCCCACTCAGATGAAGGACTATAACCCCAGTCAGGAATTGGCATCGGCACTGGTAGACGTTGCTCCTGCGACCCTGGTGACATTCCGCGCGCAGGCCAAGCCGTCCGCCAATGGCAAGCTGGGTGTCGATTTTCTGGTGGATGCAGACACGCTATCGACTGAGGATAGTTCCAATGGAGGCAAAAAATTCAGCGTCAGTTTCTTTGCCGCACTCTATTCTGCTACCGGCAAAATGCTGAAGAACGAGAGCATTCGTGCAAATCCATCGGTGAAAGCTGAGGATTACAAACAGATATTACAGCACGGCATGATGGTGCACATGGATCTTGATCAGCTGGCCGAGGCTAAGGACCTTCGTCTGGCAGTGCGAGATGACCGCACTGGGTATGTAGGAACGATCAACGCCCCTGTACCCGCCCATTAATGGCTGACTTCTTCGCGGCGGGGACCGAGCATGTGCCACCGCACGACTCAGTCACGGTGCTACGGACAGGTGAAATAAAGTCTAGCGCGCACCCTCGACTGTGCCCTGGGCGTCAATTGACCGTCAGCGGCGCGGATAAACTTCCGATTCTTCCATTAAGATTGTCGCGGACTACGAAGCGAACCTGGTATTTGCCCGGGGCGAGTTCGAATACGTTGCTGTAAGACATGCCGTGGCCTCGTAACTTCGCAACATTTTCAGCAGATAAACTTCCTTTCAATGTCTGTTTGATCTCGTCCGCCGCTGTTCCATCTTTGGCGGCCGCGGCAGTAGCTAGTGCCACGAAGTCGACATCCAGCTGATTTCTTGTTCCCTCAACGGTGAGTGCTTCGCCCGGCATATGCAAAGCAAATCCCACTGCCTTTTTATTGGGATCTTTCTTCTCACCATTCTTGGCATCCAATTTCTTCATTTCTTCCGGTTTCGCCTCTTGCCAGCGCATCACGACCGGGATACCAGTGGCGCCGAATGGGGAAGTAAGGGCGAAACCTATATCAGCGATACGGGTGAGTTCGGGATTCATAGTGGTATTGGTAACCAGGAAACCATTGCGCGCCCGCGCCTCGGTATTTTTCTGGTCAACTTTGACCTTGAGCTGGCGCCATCCCGGCATGTCGTTCTTTGTATCCAAATAGTAGCCGAGCATGTAGTAAGACGAAGAGTCATCGGCAGCGCGCTTGAAACTGCCCGCCAGATCGTTGGTATTGTAGAAGGCGCGACCGCCGGTCATTTCGGCGAAGTCCCGAAGAGTATCAATTTTGGCGTTTTGCAACCAGCTCCGCGACATCAGCTGCTGCATGGCCGCCGGTCCACTAGCGGCGCGTCTTGCGGTGACGTCCGCCGCGGGGGAGTAGTTCACCAAACCTCGTACGTCAACCGGGTAGACGGAGATCTCAGCGTCATTCAGCACTTGCATTGCTCGCTCATACAAGACAGAGAGGCGGCCACCGGGCACCGTCGATGGAGAATCCAGATAGAAGGGAAATGCGCCAGTAGCCCAGATCAGCGATTTTCGGCCAGGGATGCCGGATAACGACCAAGCAATGCCAAGGAATGCGCGCATGGTGGTTTCAATGGCGTTCTCCTGCTTGAACTGCGCATACAGGACGTCTCCCTGGGAAATGAAATCACTCAGCGTACTTTGAGTAGTGATGGGATTGGAAGCCATTAGAAGTCCGCTGCCGTCGCCGGCTGCTGCGGCAGCTTCTACATCCGTGTCAAGGTTGTGCATTTCAGGAAGATCGCCGCTGAGTTTTTTCAGAATTTGCAACAGCGCGGTTGGATCTGAAGTAAGTCCTTGCACCACCCTCAATCCCTTACTGCTGATGATTACCAACCCAAGTGTCTGCGAAGAGTCCACATTATTAGCCAAATACTTTACGAGTTCTTTGCGAGCGTAGGCTTGGTCGAGAAATGGAGTATTGACAGTGTCGAGGGCAACCACGGTGACGCTACGAGGCTGCCGCGAAGCGAGCGAAATGTTACTGAATTCTCCGGGTTGCGGAGGGTTGGAAAGAACGCGGGAGGTGTTGGCGACTATTTCCTCGAAGGCAGCGACTTTCTGTTCCTTACCGTTTTCAAATACCCTGAAGTTGTCTTTAGCGAGATTGTGAATGTGGTTGCCGGATTTGTCCGTAACGACCACCGGCACTTGAACCAGCACAGTCTCGGTTCGAAACTCGACCTTGGACTCCTGGTCGGCGTGCTGAGTTATCGGCGCGCTTGGAAGGTCGGGGCTGCTGGGAGAACCCATCGCGGAGGGAGTGCGATTCGGCCTCGGGGCAGTGGAAGGCGTTGACCGAGGCGTCGGACCGGGTCGACCTCCACCAGGTTTGCCGCCTCCGCTCCCGCCCCCGCCGGGTCTTTGCGCCGAAGCGCTTAGCGACCAGACCCCGGCCACGAGCATCAAAATCATTAGCTGCTTGCGCAACATCTTGGTCCTCTCACGTAGGGCTGAGATTATAACGTGTCATTGTCGCGGGTTTGTCTTTTCCGATTGAGCGGCGTATATTTGTGTTTGGAAACTGTTGTGTAGTACCAGCATTTGGCGAAGCACACCAGTGGGCGCAAGCCCACTTTTTAGTTTGCGCTTGAATGTGACTGGTGGCTAGCTAATAAGTTATTGGATTAATGGCATTTGACGCCGATCGGGTGCGTGAAGTTGCGGAGCGGGTTGCGGCCTCCAGCGGGCTGGAGGTGGTCGAAGTGGAGTTTCGCGGCGGTGGTAAAAGCCGCATGCTCCGGATAGTGATCGATAAGCCCGGTACCCCAGGGCAAGTTGGCGTGACCCACGAAGATTGCGCCAACATGAGCCGGGAGGTAGGAACGATCCTCGACGTCGAGGATGCGGTGCCGGGAGGATCGTATCTGCTGGAAGTCTCCTCGCCCGGCCTGGATCGGAAGCTGGTTCGCCCTGTCGATTACGAGCGCTTCACTGGAAGCCGAGTGAAGCTCACGACGTATCAACCGGTCAATGGGAACCGCCACTTCGAGGGGCGGCTGGAAAGTTTTCGCGATGGGCGCCTGACTCTAGACCTGAGCGCCGCGCGCAAAAAGAAAATGCGCCCGGTGGAGGGTGCGGCCCAGAAATTGGAAATAGAACTGGGAAATATCGAGAAGGCGAACCTGGTGCCGGAAATCTAGGGCTGGCGCTTCAGCGGCCCGAGAGCACTGAAAGACTAACTTATACAGGTTTCTAACGGAATACATATGGCGAGCGAGCTTTACAACACTATCGATGCGCTGAGCAGAGAAAAAGGGATTGATCCGCGCATCGTCGTCAGCGCAGTGGAAGACGCCATTGTGGTCGCGACCCGCAAGTATTACAAGAGCCAGGAAAATCTTCGCGCCGAACTGGATAAGGAAACGGGCAAGATCCGTGCCTTCGCGGTGAAGACAGTGGTAGAAAATCCGGAGCAGGTGGAAGATTCGAATCTGCAAGTGACCCTGGAAGACGCGCGCAAGCTCGATCCCACGGTGGAGCCGGGCGGGGAACTGCAGATCCCGAAAGTCACTGAAGGAATTCTGGGACGCATCGCAGCGCAATTGGCGAAGCAGGTAATCTTTCAGAAGGTTCGGGAAGCGGAGCGCGACACTGTATACAACGAGTACATCGGCCGGGTGAATGAAATTGTCAACGCCACCGTCAAACGCATCGAAGGGCCGGATGTGATTTTTGATGTGGGTAAGGCGGAAGCGCGGATGCCTCGCAAAGAGCAGTCCCGGCTGGAATCGTTCGCCATCGGGGAGCGGGTACGGGTGGTGATCTCGCGCGTGGAAAAGGCTTCGAAGGGCCCGCAGGTGGTAGTTTCGCGCGCCGCGCCAGAACTGGTACAGCACTTGTTCCAGACGGAAGTGCCGGAAATCTACGACGGAACAGTCGTGATCCGGGCAATCGCCCGCGAAGCGGGTGAGCGCACCAAGATCGCAGTGATGTCCAAGGACAAGGATGTGGACGCGGTGGGCGCGTGTGTCGGTATGAAAGGCATGCGTGTCCAGTCCATCATTCGCGAGCTTCGTGGGGAGAAGATTGACATTATCGAATACCACGAAGATTCCGTGACCTTTGCGGAAAAAGCGTTACAGCCGGCAAAAGTGAGCCGAGTGACCGTTCTCGACGGCCAAGACAAGCACCTGGAAGTCGTGGTAGATGACAGCCAGCTTTCGCTAGCCATCGGCAAGAAGGGGCAGAATGTGCGGCTGGCGGCGAAGCTTCTGGGCTGGAAAATAGACATCAAGAGCGAGGAAGAGAAGCGGCAGGAAGTCGAGCAGCAGATGTCAGCGCTGGTCAGTCAGACTGCAACGCCGCTCGGGAGCGTGCCCGGACTGGGCGAAGGTCTCATCGAGAAGCTGAGCGCAGCGGGTATCACGACGGTGGAAGCCCTCGCAGACATGACGCCGGAGCAGCTTGAGGCAATTGAAGGCATTGGGCCCAAGACGGTGGAAAAAATCAGTCTTGCGGTTAATAATTATTTCTCCAGCCTGGAAGGTGCGGAGACAGCGGCAGCGCCTGAAGCGGAAGTGTCCTCAGCAGCTACCGTCGGCGAAGTCACTGAAGAGACTCCAGCAGGCAGCGAGAACATTGACGAATCAGGTGAAGCCGTACAAGAGGCTATCCCTGCCGAGGAATCTTCGGAAGCAGAGCCGGCAGAAAACGCTGCTGCCGGGGACATCGCCGCGAACGCGGAGGATGCCGGGGAAGTTGCCGAGGAAGACAGTTCGGGAGAAAAAATGCCCGAAACGAAAGAATAACTTTGCGACGGGTTGGCTTATTGCGGTGCATGTGCGAACTACATACTGACTCCGTGAGGTTGACATGAAGACTTAGCGGGACAGGGCGGAGGAGAGAAAGAGCGGATGACCAAGATTCGAATCAACGATCTGGCCAGGGAGCTGGAAGTTAAAAGCAAAGCTATTCTCGATGTTCTCGAGGAAGTCGGTGTCACCGAGAAGAAGACGCACTCCAGTTCCATTGAAGAACATGAGGCGGTAAAAGTACGGGCTCGTTTTCGCGCCGCCGCTGAAGCCCAGACTTCTTCCAAGCCATCCCGCAGCTCTCGGAGCGATGCCGACGAAATCAAGACCAAGATTGACCTGTCCCGCATTTCAAAACCTGGAGACGTGCTGAAGGCGATCACGCGGCAGCAGCCCGGCACGGCCGCTCCAGTGGCTCGACCAACCGCTCCGCATCCGCCCACAGAAACCAAAACGGTCACGCCGGCTGCGAAAGCTCCGGTCACCGCGGCAGCGTCCGCGCCTGCCGCACCCAGGGTGGTAGTGCCGCCAGCGGCAAGACCGCCAGCGACGACCAGCGCGAGTGCGTCAGCCGTTCCGCCTGCTCCGCCGGCTGCGATAGCTCCACCGGTAATGCCGCCGGCTCGACCGGCGACGCAATCGCCTGCGGCGCCTCCTGCAACTGCGAAGGCGGCCAGCCCTGCCCCACCGAGTCCAAGCCCTGCGCCGCCCGCCGTTCCATCGCAGGCCGCGCCGACGATGTCTGCCGCGGCAACAAAACCAGCGTCATCTCCGGTGTCACAACAGCCAATTGCGCCGAAGCCGCGCATGATTACACCGCAGACCGGGCCGCGCCCGGTTTACAAAGCGCCAGCACCGCCTGCATCTCAACAGAGATCGCCGCAGGCAGCGTCTCCGGCATCGCGACCGTCCCCTGGGCGGCCCGTGCCTGGTCAACCAATTTTCCAACGACCACGTCCCGCGATGCCCGGGGGGGCGCGTCCCACGCTACGTCCTGGTGAGCGCCGGCCAATGCATCCTACGCGGCAATCACCTGCCGGTGCGCGTCCGCTGGGCGTAGGTCCGGGTGCGTCGATAAAGAAGGCCCGATGAAGGGCTACGTGCCGCCGCCGCGGCTCGTAGTTTCTAATGAACCGCAACCCATCACGCGCAGTATCACCATCACGGAAGGCATCAGCGTAAAAGATCTGGCGGAGAAGCTCGGCGTGCGAGCCAAGGATTTGATCGCGCGTCTGCTGGCTCGCGGCGTGTTTGCCACGATCAATCAGACCCTCGACGCGGAATTGGCCAGTGACATGTCCCGCTTCTTTGGTGCTGATACCAACGTGATCACTTTCGAAGAGCAGGCAGCGAAGGAAGTGTCAGACGCTGCTGCCAGCCGCGAGGATGGCGCTATTGAAACGGTAACGCGTCCGCCGGTGGTTACGATCATGGGCCACGTTGACCACGGCAAGACGACCTTGCTTGATTCCATTCGCTCGACCAGTGTGGCAGAAGGCGAAGCCGGCGGTATTACGCAGCACATCGGTGCTTATAAGGTAAAGGTCTCGGATAAGGATTCGCCTGCTTACGGACGCGAGATTGTGTTCCTTGATACGCCCGGTCACGAGGCGTTCACTCGCATGCGCGCTCGAGGCGCGAAGTCAACAGACATCGTGGTGCTGGTAGTAGCGGCGGATGATGGCGTGATGCCGCAAACGCTGGAAGCCATTGACCACGCTCATGCCGCCGAAGTGCCGATCATTGTGGCGGTGAACAAGATCGATAAGCCCGAGGCGCTTCCGGATCGGGTCAAGAAACAACTCGCCGACCGGGGATTGATGCCGGAAGATTGGGGCGGAACCACGGTGTTTGTGGATGTTTCGGCGAAGAAGAAAACCAACTTGAACTTGCTGATGGAAATGATTTGCCTGGTAGCAGACCTTCAGGAACTGAAGTCTACTCCGGATCGTCCGGCAACCGGCGTGGTATTGGAAGCCAAGCTCGACCGGGGACGTGGACCAGTTGCGACACTGTTGGTGCAGAACGGCACGCTGCGCACGGGAGACAACTTCGTAGTGGGAAATGTTTACGGCAAAGTTCGCGCCATGTTTGACGATCGCGGCAATCAGTTGGAAGAAGCGCCGCCCTCAACTCCCGTCGAGATTCTCGGTATGGAAGGTTTGCCGCAGGCGGGTGATCAGTTCGTAGCTGTTGCGGATCGTGATAAGGCACGCGGTATTTCCGAGTACCGTGAGCAGAAAGCGCGTGAAGCGACACTGGCCAAGAGTTCCCGTGTGTCTCTGGAGGGTTTGGCTGAGCAGTTGAAGACGGCCGGCACAAAAGAACTCAATATCATCCTCAAGGCCGATGTCGGCGGGTCAGTCGAAGTGCTCAGCGATCTTTTGTCGAAGTTATCGAACGACAAAGTACGTCTGAAGGTCCTGCACTCGGGAGTAGGAGCGATCACAGAAACCGACGTGCTGCTGGCCTCCGCCTCCAATGCCATCATCATTGGCTTCAACGTGCGGCCGGAGCGCAAAGCGCAAGAGCTCGCGGACCAGGAGAAAGTGGACATCCGCCTGCACTCGATTATTTACGAGTTGCAGGACGAAATTAAGCGTGCCATGAGCGGGCTGCTCGAGCCGACCATTAAAGAGAATTATCAGGGTCGTGCCGAAGTCCGAGATACCTTCCGCATCCCCAAGGTTGGAACGGTTGCGGGTTGTTACATCGTCGACGGCCTGATCAAGCGCGATTCCGAGGTGCGGCTGCTGCGCGATAATGTCGTCATCTTCAAGGGCAAAGTCGGCTCTCTGCGCCGCTTCAAGGACGATGCCAGCGAGGTGCGCAATGGCATGGAGTGCGGCATCTCGATCGCCAACTACGGCGACATTAAGGTTGGTGATGTGATCGAAGCATTCGTGACTGAGCGCATCGCGGCCGAAGTGATTGCCTAATACCAGTTCTCGGTTCTCATTCCTCAGTTGATAATTTTGCGCATTGAGGACGACAACTCGCAACTGAGAATTGATGCCGATTGCTTTTCTTACTCTCGAATTGCATATCGAAGGCGCACAGTCACTGAAAGACAAGCGCCAGGTCGTACGCAGCCTCAAAGATCGGCTGCGGACGCACTTCAATGTGGCGGTGGCTGAGTTGGATTCCAGTGGCTTATGGAACCGGGCTACGCTCGGTGTGGTGAGCGTTTCCGATTCCCGCGATTATCTTGATGGGCTGATGAAGAACGTAGAGCGCCAGGCTATGCGCATCGCCAACAATGGCGGCGCGGAAGTTACGGACTCATTTCTCGAATTCCTGTGATGACGTAGCCACTTGTATTCTATTGCCATTCCTGAACTTACCCCTGGCAAGCTGGAATCCTCATAATTGCAATTTAGTAACAAGACCAGAAGAAAGTTTTCTGATATTCTCATCCGTTTTACTCCGAGGTGGTGGGGTGGAAAAGCGTGGCGTGAAGTACCATCGCGGGCGTTTGGCCGAAGCGTTGCGCGAAGAGATTGAGACCATTCTCGAGGGTGAACTGGCAGATCCACGCATCGGCCTGGTGAATGTAAGTGAAGTTCAACTTGCTGGAGACGGGCGTTCAGCGCGGGTTTTCGTGGTGGTTCAAGGCGACGATCAGGAAGCCGCGCGTACCATGGAAGGACTGTCTGCGGCCGTAGGATTTGTGCGGCGTGAACTGGTTGAACGGCTGCGCCTGCGCCGTGCCCCGGAACTGATATTTCAATTGGACCGCTCGCAGGATTACGTCGCCAGAATCGATGAGCTTTTGGGTCGAAACAGGAAACGATCGAGTCCGCAACGTTGAGATCGCAGAGTACACGTAAAACATGCTTGAAGAGGTCCTGAAGCAGATTGAGCAACGCCGGCATTTTGTGCTGACGTCGCACGCCCGGCCGGATGGCGATGCGATCGGATCGGCTCTCGCCTGTGGACAGATCTTGCGCTCCCTCGGGAAAAAGGCTGAAGTAGTGATGCATGATCCCGTACCGCGCATTTATCAACGGCTGCCTTTTGCCGACAAAGTTTTACATTCACAGCGTGTGAAGGGAGATTACGAGGCGGCTATCATCCTGGAGTGTGACAGCATTCAACGCACACGGCTGGATGGTCTGGAGGAACGCTTCCTGATCAATATAGATCACCATTTAACGGGACGGCCTTTTGCCCATGTAAATTGGATTGATCCCGACGCCGTGGCTACCGGCGAGATGGTCTACCGCTTGGCGCGACAGGCCGGTGTGAAGGTCACACCGGAGATCGCCACTTGTGTCTACACCGCGCTGCTCACCGATACGGGATCGTTTATGTTCCAAGGAACGAACGAGCGTACTTTTGCGCTGGCGCGCGAACTCGTGCTCGCGGGTGCTGATCCGGCGCAATGCGCGCGCAACATTTATTTCGCACACTCCACCGCGAAGATGCGCTTGTTGGGCGCCGCCCTCACCAATCTGCATCGTGATGAGGAGCTCGCCTGGATCTCGGTAACGCAACAACAGATGGAACAATGCGAGGCCAAAGAAGAAGATTGTGAAGGCCTGGTGAACTATGCCCTGGCTATTCAGGATGTCGAGGTCGCCGCGTTTTTCCGGGAGCTTCCTGACGGACGTTACCGCGTCAGCCTCCGCAGCAAAGGAGAACTGAATGTCGCCGACGTTGCCGAAAGCTTCGGGGGCGGAGGCCATGAATGCGCCAGCGGCTGCTCGCTGGAGGGGCCACTATCGGTCGCGGTGAAGCGCGTGATCACACAGTTGCGGCGCGGGTCGTCTTCGGATAAGGGTTCCTCCGTACAATAATAATTCTATGAACATTGTTCTGGCGCGACAGATGGCGTCCTTCGCCGGTGCGCTGATGATTCTTGTTGCCTATGCCGGCCACCAGATGAAGTGGATGGACGAACGCAGGGCCGCATATAACGTTCTTAACGCCGTGGGCTCCGCCATCCTGGCGTACATCGCGTTTCATCCATTCCAGATTGGATTCGTGGTCCTGGAAATTACGTGGGCATTGATTAGCGTTTACGCGTTGACGAAAGCACTCAAATGATTGTGCCGGAGTTTCCAGGAGATCGAGGATTTAGGATTGGAATTGAAGATGAAACCCGACCCCAATATGACTATCAATCGGCGAACAGGAAAAATCTTCTTGTGCTGATTCTTGCCCATGCCGTCAGGATTCTTCCTTGAACAGTGTTCGCCTGGATCAGCGCGCGCGGACCGATTGGCTCCTGTTGGCGGGTTTCTGTACTTTTCTTTTTTTCTGGGGGCTGAATTATTTTGGTCTCGTCGGGGCCGATGAACCCCGCTACGCGCAGGTGGCGCGCGAAATGTTCGCGCGCCATGACTGGGTCACTCCCACCCTTGGCGGCAAACCTTGGCTTGAAAAGCCTGTTTTCTATTACTGGCAGGCCATCCTTGCCTACCGCATTTTTGGAGTCAGTGATTGGGCGGCGCGTTTGCCTTCCGCTTTCGACGCGACTCTTATGGTCGTCGCTATCTATTTGTTCCTGCGGCGATTCCGCCCGGGATTTCACCTTGACGGAGCATTGATGACGGCTTCCTGCACGGCGGTGATCGGCTATGCCCGCGCCGCGTCCATGGACATGCCACTGGCCGCCGCCTTTACCATCGCTTTGCTAGGCTGGTATGCCTGGTACGAGAGTGGGCGCAAGGCTTATCTTGCGGGATTTTATCTTTGTCTTGGATTGGGGACGCTGGCGAAGGGTCCGGTCGCGCCTGTACTCGCCAGTTTAATCATCGCTATTTTTGCCCTTTGCAAGCGAGACATTCCTCTAGTTTGGCGGACTTTGTGGCTACCTGGAATCCTGCTGTTTTGCGTAGTCGCTCTGCCCTGGTACGTCGCAGTGCAGGTAAAGAATCCAGAATTCTTTCGGATATTCATTCTCGAACATAACCTAGTGCGCTTCGGAACGAATCTGTACCGTCACCAGCAACCTTTCTGGTATTACGTCCCGGTGACTTTGCTGGGATTGCTGCCCTGGACTGTCATTGTGGTTGCCGCCGTGTTCAAAACGACCCGCTCGTGGTGGCGGGGAGCCAAATCGCAACCGCAGGCTCCGGCTGAAGACCAGTGGGACGTATTTCTGGTCATCTGGCTTCTCGCGCCCTTGATGTTCTTTTCTTTCTCACAATCAAAACTGCCCGGATATATTGTGCCTGCGGTCCCAGCAGGAACTTTGCTGGTCGCAGAATACATTCGACGCCACATTATTGATGACCGACCTGCCGCACCATGGCTGAATGTGTTGCATTCGCTGGCGGCGGCACTTCCAATCATTCCCGCACTGATGATCCAATACATTCTGCTGCAGCACCGGGTACCGTGGGGAAAGGCGACCATGCTGGCTTCGGGAGTGGCATTGGTCTTCGCCGCAGGAATGGGAGCAACACTCGTCTGCAGACTGGGTTTACGCATGGTCAGGTTTGTCACGCTCGTGCCGGTGGTGTTGGTGGTTGCGTGGGCGCTGCGAGTTGGCGGGCCATCGCTGGACGCCACACTCTCAGCGCGTCCGGTGGCAACCGAGATAGGTCGCATGGAAACCAGGGCTCTGCCCACCGCGGTGCTGGGCGTTTCGAGGGAAACGGAGTACGGCCTCGCCTTTTACCGCAATCAGGTGATCAGCCGCTATGAATTGGGGGAGATACCCCCTGGCGAGCACCTGCTCGTTGCCGTAGAAGGGTCGCAGCCCCAAATCACAAGACTTACCGGAGATTGCCGCGTCTCGCATTTAGGAAATTTTGGCGCACAACATCTGGAATATTTTTGGATATCTCCGCCAGGAATGGGACACAGAGCCGGCTATTAGGACTGAGCTGGCGTACTTCTGTTAGCTTTCCATGTTCTCGCCGTTTGCCTTATCACGCCACGACGCACTAGACTTCCCATTCGCATGGCCTTACAGCACTTTGCCGGTCATCTACGCCAGAGGAGTCCCGTGGAAATCCTCGATCTGAGGCACTTTTCTTCCGTCGATCTGCGTCCTCTGCTGGAAGATGAGACACAAGTGTGGGCGCGGCTACTTTCATGGGACTACAGCGGCTCGGCTGACATGATTTTGCGCTATGTGGATGGCAAGATTCTTCCGGGATACGCCGCCATCGAGCGTGGCAGAATTTTCGGTTACGCGTTTTTCGTTTACGAAGGCAGCAAAGGCGTGATTGGCGATTTGTTTGTGGCGAATGGAAGTCGTAATCCGAATGCGCCCGAAATCGAGACTCGCTTACTTACTCACGTCATCGAGACACTTCAGCAATCTCCGGGAGTGCACCGAATTGAAGCGCAGTTGCTGGTCCACGAAACCGGCGTAGTGGCGCGGCCTTTTCTGGAACAGGGGTTTCAGCGCCATCCGCGGTTGTTCATGTCAACACCGCTAAACAGACCGGCCAGACCATCGCCTTCGCTGCATGCCGACGTGGAAATCCGACCCTGGTCAGACCAGGATTATCAGGCGGCGGCGGCGGCGATCACCGCGGCCTATCGTGGACACGTAGATTCTCAAATCAACGATCAGTACCGCACGCTGAGCGGCTCACTGCGCTTCTTGAACAATATCGTGCGCTTTCCGGGATGCGGACTGTTTGATGCCGGCTCCTCGTTCGTGGCAGTTCACAAAAACTCGCGCACGGTAGTCGGCCTGATCCTCTGTTCGCGCGTGCGGCACGATGTAGGACACGTCACCCAGGTATGCGTGCTTCCGGAACATCGTTGCCGCGGAATCGGCGAAGCGTTGCTTGCGGCCAGCGCGGGCAACTTGCGACAGCGAAGTTTTTCGCTATTATCACTCACCGTCACTGAGGCCAACCTGCGCGCGGTGGAACTCTACAAACAGTTGGGATTCACGACGAATCGAGTGTTTGATGCCTTTGTGTGGGAGGGGTGAGGAAGCAGTCAGCAGTCAGCACTCAGCATTCAGCCAACCCCCGAGCCCTGGCTATTCTTTTTATCTCCGCACCAGCCACATCAGCCAGCCGGCCACGAACACTCCGCCGACAAACATGGTGAAACAGTACAAGCCATAGCGCAACTGGTCGTGGGGGGTGTTGCGCTGCGTGATGCCGAAGACTACCGAGGCAAACACAGCGAACAACAGCGCGGCGCTGAAGTGGGTCAGTTCGATGGTCATGGCTTCTTACCGATGGCGATGTGGTAGGCGTCCGCCACCGAGATAAAATTCAACAGGCCGGCTACGATAATAAATTTTGTGCCGAAGTCTGCCGTGGCGTGTGCGATTGCTCCCTGTCCCCAATCCATAGCTCGGGTAACGATATAAAGCGCACCCGAACCCACGTCACCGATGAATCCAAGAATATCCAGGATATCGCCCCCATTTGGTTTATACACGCGTCCCTGCATTGCCAGACCAAGCAGAAACATAGTCACGATGGATACCATCAGCAGCAGCCCGCGAATCCAGTGCCTCTGGATCAGGTGCCCGCCGCCGGGAATCAACCAGCCTAGAGCGGGCGCCAGTATCGACATGGTTGTGACTTGAGGTTGGGCGTTTGACGGTCGCTCCGGATCGATGCTGGCTTTCGATTTAGCTATTAAGGGATTTGCCATTCAGATGATTACGATTTCGCGTTGGATTTGCCCCGTCACTTCCGCGGACGTTGGATGCACCAGAACATTTACTTCACTGCGCACTCCGAATTCGGGCAGGTAAATCCCGGGCTCGATCGAGAAACAGGAATTCGGCAAAATCCGGCGCTCGTCGTGAATCTCCAAATCGTCCATGTTGGCGCCGTTAGCGTGAACTTCGGTTCCGATGGAGTGGCCGGTGCGGTGAATAAAATATTCTCCGTAGCCGGCATTTTTGATGTGAGCACGTACCGCGTGATCCACTTCCCATCCGGCTATTTGGCAACCGGCGGAAATTGCATCCTGTACGGTCTTGACACCGACATCGCGTGCTGCCCGAACGATTTCGAAAATCTCCCGCTGCTTCTGCGAAGGTTTCTTGCCAACGAACCCTGTCCAAGTGATGTCATAGTACACCGCGCCGGGTGTATCTTTCTTGGCCCACACATCGAGAAGAACAAAATCGCCCTCGCGGATTGGAACGGGCTGATCCGCTCGCGGCTCGTAGTGCGGATTCCCGCTGTTAGCATTCACCGCGACGATCGGCGCATCATCAGTCACCAGATTCTCGCGATGGAATGCCTCTAGAAACCATTTCTGGATCTCGAGCTCGGTAGTTCCGCCATTGCGCACACGCTGTCCAATTTCTTTGAATGCTGCTGCTGTAATGCCATCGATCAAATCGCGGGCGGCGTAGTGAGTCTTCATCTGTTCGTCTGTCAGGGTAGCTTCGAACTGAGCGACCAGGTCGCCGGAACTGACCACGTTCTTGCCGAGGCCCCGGATCATTTCCAGTGTGCCACCGTCCACAAGAGAAACTGTAAAGATCAGATTGTTGGGCGAATACTGCATCGCGATGTCGCGGTAATTTGCGAGCATGCCCTTAACGTTCTCGAATAACTCCTGCCATCCGGCATATAGGTGCTTGGTGCCGGGAACGGAATCGAGGTGCCCGGCTTCGATCTTATGAACTAACTTAACCGGTTGGCCCTGCGCCGGGATGAGATAGAACCAGCGCCGGGTAACCATCATTCCGTCCGGCAAGCCCAAGACCCGGTAGGCGATCGGATCGCGATGATGATGATCGTAAAAGAGCCACGCGTCGATATTTCGCTCGCGCAGCGCGGACTGAATGGCGGCAAGGTTCATGGCGAAAGGCTATTCTAAATGAGGCGGGCAATTTGGGCGAATACGGGCATGTGGAATTGCATTCGCCGGAAGTCACTACCGCGTGACATTCGATTTCGCGGCGATGGTGTTCCCGACCTTCCTGTCATAAATCCACAGCAGCGCCGCGGTAACCACGCCTACAGCAGTCACGGCCCACCAGATGCGCTCTGGCTGATGGGTGACCTCTCCAAAATGATGAATGAGCTTCCCGCCGAACCACCCACCTATAAATGAGCCGATTCCGATTGGTAGAAACGCAAAGCCCATGTATGTGCCTTGCTGTCCGGAAGGCGCCAGACGGGAAATATATTCGTAGTAGCGCGGGGATTGGATAATCTCTCCAAGTGACACCGTGAATAAGGTGGCAACCACCATTGGAATCGTGGGATGCATGATCAGAAGGGTCCATGCCAGACCAGAGAAGAGCGTTCCCAGGGTAATGGCACGCAGCGCCGGCATCCGCTGGGTGAGAAAACTCACCACCATCTGGAGGGAGATTACAGTTAATGGTCCGGTTACGAGAAGCAGCTCAGTGTCGGTATTCGGATTGATATAGTCATGAATGTAGAGCGGAAGAATGATGAATTCCTGCCAGTAAACGATCCAGTATCCAGAGAAGATCAGAAGAAAGATCATGAACCGCGGATTGGAGATGACTGTACCGAAATTTCTTGCAGCCTGGCCCAGGCTCACGGTTTGGGTTTCACCGGAGCGGCGCGGTTCTTTGAAGAAGAGCAGCACCGCGAAGAACATCACGAACACGCTCAGTGCTGCCACCCGGAATACGTTTTCCACGCGCATGTGCTGGTGAACCCAGGAAGCGACGTATGGCCCCGCAGCTCCACCGATATTTACCAGGGTGTAGTAAATAGAGTAGCCAATTGAGCGGACATTCTCTTTGGAGGCGCGTGCTGTAGTCCCGACTACCGAGGGTTTCACCAGGGCAATTCCCAGCGCAGGAAGCATCAACACCATGGTTACCAGAACACCTAAGGGCATGGCATTGCGCAGGGGAGCGAGCCACGGTGCTCCGATTGACCCAAGCAGGAAATAAGAGCAACTCAGGATCAGGTAGGCCAGCGAAAGAGAACGGCGAAAGCCCAACCGGTCGGCGAGAGTTCCGCCGAATGCAGCCAGGAACCACACCAGCCCTCCGAACAGGCCGGTCAGGCTGCTGGCCTGTTCGACTCGAAAACTCAACGTCTCGTGGAGATAACGCGCGAGCGAGGCAAAGGCCGCGTAGTAAGAGAGTCGCTCGAATAGTTCGCTGATGTTTGCGACCCAGAAGGGACGCTCGAACCCGGTGCGAATCTCATGCAAGCGCTCGGAGAAAGTCAAAAGCGGCTCCTGGAGTCGTGAGTAATGCTCACTATTTTGCGCCGTTTCCCATTTCTTAGCGGGTGTTCAATCTCCGCCGCACTTCGTCTGCTGATAACGCGGCCACACGAACCATCTTTTTGCGGCTGGTGTGGCCGGACGCTATGCTAACGGAAGCTCGCGGCACCTTCAAAAGATTTGCGAAGAATTCGATGCAGGCTTCATTGGCGCGGCCTTCGACGGGCGGCGCGGTTAGGGAGACTTTGAGCGCGTCGCCGAGTTCGCCCGTGATAGCGTTCTTCTTCGCACCGGGATGGAGTTTGACGGCAAAGGTGGCGCCTGTCGAAGTATCTCGTATTGGAATCATGCCCGGCTGGAATCTGACGGATGCCGCTGTTGCGGAACGTCTCCCCTGTCGCTACGTATCTTTTCTTTTGCCAAAGATCGCCGTTCCCACCCGCACGCAGGTCGAGCCTTCCTCAATGGCGACTTCAAAGTCGTGAGACATTCCCATAGAAAGCACGCCCATATTGGTATTGGGAAATTGTTGGGAGGCAATTTTATCGCGTAACACGCGCAATTTTTGAAAGTATACCCGCGCTTGCTGCGGATCATCGGTGAACGGAGGAATAGTCATAAGGCCCCGCAGGGACAAGTGATCGAGCTGTGGCGCCGCCTGAAGGATTTCTTCCAGTTCACGGCTTTCCGGGCGGATGCCGCTCTTCGCTTCCTCGCCACCGACATTGATTTCGATGAGAACCGCCAAATTCTTTTCGAGTTTTCTGGCTGCCGCATTCAGCTTCTCTGCTAACTTGAGCGAGTCCACCGAATCGATGGCATTGAAAAGTTCTGCTGCCTTGCCGGCTTTGTTGCTTTGCAGGTGTCCGATCATGTGCCATTCGGCAGCACCCAGGTCTCGGACGGCATCTACTTTTCCGGCAAATTCCTGGACCCGGTTCTCGCCGAATGCTCGTACTCCCGCCAGGTAAGCCGCACGAATAAGTTCTGGGGAAACGGTCTTGCTCACCGCCATCAGGGTAACGTCATCGACCTTGCGTCCAGCCCGCCTAGCCGCAGCACCAATTCGTTCGCGGACTATAGCCATGTTGTCTGCGACTGGCATGATAAACAATAAACCACGAAAGAAACGAAGTTACACGAAGGAGTGCCTAAGAATGTTTCGTGTGCCTCGTGGCCTTCGCGGTTGAACCCCTAGTCGGGGAACGCGGGCGAGGGCGCCCGCGCCACACGCGTGCATCACATCATTGCGACCGGCGGCGCCGGCTCTTTCGGATCGCCCGCACTGGAAAGCGGTAACCGGATCATCAAAAAAGCCAATCCGATCATCACCGCGACTCCCGCAAGATACGAGGGCTCTTTGAAGACCTGTGGCCGCGCCCATGCTGGAGCAAACTGCAATGCCGCCCAAACCAGACCTAGCACGGCTTCTCCCGCAATCAATCCGGAAGCCGTGAGGACTCCGGCATTCTCCACTCGCGCCATCTGCGCGTGGTTGAATCCACGCCGCTTCGCCAGCCAATCTCCGAGTGTGCGGAAAACTCCGCCGAGGAAGATGGCAAATGTGGTCTCGAAAGGCAGATACATTCCGACTGCCACCAACATCGGGCTGCGTACCTGCATCATGATGAGCCCGATGCCCATAAATATGCCGACCACCACTAGCGGCCACGGCATCTCGCCACCTACGATTCCCATGGCCAGTGTGGCCATCAAACCCGCTTGTGGAGCAGAAAGCTGACGGTCACCAAATCCGATTCCACCGGCTTTGATGTTGGCTTCATGCAGCAGCATCAAGGGCCAGTACATCACGAGACTTGCCACCACGACCGCAATCAATTCTGCCATTTGAATTCTGCGAGGTGTGCCGCCCAATATGTATCCCACCTTGAAGTCCTGCAGCAGTTCGCCCGCAACCGCCGAGGAGACGCACACCACAGCGGCAACCCCCAATACAGCGGCAACGCCAGAATTTCCGGAAACTCCCAGCGCCACCATGAGGAGCGCGGCAATCAGCAAGGTTGAAAGGGTCAAGCCCGAAATTGGATTGTTAGACGAGCCGATGAATCCAACCAGGTTCCCAGAAACAGTGGCGAAAAAGAAGCCGACAAAAATCATGACCACGGCCGCGAGTACGGCCGGCCCAACCAAACCCGAAATATGGATGTAAAGAAAACACATGAGTACGAACATCAGGACAATCAATCCGAAAACGACCTTCGAACTCATGTATTGTTCCGTCCGCGAAAGCTTGGCTCGCTGGTCCGCAGTCTGTCTCAGGTCAGAAAATGCTTTGCCCAGGCCTGCCGTCAGGCTTTGCCGCATTTTGAAAAGTGTATAGGCCGCGCCCACGAGCATTCCACCAACGGCGATGGGACGCACAATGAATCTCCAAACCGCCGCCGCTATGGCTGCCCAGTTATCCGGCGTATCCGAAGGGAGGTATTGTTTGAGCTGCGGGCCCAGAAAAAAGATGAGCAGCGGAACCATCAATCCCCACGCCAGCACGCCGCCCGCAAACTGAAGTGCTGCCAGTCGCAGCCCGATGATGTATCCCACACCCAAATATGCCGGGCTCACGCTGGGAGCCGCGAACATGCTGGTTCCTCCCGCAGCCACCAAGTTGGTGCTTCCCGCCGTGCCCAAGCGAACTTGGCTGTGGCCGAGAGTGCCAACCAGCGGGTGAAAATCCTTATCCGCGGCAAACAAACCAAATCGCCCGAGCATGTACACCAGACCCCCAACTCCGATATTCCAGAAAAGATATTTGGCTGCCTGGGCACCCCGCTGGCCCGCCTTGTGAATCTCGGCCGCTGCCACGGATTCCGGGAAGGGTAGCTCCGGATCTTCCACCATGACCCGGCGCACCAACGAAATAAAAAGCACCCCAAGGATGCTGCCCACCATGATCAACGCGGTGGATTTCCAGTAGGCATCGGCGGGCCGAAAGGACGTCCAGGCCCGGGCAAGCAGGAATGCAGGAATAGTAAAAATTGCGCCGGCCGCGACCGATTCTCCGATCGATCCCGCGGTTCGAGCGATATTCTCCTCAAGCAGCGATCCCTTCCAAGCCCGCAATACGGCCATGGCAATCACTGCCGCGGGATATGTCGCGGCGATTGTGATCCCCGCACGTAGACCCAGGTATGCGTTTGCCGCGCCAAGAACCACCGTCATGACCAACCCCAGCAACACTGCGCGGAGGGTAAACTCCTTCATCTCCATGTTTTCGGGTACATAGGGCTGGTATTTTTTTCGACCTTCGGTAGCATTCAGTGGTGGCGGCATGCTCATAGACCCCTCGTAAGTGATGAGTAGAATCGTGCGCTTAAATGCTTAACCTCAGGGACGGCGCACCTTAGCATGCACCGCGCTCACTTTACAAGTACGATGCGCCACCATAGTTTGCGATAAATTTCCTGGACTGAGTTTCCGCACGATTTTTAGCCAGCCTCGTTGGTTCTACTTGGGTTAAAATAGGTTCTGCCGAAGAGAATTGCGAGGTGTAGTTTGCTGGAAGAACTTACCAGCCGAGAGTACTGGGTCCGGTACCTGAAGGAATACAGGTGTCCCGATTGCGGTAGTCTTGTGGGGTACCATTCCCGCCGGCGGACCTTCACCGAAAAATACATTCTGTCGTTGTTTCTGCTCCAGCCGGTGCGTTGTGGCGACTGTTTTCGGCGGTCTTATCGCCTTCTATCCGTCCAAGTGCGTGATCGCAAGGAACTTGGGCGTAAGCCGTCCGCGGTGCGACTACCGCACTCGCCGAACCACCCCGGCCATGTTGCCTGAGACGCGACAACCCCTTTATACTGAAGGGGATTCGTGGACATAAAGTGCTAGCATCGCATTTAGCATGGAGGTCGTCTTCAGCAGTAGCCAGGAGCTAAGTCCGGCAGCCAAGATCAAAATTGTAGGGGGAAGCTCGTCTTTTGCCTCGTGGGCAGGTCTTGCTGCTGAGAGTTTGTTCGCCACCCTGTTTCCTTCCGACTGCCGCCTTTGCGGCACTCCCCTGATTAAAGTTTCTCGGCTTCCAGTCTGCGAAGATTGCCTGCTCGCCATGCGACCGATCGCTGGCGGAGTCTGCTCCAGTTGCGGCGAAGGGCTGGTGAGCCCCAACGCCTTCTCCGAAGATCATAATGAGCCACGATGCGGTTTATGTCGCCGCTTGGCGCCCCCCTTCGCTAAGGCCGCGGCTTACGGAAGCTACGACGGGGGCCTGCGCGAACTGATTCACCTGCTGAAGTATGAGCACGTGCGGACTGCATCCAATGTCTTGGGACGCATGTTGGCCGAGGTGATTGCGGCGTTAAAGCCTTCGTTTGGCGACGCGGCCTTGGTCGTCGTTCCGGTGCCGTTACATCCCAGCAAGATGCGCCAGCGTGGTTTTAACCAGGCGGAACTGATCGCCCGTGCGGCCCTGAAATTGAAGCCTGCGGGAGACCAGTTAGCCTGCAATGGGTCGGTCTTGGAGCGTCGGCGCGACACTCAGTCCCAGACCGGCCTCAGTAATCATCAACGGCGGGAGAATATCCGTGGCGCCTTTGCCGTGGCGTTGCCACGCGAAATCGAAGGTCGCGAAGTTCTGCTGGTGGACGATGTGTTTACAACTGGTACCACGGTGTCCGAGTGCGCGCGCATACTTCGTCGAGCTGGAGCGACTCGCGTCTGGGTTGCAACGGTTGCGAGAACGCTAAAGACGAATGCTCAGCACGCCGTACCCAATCAGGACGAGGAAGCCCGGCTGGCTTTGGCTATGGCGGCTCACGGGTAATGCGGTTTTATGTCAGGCAAGCTTCACAATTCGCTGCGGATGCATGCCAGTGCGGCGATCGTGGTGGGAGCGACTCATCAGGATAGCGACGGCCATGCTCTGCATGCGCCCGTTCTGGTGCTCAACGCATCGTACGAGCCGATCAATGTTTGCGCCGCTCGCCGCGCCATCGTCCTGGTATTGAAGGGCGTTGCTATGACCGAGGAAGAGAACGGTCATTTTCTGCACGCCGCCCGCTTCGCGCTGCGCGTACCATCGGTGATTCGCCTGTTGGAATATCGCCGCATTCCGCACCAGACGCGGGCTCTGTCGCGAAAGAATATTTTGCTCCGTGACCGCAATACCTGCCAATACTGTGCGACCCTGCTTGCCTCGGGCGATCTTACTCTTGACCACGTAGTTCCGCGCTCTCGCGGCGGGTCTTCCACCTGGGAGAATCTGGTGGCTTGCTGCCACCCCTGCAATCGGCAGAAAGGTAATCAGCTCCCCATCGAAGCCGGTATGAAGCTGATGCGTGAGCCGCGCGCCTTCAATCTGCACACCAGCCGCCACATCATGCGCCTGATGGGACGTTCGGATGATAAGTGGCGGAAGTATTTGTTCTACTAGCTGGGGGGCAAGGTTGGAAGGTTTCAAGCCGCAGGTTTCAAGGTTTGAAGGTTTCCAAGGTTTCAAAAAACAGGGTTTCGAAAACCAGGGTGTCGCAAACCAGGAAAAGCCTCCCGAGTTTTGAAACCTGTGCAACCTTGAAACTTTGAAACCTGACTTTGAACCCTACTTCTGCGGCTGCTGCTGATCTGGTTTCTTCTGCTCTTTCTCTTTCTGCACTTCTTTTCCTTCGTAGGTGATCTTCACGTTCGATCCGAAGCGTCGGTAATTTTCGTATTTGACGATCTCGCGGATGTGTACTTCCTGCATCGAAAAGTGAAGAGTGTCGTCTGCCCGGGTGTAGGTAGGAAACCAATACTTGCCATCAATCTGCTCGCGCCAAGTGGTGAACTTAGGGAACAGATTCTCGCCTTTTTTGGTGCGGATATCGGGGACAGTCTTCCCATAAGTCTTCACAATTTGAAAATCATGGTCATCCACCCAGACGCGTCCCTGGAAGTAACGCCTGTCCTTCTCGATCGTCTTGGGTGCGATGTCAAAGACGTAGCAATGCAGCTCGTCTTCCTGTTGCTGGCCAACGTACAGAATGCTGTATTCGGGGATCTCGTCGCTGGTGAGAACAAACGGAAGGCGGTTGCGAATATCGGAAAGATCTTCTTTCGTAATGGAAATGCCGCCATTTTCGATGCTCGACTGCGGCGCGAATACTACGTTCTCCAGACGTTTTCCTTTATCATCAAACAGCACATCGAAAACTTCCTGGTACTCCCCGGTCACGGTGTTGCCGTCCAGCGTTTGCACCTTCACTTCCTGCCGGTAGGTGTACTGATCGCGTGCCTCTTTAAATTCTTTTTCCTTAGTGGCAAAGTGCTGAATTATCTGCTCCGGAGCGACACCTTTGGGCTCGGATTTATCGAGTGGGCCCTCCTGGGCGGCCGCGCCGAGGCTTAACACTGAGGGTGCAAGGAGTACCATCAGCCACGTAAAGCGCATCACTGGTTTCATAATGATTAGTTTACCGAAGAAAATGGGATAAGGCTGAACATGACCGCGCCTTCCACCCCCAACTAGCATACGTGGGGAAGGGAATGGCAAGCTACTGTTCTGCCTCTCTAATTAGATGCGGGCTGCTGACGCGGGGTGCTGGGGGAAAGCGGATTTAGCTTTCGATTCGCCCAACCGGCATTCAACACTCAAGCCTTCGGCTCCTGACCATTGTAATTGTACGTAAATCTCAGATGGTCGAAGTCGGAGGCAGTTCCCGGGACGCCAGATCTCGACTGCCCGCTGGCTGAATGCTGATTGCTGAATGCTGAGTGCTCCCACCTTCTGCCTGCTAAACTTACCCCATTTCTGGGAGGCACTGATGCGCCGTGCGTTCGTCGTCTTCACGCTTCTTCCGTGTTTACTGATCTGTTCGCTGGCATCCGCGCAAAGCAAACATCCCTTCACCTTTGAAGACATGATGGCGCTCAAACGTGTGAACGAGCCTGTCCCCTCGCCGGATGGCAAGTGGGTGGTGTTCAGCGCCGTTGATGTCAGCCTCGATGCCAACACGAAAACGCCGCACGTCTGGATCGTGCCCATCGCTGGCGGCGAGTCGCGCGAGATCATCAGCGACCAGGATGCCGACCGTCCCCGCTGGGCACCGGACGGTAAGCGCTTTGCATTCGTGTCGTCGAAAGAAGGCGGCTCGCAGATTTGGATCGCTGACTTCGATGCTGCCAGCGGAACTGTAAGCGGCAAACACAAATTGACCTCAATCGCAACCGAAGCCGATGGCGAGCTGTGGTCGCCGGATGGGAAAAATATCCTTTTCGTTTCGAATGTCTATCCCGAGTGCGCGGATGAAGCTTGCAACGCCAAGAAGCTGAAGGAAGCCGAGGAGTCGAAAGTCAAGGCGCTCATCTTCGACCGACTGCTCTTCCGGCACTGGAATGCATACAGGGCGGGTAAGCGTACGCACATCTTGGTTGTTCCCGCTCCGAACGCGCCCGCCGCGAATGGCTTCGACCGCATTCAGGGAGCTACATCACCGTACCGCGACCTGACTCCGGGCGACTACGACTCTCCCGTCTTCAGCCTCGGGGGCCAGGACCTATATGCCTTCTCCCCGGATGGCCAGGAAATTTGCTACACCTCAAATCACGATAGGGTCGAAGCCACATCCACCAATAACGATCTCTGGATCGTCCCGGTGAATGGAGGACCGGCGAAGAACATCACCGCCGGCAATCCCGCCAGCGACTCCAATCCGCTTTACTCGCCCGATGGCAAGTACATCGCTTATCGCGCGCAAGCTCGGCCGGGGTATGAGAGCGATCGCTTCAGGCTGATGCGGTATGACCGCAAGACGCAAGAGAAGATGGATCTAACTGAGAACTTCGACCGTTGGGTAGGCAGTTTCATCTGGGCACCAGATTCAAGGATGATCTACTTCAGTGCCGAGCATAAGAGCCACAGCCTGATCTACGCCGTCGACACGAGGCCGACCACCGGGTCCAATATACACCGCAACGATTTTTCCAAACGCGTCCTCGTGGCCGGCTATAACGACGACTTAGCGGTGACCCCTGACGGGAAGAGTTTAGTGTTCAGCCGGATGTCGATCAGCGCACCGAACGAAATCTACGCTAGCGATGTGGCGGGCAGCGGGTGTCCTGCTAAAACGGGTGATGTGGATCCCGGAAAGGAGAATTGTTCCTTAAACCAGGACAGAGCCATCACGCGGGTCAACAATCTGCTGCTGTCCAAAATTGACATGCAGAAGATCGAGTCTTTCTGGTTCACCGGCGCGGAGAATGCCGAAGTCGAGGGCTTCCTGGTCAAGCCGCCCAACTTCGACCCCAGCAAGAAGTATCCAGTAGAGTTCCTCATCCACGGTGGGCCGCAAGGCGCCTGGGGAAATGACTGGAGCTATCGCTGGAACGCGGAACTCTTCGCCGCCAACGGATACGTGGTCATCATGATCAATTTCCACGGTTCGACCGGCTACGGGCAGAAGTTCATTGACGCGATCAACGGCGACTGGGGCGGCGCTCCCTTTGAGGACCTGATGAAGGGTCTGGACTATGCAGAGCAGCACTATCCATTCATAGACAAAGACCGCGAGTGTGCTCTAGGCGCCAGCTACGGCGGATACATGGCCAACTGGATTCTTGGCCACACCAACCGCTTCAAATGCATCGTCGCGCACGATGGCATGTTCAACACGGAATCTGCCTGGGGAACAACCGAAGAGCTGTGGTTCAACGAGTGGGAATTCAAAGGCACGCCGTACACCAATCGCGAACTTTACAGAAAATGGTCGCCACACCTCTCCGCCACCAGTTTCAAAACGCCGACGCTGGTCGTCCACGGGCAGCTCGATTATCGTCTCGACGTGTCAGAAGGTTTCCAGCTCTTCACCACACTGCAGCGGCTGAATATGCCCTCAAAAATGTTGTATTTTCCGGATGAAGGACACTGGGTGCTCAAGCCGCAGAACAGCCGATTGTGGTACCAAACGGTGAACGCCTGGGTAGACCAGTGGACGAAGAAGTAACAGCTTGAGGGTGCGTGGGTCGCTAGCGCAGAATTTCCCGCCACTGGCCGCGGTCTGGAACATCCGCACCTCCGGCGTCGCGTTGCTCTCTTCGCGCCTGCTCCAGTCGGCGGCAGTACTGGTGCTCCCCCGCCAGCACCGGCCGTGGGCACAGGCCAGAAAGATCGCGCGATGAATTGTTGCGTCGCGGCCGTTCCTGCCGTCGCAATCATGTCGATTTCGACTGCGCCCAGAATTGAGTTAGGTGACGGCACCAGGCTTGCGAGTCCATTTGAATCTGAGATCACGATTGCCTGGGATGAGCTCAGGATCACGGGCATGCCATGCCCACTGCCGGCTTCGCCGCCGGAATCGATTACCGTATCCGCCTCCGGCCGCAACACGAAGCTCTGAAAAATTACTCCGGCTCCCAGAACCGAATTCGGCGGTGCGGAGGAATCCGTCACACCCACAATCACCGGCAGAAAGCCTTGTCCCACCGTAATCATTTGCCTCGCGCCGCTGACGATTCCGAGTTGCAACACCGAAGGCGCCACCGCTGGTCGTTACTGACGGTGGGCTCGAATCGTGGCGCTTTCAATATGACGAGGTTGGCCTGGTCTACGGGGAAGCGTCCCAGAGCACCTCCCACAGGACTGGTTAGACCCAGCTTGCTCGGGGGGTACAGAAATAATAGGACGTGCTCGCCCAAGCGGTAACGTTCCCC